>CAYTYU010000001.1:0-1568 GCA_964440815.1 uncultured Chitinophaga sp.
GGCTACCGCGTGCCGTGCATGATCCGCTGGCCCGGCACCATCAAGCCCGGCACGGTGGTGAACGACGTCGGCGCGCACGAGGACATGCTGCCGACCCTGCTTGCCGCCGCGGGCAACGCGACGGCGGTGCAGGACCTGCGCTCGGGGCAGGAGATCGGCGGCCGCACCTACAAGGTGCACCTCGACGGCTACGACCTGGGGCCCGCGCTGCGTGGCCAGGCCGAGTGGCCGCGGCGCGAGTTCATCTACTGGACCGACGACGGCAGCGTGGCCGCGCTTCGCTACGGCAACTGGAAGGCGACGTTCCTGCTGCAGGAGGCCGAGGGGCTGAAGGTATGGCAGCAGCCGTTCGTCGAGCTGCGCGCGCCGATCCTCACCAACCTGCGCATGGACCCGTTCGAGCGCGCCCGGGACGAGGACGCGATGGGCTACCAGCGCTGGTACCTCGACCGGATGTTCATGATCGCGCCCGCCGGCGCCTACGTCGGCCGCTGGCTGCAGAGCTTCCGCGAGTTCCCGCCGCGCCAGAAGCCGGGCAGCTTCAACCTGGAGCGGGTGATGGAGGCCGTGACGCGGCCGCAGGGGCAGTGAGCGGGACGGCGGCGGTGTGTGGGCGCGCGGCCATCGCGCTGTTCGTCGCGGCGTCGCTGGCCTCGGCGGCGGTCGTCACGACGGGCGGCGGATGCGGCGAGTCCGCGCGCGCGGAGGACGCGTCCCTGGCGTCGTGGCAGGACGGGGCCGCCCGCTCGGCCATCGAGTCGTTCGTCGCGCGAACCACGAATCCATCGAGCCCGGACTTCCTCCCCGGGCGCGAGCGCATCGCGGTCTTCGACAACGACGGCACGCTGTGGGCCGAGCAGCCCGCCTACGTGCAGCTGGCCTTCATCGTCGACCGCGTGCGGGCGATGGAGGGCGCGCACCCGGAGTGGGCATCCACCGAGCCGTTCGCGTCGGTCCTGCGCGGAGACATGCGTGCGGTTGCGGCGCAGGGCGAACGGGGCATCGCGGCGCTGGTCGCCGCGACCCACGGCGGCATGACCCCCGACGAGTTCCGTCGGTCCGTGCGCGCATGGCTGGCGACGGCCCGGCATCCGGGGACCGGCCGCCGCTACCTCGACATGGCCTACCGGCCGATGCTGGAGATGCTGGCATACCTGCGCGCGCACGGGTACCGCACGTTCGTCGTGTCGGGAGGCGGCGTTGACTTCGTGCGCGCGTTCGCCGAGGAGCTGTACGGCATCCCGGGCGACCAGGTGATCGGCAGCACGGCGAGGCTCCGCCACGAGGTGCGGGATGGTGTGCCGGTGGTGGTGAAGACGGGCGAAATCGAATTCGTCGACGACGGTGCCGGCAAGCCCGTGTCGATCGAATCACGGATCGGCGCACGCCCGCGCATGGCGTTCGGGAACTCCGACGGTGACTTCGAGATGCTCGCGTGGACCACGGCCGGAGACGGCCCTCGCATGGGGGTGATCGTCCGCCACACCGACGCCGAGCGCGAGTGGGCCTACGACCGCGAGTCCTCGGTGGGCCGGCTGGCGCGGGCGCTCGACGAAGCACCCGCGCGC
>CAYTYU010000001.1:1668-72336 GCA_964440815.1 uncultured Chitinophaga sp.
CGCGCTGCAGGCAGTGACGTGGTGGCGTGCCGCCCACTGGTACCCGCTGCTTCCCGATCCGTTCCCGACGCGCTTCGACGGCGCCGGCGTCCCGAGCGGGTGGAGCGCCAAGGGCGTGGCGGCGTGGTTCTCGCTGCCGGCGATCGGCCTCTTCATGCTGTGCCTGCTGGCGGCGATCGGTGCGGGCCTGTCGTGGATGGCGCTCCATGCGCCCGGCCTCCTGAACGTCCCGCGCAAGGACCGGTTCCTCGCGCTGCCGCCGCAGTCGCGGGTCGCCGTCCTCGGGCCGACCCGCACGTACCTCGCATGGACGGTCATGCTGGTGTGCGGCCTGTTCCTGTGCCTTGTCGAGGGAACGGGGCTGGTGGCCACGGGTGCGATGGCCGTGCTGCCCATCTGGCCCGTGGTCGGCATGATCGTGCTGGTGCTGGTGGGGCTTGTCCCCTACTGGCGCAGCACGGTGCGGGCGATGGACGCCGCGGGCGGGTGATCGTGTCGTCAGCGCGAGGACATCGAGATCATCCGGCGTGTCCGGGGGCTCCGTTCGCCGCTACCGACCCGAATCCGACTTGGCGCTCGGCGTGCCGGCGTTGGCGGTCGGTTCCGGCAGCTTCTCGGAGATCACCAGCAGGAAGGTCGCGATCGGGCCGAGCAGGAGTGAGATCAGGAACCAGTTGAGCCCAGAGCGATTCTTGCTCTGGCCCAGGCCTGCGTTGATCAGCGCGAGGCTTCCCCAGCCCGCGACGTACCCGGGCGATTGCTGCAGCACCTTGCCTGCGGAGGCAGAGTCGTCGGCGGCGATGGTCGCAAGGGTGGCGAACAGTTGGTTGTTGACCATGATGCATCCAAGGTAGGTGAGGCAGTGGTCCCCTTGGGCAGCGGGCTCACGCTGATCTTGTCAGGGCACGTGGCCGCCGTGGGCCAATTCGATCTCGCGAACGACGGTTCCGCACCATGCCGCTACCGCACCGCCTCGTAGCCGCCCGGGACGCCGGTGGGCGAGAACACCACCTGGAAGAGGTGCATCTGCCGCGCGCGGAACGCGCCCGCGCACGAGAGCATGTAGTAGCGGAACATGCGGAAGAACCGGTCGCCGTGCCGCTCGCGGAATGCAGGCCACGCCCGCTCGAAGCGCCGCCACCAGCTCATGAGCGTGCGGTCGTAGTGGGGGCCCATGTTGTGCCAGTCCTCCAGCACGAACTTCCCCTCCGCCGCGGCGGTGAGCTGGGCGGGCGACGGCACGCAGCCGCCCGGGAAGATGTAGCGGTCGATCCACGGGTCCGCGGCGGGGCGCGACTGGTCCTGGCCGCACGTCTGGAGCAGGAAGAGGCCATCGTCCTTCATCGCCGCGCGCGCGGCCCGGAAGAACCCGCGGTGGTTCTTCCAGCCGACGTGCTCCACCATGCCGACGCTCACCACCTTGTCGAACGCGCCCGGGAAGGCGTTGGGCAGGTCGCGGTAGTCGAGCTTCACGATCTCGACCCCGGGCGACGGCACGTGGCTGCGGGCGTACTCCAGCTGGCCGTCGGCGATGTTCACGCCCGTCACGCGGCAGCCGTGCCGCTCGTGCATCCAGCGGGCCAGCCCGCCCCAGCCGCATCCGATGTCGAGGACTCGGTCGCCGGGTTGCAGCCGGAGCTTGCGGCAGATCAGGTCCATCTTCGCTTCCTGCGCGCGGTCGAGGTCGTCGGGTGGTATGCCCTTGAAGTACGCACAGGTGTACTGGTTGTAGGGGTCCAGGAACGACATGTAGAGGCGGTCGTCGATGTCGTAGTGACGTCGCGTCACGGCCTTCGCCCCACGCCGGGACTGCAGGTTGACGACCCGTGCCCGCAGCACGTGGAGGGCGGTGCGCCAATTCCGGGCGATCGCGCCCTCGCCGCCGGCACGCAGCGCACGCGCCATCATCTCGTCGAGCGCATCGCATTCCCACCAGCCGTCCATGTACGACTCTCCCAAGCCCAGCGAGCCGTCGCCGACCACGCGGTCGTAGAAGCCGTCGTCGCGCACGCGGATGTCCCACGGGCGGTCGCCGTTCACCCGCACGTCGGCGGCGTCGAGGATGCGTTCGCAGAGATTCCGGGCGCCCATGCCGGGGGAACCTAGGGCGGCGGGCCACATGCGCGGCAGGGGACGGATGCGCGAAGTCCGCGCGGCGGGGTCGCGGCGTTCGTCTACCGCGTCGATCGGCCGTCGCCCGCCGCCGGCGGCGCCGACGGGACCTCGAGGATGACCTCGCGGACCTCGTTCCCGTTCCGCACGACGGTCGGCTGCGTGACCGGCGCCCCGTCGACGGCGAAGGCGAGCATCCCGTCCTTCGGCACGATGAGCTCGAGGTGGTCGTTCAGGTCGAAGCGCTCGTCCTTGGATGTGCCCGTGGCGACGGTGCATCCGGCCTCGTCTCGGGCCTCGACCCGGCGCGCGACGCGGCGCTTCGTGGCCGGGTCTCGGACGGCGACTCGGATGACCTTCATGCCCGCCGGCACCGGCGCCGCCTTGCCGGCGTAGCGGTCGGTCACGTCGACGACGCGCGCTTGCGGGCGCGTGGGGTCGAACACGTAGGGGAACTCGATGCCCGACTGCCGCCAGGTGACGGCGTAGATGGCGTGCTCCGGCTTCGAGCGGTCCTGGCCGCTCGCGCGGCCGACGAACCAGCCCTGGTCGAGCTCGTCGCCGGTGGGCTCGGCGGCGCCCGTGAAGCGCCAGCGCGTGCCGTCCCAGACCTCCACCCACGAGTGGTTGCCGGACCCGTCCATCCACATCGGGACGCCGACGAACCGCGCCGGGATGCCCACCGAGCGGCACGCGTCGATCAGGAGGATCGAGAGGCCCGAGCAGCTGGCGATCCCCGAACCGATCGACTCGCTCGGCGACTGGTCGGAGCGCTTGCGCTCGGTCGAGTAGCGCACCTTGAACTCGGGGAAGATCCGCTGGTTGAGGCGGACGGCGGCGAGCGCGGGGTCACGAAGGCCCTCGATCATGGGCAGGCAGCGCGCACGGAGCGTGGGAAACCACAGTTCGCGCGTCTCGCTCACGCTGGCGTAGGGCAGGACGGCGTCGAGGTAGGTGTCCCGGTCGACCGAGGCGCTCCAGGGTGCCGTCTTCCACGCGGTGTACGCCCCGTCGACGTGTGCCAGCAGGAACGCCGCGTCGAGCGAGCGCAGGTCCGCGTCGGGCATCCGCGCAAGGAGCCACTCGAGCGAGTCGCGCTGCGCGCCGGGGACGCGCGCGAGGGCCGCCTCGAGCTCGGCACGGTTGGCACCGGCGGCCTCGAGCGCGCGGGAGAGGGGAGTGGCCGAATCGGGGTTCGCCGCCGCTGTTGCCATCGTGCCGTCGACCGGCTCGCGCGCGGCAATCGCGGTGGCCGTCGCCACCGGAGTGAGCAGGGTGACGGCAAGCAGCAGCCAAGGGGCGGTGCTCATGGGCATGGATTGAGGCTACCGCTCGCGTCGCGGCGCGTAGCCACGTCGGCCGCCCGAGTGCTCACGCCGGGCCGGGCCGGACCGCCGAGATGCCGCAGATCGGGCAGTCCTCGAGGAAGTCGCGGAACGGGGCCGGGTCGGCCCCGGGCGCGACGTGCGCATCGACGAAGCGGAAGTCGGCGAACCCGATCTCCTCGAACACCTCGCGGTAGGTCGCCGGCGGGATCCAGAAGTTGTCGAAGATGCAGGCGTCGCCGGTGGCCGGCTGGATCGACCAGGTGATGGACGATCCCTCGCGCTGCGGCTTCTCGATGTAGCGCAGGAAGCTGAACTCGGGGTAGTAGCGGTACCGGCTGGGCGCGGTGCGCGGGTTGTCGTTGACCCCGCAGAGCCGGCCGCCTGGCCGCAGGTTGCGGAACGCCGACTCCGCCATGCGCCGCAGCTGCGCGCGGTCCTGCGCGTAGTTGAAGAGGTACGCCGCCATCACCACGTCGAACTCGCCGAGGCCGCGCACGTCCGCGGCGTCGGAGACCGAGTAGGTGATCCCGCGCGGCCGTGCCGATTCCGCGCGCTGCGCGAGCTCGATCATGCCGCCGGAGAGGTCGACGCCGTGGACGCGCGACGCACCGCGGTCGGCCAGCATGCGGGCGTAGATGCCGTCGCCGCAGGCAAGGTCGAGCACGGACCTGCCGCGGACGTCGCCCATCAGGCCGAAGAGCGTCGGCTGCTCCACCTCGACGCGCCACGGCAACAGCTTGGAGGCGGCGTACTCGTCGGCGATTGCGTCGTATTCGGCCATGGGGTCGTGGTCGGACGCTAGTCCATGGGTACGGATCGGTCGGCGGGCGCACCGTGGTGCTGCACCGGCTGAGCTGCTGCCAGCCGGCGGCGCCATCGACTGGCGCGCACCGGGCCGCCGGGAGCCGTAAGTCGATCCATCGCAGTCGCTTACGTCGCTTTTGCACTCGCGGACCCGCCCGGGCTTCTTGAACGACATTCAGATCGTGCGCGAATCCACGGACTCCGGAT
The DNA here is from genome assembly GCA_964440815.1 of uncultured Chitinophaga sp. Lineage (GTDB taxonomy): Bacteria > Planctomycetota > Phycisphaerae > Phycisphaerales > SM1A02 > UBA966. The sequence goes on from CAYTYU010000001.1 coordinate 6,120, forward strand.
CCACAAATACGCGATAAGAAAGGAAGCGACGTTCCTTTCCAGAATCGGTCCCGGCACCTGGCCCTCGGTGGGCCACGGCGCCGAGGCCCATGGAGGCTCTCACGTGACGCCAATTCTCGCAGACATGTCAACGACGATGCGCGCCCTCAACGCCGGGCTGTCCATGGAAGGGGTCACCATGTACCTCTTCTGGCTGTCCACCGTGGCGATGGGCGCGGGCGCCCTGTATTTCTGGCTGCAGCGCAAGACCGTGCAGGTGCAGTACCAGACCGCGATGACCGTGGCCGGCATCATCTGCGCCGTCGCGGCCTTCCACTACTGGCGCATGAGCGGCATCTACCTCGAGGGCGTGGCCAGCCTGTTCGACGCAAGCGGCCAGCGGATCGCGGGCGCGACGATCAAGCAGTTCCCGACGGCCTACCGCTACATCGACTGGCTGATCACCGTGCCGCTGCTCGTCATGGAGTTCCCGCTGCTCCTGAACCTGGGCAAGAAGGGCTCCGAGCTCTTCAAGGGCCTCGTGTTCTGGTCGCTGGTGATGCTGGTGACCGCGTGGGTGGCCGAGGAGAGCCCGACCGGCAGCCAGCAGTGGTGGACGTGGTACGTCGTGAGCTGCGGCTCGTGGCTCTACATCGTCTACATGCTGTTCACCAAGGTCACCGAGGCGATGGAGACCGCTCCCCCGAGCATCCAGGCCAGCCTGAAGGCGATGCGCCTCTTCGTGACCATCGGCTGGGTGATCTACCCCGTGGGCTTCCTGATGGCCCTCGGCGGAACCAACGGCGAGAGCTGGCGCGAGGTCTGCTACAACGTGGCGGACGTCATCAACAAGGTCTTCTTCGGCCTGGTCTGCTACCAGGGCGTGAAGGGCCTCGGAGAGCGCGCCTGACCGCGTCGGCCTGAAGCATTGACCTCCGCCCCGCCCACCGCCGCCGTGCGCGAGCACCCCTCCGGGGTGCTTGCGACGGCGGCGGCGGCGGGGCGCGTCTTTGGTGGCTCGCGCACGTTCCCCTGGGTGATGCTGGCGATCGCCGCCGGGGCCGGGCTCCTGGACCATGCATGGACGGCGGCCGCCGCGCCATGGCCATTCATCGTGGCGCTGTGCGCGTTCGGCATGCCGCACGGCGCGGCCGACTGGACGGTCTCGGCACGGCTCTCCGGCCGCTCCGGGGCCTGGTCGCGGCTGGCGGGATTCGCCGGGTACCTCGCGATGATGCTCGCGAGCCTGGCGGTGATCATGTGGCAGCCGGGCGTGGCCGCGCTGCTGTTCCTCCTGCTGACGGTCTTCCACTTCGGCATGGCCGACGCGACGGCCGTGCTGGCTGACGACGACGGCCCCGTCGCGCGCTGGGGACTGGTGCTCGGCCGCGGCCTGCTCCTGCTCTCGACGGCGTTCGCGGCCCATCCGCAGGAGGCGTGGGAGCCCTTTGCGCGGATCGGCGCGGCGCTCTCACCGTCGGCATCGCCGTGGCAGCCGGGGATCGCGGTCCTCCGTGACCTGGCGGCGGTGGGCGTGGCGGCCGGTGCGGCGCTGGCCGCGTGCAGCGCCGTCGCGCGCATCCGCGCGGGCCATCCGCGCGAGGCCGCGCTCGACCTGGCCGAGCATGCGCTGGTCGCGACGCTCGCCGCGGCCGCGGATCCGCTCTTTGCCGTGGGCTGCTTCTTCCTGGGAGTCCACGCGTTCCGGCATTCGCGGCGGCTGGCCTGCACGCGTTGCGTGATCGAGGCGCCGCACGCGCAGTCATCGCAGGGCAGGCCGGCGGCGCCCCGGCCCGGGCTCCTCGGTCGCCTGCTTCGCGTGCACGTCGCCAGCCTGCCGCTGATGTGGCCGACGGCCGCGTGCCTTGCGGTCCTCTGCTGGCTGATCGGCGGCGCGGACGCGCGCACGTTGGCGGACGCGAGCATCGCCTTCTACATGATCACCACGCTGCCGCACCACCTGCTGGGCCTGCGCCTTCCGAGGCCCGACATGCCTCCCGCGGCACGTGCCGCATGACGCCGACGCCCCGGCCGTGCGCCCGGGGCGGGGACCTCGATCACCTCGACGAAGAACGAGCTGTTGAAGCCGCGGATCTCGTACTCGGCGAGGTTGCCGTTGAGGAACGTCTGACGTCGGTCGGATTCACCCAGAGCGAAGCCACGTTGGACGCCGTGCTGAACCCGACCGAGCCATCGGCGGCGATGGTGGCGTAGTTGTTCATGAGCGACGGGATGCCCGTCACGCCCTGCGGTTCGAAGTGCCCCCAGAACATGCGCCGATCCATGTATCCGCGGCTCGATTCTCGCTGGTCGTAGGGCAGGGCGCTCGCGGGCGCGCGCGGCGCGGAACGATGTGACATTCGAGGCCTAGGATCAACTGCCTCCAACCACCATGCATCCTGCCTCGAGATTGCCGATTTCCCTGGCCCTGTTGACCATCATGGGCTGCGCCTCGCCACCATCCGGATCCGCCGCGCCATCGGCCGGGGATGCAGGTCGCGCGCCGCCGCCCCCGCGGATCAAGGCATGGATGGACCGCCTCACGGTCGCGCACGCCTACGACCCGAAGACCGGCTTCATCGTCGCCCGAGAGACGGTGTCGCTGCCGCCGATCCTCGCCGATGCGCCCACGCTGGACGCGGCGATCGCATCGGCGGGGTCCGAACGCGTGGTGATCGCGTTCGCGACCGCCGACCGGTGCGCGCCGTGCCAGCAGTACAAGCGCGATGCCCTGAACGACGTCGCCGTGATCGCGCGGCTTTCTGATCCGCGCTTCGTGCCGACCCACGTGGAGGTCGACCGTGCAGGCGAGCTCGCGGAGGCGCACCTGGGTGGGCGCGACATCCCCATGACCTACGCGCTGCGCGACGGAAGGGTGGTGGCGACGCTGGCCGGGCAGCGCTCGGGGGCGGAGCTTCTGGCGTGGCTGGACGGTCTGCCGGGGGGCTGACGCGGGGACAGGGCCGTCGCTGCAGGTACGTCCGGCGCGGTGACCGCGGCACGCGCCCGGGCCGCCCGCTCCTCGCGCCGCGGGACGATGTCCCATGCGAGGCCGACGAGGGACAAGGCGCGCACCTCGAGGTAGGTGACGTCGAGTTCCCACCACCGGTGCCGGACGGTGCAGCAGGCGGGATCGGCGTGGTGGTTGTTGTGCCAGCCCTCGCCGCAGGCGGCGATGGCGACCAGCCAGTTGTTTCGGCTGTTCTCGTCGGTGTCGTGGTTTCGGTAGCCGAAGATGTGGGTGAGGCTGTTCACGCTCCAGGTGATGTGCCACACCAGCACCGTGCGCAGGAACACGCCCCATGCGACGACGCCGGCGGCGAAGTTCGCGGCGCCCGCGGCGTCGGTCCAGGCGAGCGCGACCGCGAACGACACGGCCGCGAAGAGCACGACCTGCGCGCCGTAGAACCAGAGCGGGCTCCACGGGTGCTTCTCGATCCACATGTAGAAGGGGTCGCGGAGGACGTCGCGCGCGTAGCGCTCGTAGTTGGCGCGGTGGTGCAGGTCGCGGTTTCGCACCAGGAGCCACCACATGTGCCCCCACAGGAAGGTCACCATCGGCGTGTGCGGGTCCTCTCGCTCGTCGCTGTGGGCATGGTGCATCCGGTGCGTGGCGATCCACCGCGCGGGCGAGTCCTCCAGGCAGCACAGCGCGCCGACCACCAGCAGGTGCTCGAACCAGCGGGGCGTGCTGAAGCTGCGGTGGGCCAGCAGCCGGTGGTAGCCGAGCGTGATGGTCTGCCCGAAGACGTGCACGCCGGCCAGGCAGAGGACGACGGCGGTCCAGGAGAAGAATGCGGGCACCAGCGTCGCCAGGCACAGCACGTGCACCGCGACGATGGGGACGAAGTAGCGGACGAGCACCTGCCGCGGCTCGGTGGCCTCGGGGCGCTGCAGGGAAGATCGGAATGTCGTCAACGGTGGTGCCGAGGCGTGGGGAGGGGCGCTGTCGCCGGGAACGGCGCTCAGATGCGCCCTTTCAAGGACTCTACCTGCTTCACCCCGTGACGTTGCCCCACCGGCCGAGGAATGCGCCGAGATCGATTCCGTCAACCTCCCGGTCGCCGTTCAGGTCGCACGCGCACGCACCGGACGCCGGGCACGATCCCCAGGACCCGAGCAGCATGCCGAGGTCGATGCCGTCCACCGCGCCGTCGCGGTTGAAGTCGCCGAGGTCGCCGGGACCGGTGATCCTGTCTTCGAAGGACCGAAGCGGCGGGAGTCCCAGCGCGACGCGGCCTGCGGCGCCGACCGCCGGGATGCTCTCGCCGTTGGGCAGCGGCAGCTCGGGGTGGTCGAAGGGTGCGGACTCGTCGCGGACGCGCTCGTCGGTGAGGTGGTGCATGAAGGACACCAGGGCGTCGATCTCGTGGTCGCGCAGGCCCAGCGTGACCATTTGCGGCGAGAGGTCGGCCGCGTTCGCCTCGTGGAAGTCGCCGCCGCGGTTGTAGAACGCGACGGTCTGGCGCAGCGTCGCCGATCCGCCGTTGTGGAAGTAGGGGCCGGTGAGCTCGACGTTCCGGAGCGTGGGCGTCTTGAAGGCGCCGTGCACGGCGGCATGGATGCCAGGGGGCACCGGGACCGAGGGATTGAACTCGGGCGTCGGCAGCCCAAGCTGCACGCGGCGGGTCCAGGAGAGCGGCGTCCCGGCGAACCCGGGCCCGCCGATGCCGAGGTCCTCGATCGTCGGGCGGACGCCGATGTTGTAGAAGCCCATGTCGTAGGCACCGTCGGGAAGCACCTGCAGCGTGGCGCGGTACGTGCCGTTGATGAGGACCGCATACCGGCCGACCGGGAAGAGCTCGAGCGTCAGGCGGAGCCAGGTGCCGCAGCCGCCGCCAGGCAGCGGCTCGCGGCGGACCTCGGCGACCAGCATGCCCGTGCCCTCCTCGGGGTTCATGATCGAGTTGCGCACGAGCCCGCACGCGTTCGCGGGGAACTGCGGGAGTTCATCGTCGATGATCTCCTCGCCGTCGTCGGGGTCGTTCGAGTTTCCCTGCAGGCGTATCAGTTCGATCGAGCGGCCCGAGACCTGGAAGGTGAGCGGCCGGATCGCGGGGTCGCCGTCTGCCGCGTGGTTGGCGAAGGTGACCGTGGCGGCGCGCGTCTCGGCCATCGCCAGCATCCGCTCGATGCCGCCCTGGGCAACGTACGGCACCGGCCCGGGTGCCGGCGGCGCGGTCACGCCCATCCCGGCCCAGGTGGCCGACGTGAAGAGCGGGGTCGCGTGGCAGTCGACGCAGCGCGTGATGGGCAGGTCTTCGAACTGGCCGACGTTCATGAAGAGGTCGAGGCCAAGCAGGGCCTCCCCGTCGAGGTGGCCACCGCCGTCCTCTGGGAAGCCGGCTTCGGCGAAGCGGTCGTATGGGCTGTCGTCGGACACCAGCGTCGACTGGTAGAGCATCAGCGCGATGCCGAAGTAGAGGGGGAAGTTCGCCTCGATCTGCGTCGCGGCGCCCGGGACGGCCGGCGCGCCGTGCCATTCCGGCCGGAACGCCTGCTGGATGAGCGCGCGGTAGGTCGTTGCCAGGCCAAACCCGTCCGCCGCGGCACGCGAGCCCAGCACCGAGTCGGTGGCGCTCACGCGCTGCGCGGCGAGCGGGCGGACTTCGAGGAGGCGTCGTCCGAGGCTTCCCCAGTCGCGGCCCTCGCACGCCATCTCGACGCCGTTGTTCGCCGGGCCGACCGCCTGCGAGGCAAGGCCCGCGAAGTCAAGCCGCAGCGCGACGGGCACCAGTGCACCCGTCGCGGCATCCCACCGCTGCACGCGCGCCTGCGGGTTGGTGGGGCCGAACGGGTCGACGCCGTTGAACCACGGGTTGGCGCGGCCATCCCAGAACTGGCGGACGTTGAACGCGGCGTTGATGACCGTGGGCGGATTGCGTCCCGTCACCTGGCGGACATTGCGGACGCCATCGTTGAAGACCGGGTCGGCGACATCGGTGCAGCGGTCCTCGCCGGTCTCGGCGTTGAGTTCGAGGAAGGCGCGGCGCAGCACGCCCTGGCTTCCGACCACGTCGTCCACGCTGCGGAGCCGGGTGCTGAACCGCGAGTCCGGGTTGGCGAACAGCGTCGTGGGGAAGAACGCTTCCGGCTTCAGTCCACCGGGACCGACCCCCGCGTCAAAGGTGCCGTTGAACCCGGGGTGCACGGTGTTGAGCGTCCGCGGGTCGACGCCCGCGTGGCCGTGGCACGTGGCGCATGCGGTCTGCATGTCGCTGCCGAACGCGATGTCCCAGAAAAGCGCCTTGCCGAGGGCGATGGCGACGTCGCGATCGGCGACGAATTCGGCGAGCCGGGTTGGCTCGGGAATCCACACCGTTCCGAGGGCCGGGGGCGGCGTCGGCGCGGGATCGACCTTCTGGGCGGCGGACGATGCTGCGACAGCGGCCGCGACCGCGGCAGCGACAAGACGAACGACATGTGGTGCCACTGGATCCCTGGGTCAGGCCGGGGTCGTCCGCCGTGCGCCCACGATGCGCGCCAGGCGGCCGTCCCACCTGATAAGACGCGATCGGGCTCCGAATCACCTCACGCAATTCCCGAGATTCGCGAATTTTGCACGAAGCGCCCTCACCGCGACGGGTCGTGCGCCGCGCACTCCACCACCAGCAGCCGGCCGGCCGCGCGCTCGAAGCGCTCGCAGGCGTTGGCGTGGGCGAGCTCGGCGGCAAGCTGGCGGTCGTCGCGGATGATCTCGACGTAGGCGGGCAGGCCGGATGCGGGCGGGGCGATGGCCGAGCGGACGGCCACGATGCACGCGGCGGCGAGAGCGGCGGCGGCGATGGTCCGCACGGCACCGTGGCGCAGGCGCCGGCGGCGCGCGGCGTGGCCGAAGGCATCGAGCCCGCGGGCGAGGATCCGGTGCTGGGCGGGCGTGAGGTCGTTCATGGGTGGTTCCTCATGGCGCGGGCGCGCTCGGCGGCGCGCCGCAGGGTGCTGTCGACCGCGGCGCGGCCGAGGCCGAGCATCGCGGCAAGCTGGGTGATGGTCGCGTCGGCGCGGACCTTCAGCTCGAAGAGCGATCGTTCGTGGTCCGTGATCCCGGCGATCCCGGCGGCCTCGCGGCGGATCTCCTCGAGGAGGTCGTGGTCCGCCAGGAACGCCACCGACTCGTGGCGGTCCTCGGCGACCCGGCGCTCGCGCACGCGGCGCGCAAGCTCGCTGCGCAGCAGGTCGATGGCCGCGCTGCGCACTACGCGTCGCAGCCAGGCGTCGAGGCTGGCGGCGCTGCTGCACCGGCACGGTCTCCGCGCGATGCGCAGCCAGGCCTCCTGCGCCACGTCGTCGGCAAGGTCGCGGCGGCATCCGAGCCGTCGGACGGATTCCGCCTCGACGAACCCGCAGCGTTCCCGGAAGAGCGCTTCGTACGCCGTGCGGTCGCCGGCCACCATGCGTGCCGTGCAGCGATCGACCGACGGGTCGTCGAACCCTTCGGCCGTCGGGCCGCTTTCGCGAGGCGCGTGCACGGAGGCGGCGACCGTCACGATCCGGAGGCGGAATGCGACTCGCGGACGCCTGCTGACGCAGGCAACGCGCGCACGGCGGCACGCACGGCGTCCAGTTCCTCGGTGGTGCCGTGGACGAAGAGCATGCCCGACTCGCGGTGCAGGCGCATGCGGAACTCCGGCGACCGCATGCCGGGCGCGAGTCCCGTGTCGATGGCGCGGATGACCGCGTCCTGGCTGGCCTCGGCCGCGGCGCGGTCGGTGGCGTCCGCCGGGACCGCAGGCAGCCGGAACAGTGCCACCGGCGACTCGACTTCGTGCGCAGTGCCGGGCTCGGCCGGCCTCACGTGCGCCTTGATCTGCATCGACTCGGAGCGTCCCCCGGCAAGCAGGACGTGGACGGGCTTCACGAGCTCGACGCCGGGCTTGGTGCCGGGGTCGAGGGTGACGTCGACGGTGAAGGACGCGCCGGGCGCGATCGGGCCCTTCGGCGGATCGGAGACCTTGGTGCAGCCGCAGCCGGCCTTGATGGCCTCGACGGTGATCGGGGCGTCGCTTGCGTTGGTGATGGTGAGCGTGCCCTTGCCGGGCGTGCCGATCACCAGCTCACCGAGCTCGAGCGTGGCGGGCGAGAACTTGAGGACCGGCGCGGTGGCCACCTGGCCGGCCTGTGCGCTCGGTGCGGCGGCGAGGGGCGCAGGCGCGGCCGCGAGCAGGGCGGGGAGGACGGCGATCGGCAGGGCGGTGGTCCGGATCATTTGCATGGATGGCTCCGTGGGAAGTGTCGACGATGGCGGCACGTGCGTGCCCCGCATCAAGAACGGAGCAGGGGCGGGGAGTGCGTCGCGCGGGTGTGGAATCCGTCGATATTTGCCCAGGCCCTCCCCCCCATTGGGGGGCTTTGGGTTGATGCGTGGGCCCGGTACCGTGGAGTCCGGATGCTTCCCGTCCCGCAGATCCGTGCCGCCGTCGTGTCCGTCCTCGCCCTCGCCCTCACGGCATCGGCCGACTGGCCGAACCTCAGCGGCAATGCCGCACAGAACGGCCTGAGCGCCGCGACCGGGCCGTCGTCCGCCACGGGCTCGGCGGTGCGCTGGACGCGCAGCGACATGACGTGCCTGATCTCGTGGATCCCGATCGTCGAGGGGAACCGGGTCTTCACGGTACGCCAGACCTACGCGCAGGCCCCGTACGACCCGCCGCCGGGCGAGGCGCGCGTGCACTGCCTCGACCTCGCGACCGGCGCCACGCTCTGGACCTTCGACTGCCCGTTCGAGCCCGGCGACTGGACCACCGTCGTGTACGGCGCGCGCAACGGCCGCGTGTTCGTCGGGCGCGGGGGCAACGGCGCCAGTTCTGCCGCGCGCGTCCATTGCCTGGACGCCGCGACCGGCGCGGTGCTCTGGGTCTCGGCCGACGAGGTGCGCACGGGCAGCTACGACGGCGTCGCGTTCATGGACAACGGCGACCCGATCTTCGCGTGCAACACGGAGATGCGGCGGATCGACGCGCAGACGGGGGCGACGGCGTGGTTCGTGTCGCGCACGTGCAGCGTGAGCGGCAACTGCGGCCCCGCGCGCGACGGCGACGCGATCTACCTCGACGAGGTTGGGCCGGGCGGCCAGCGGATCTCGCGCTTCAGCGCCACCACCGGGGAGCGGCTCTACAGCAGCCAGGTGATGCCGGGGTTCCTGAACCAGTGCTCGCCGTTCTGCGCGCCGGGCGGGCTGGTCTTCTACCTGCGCGCGAGCAACGAGGGGCCGTCGGTCGACCTGTTCTACGCGTTCCGCGACACGGGCACGGGATTCGAGCTGCTCTGGACCGCGCCGGCACGCACGGAACCGTTCGCCCGCCATGCGGTCACGCCCGATGGCGGCGTGACGATGATGTCGCCCGAGGGACGCCTGCAGGTCCGCGACCAGCAGACCGGCGTGCTGCGTGCCGAGAGCGCGTCGTCGATCCTCAACGCAAGCGGATTCTCGTCCTCGATGGTGGCGGTCGATGCGCGCGGCACCATCTTCCACAACAACTCGAACGGCGCCGGCGGGCAGAACGCCGACCTGCGCGCGTTCACCCCCGCGCTCGTGCAGTCGTGGCGCACCACCATCGCCGGCGTGAGCCAGGGCGGCCCGTCGCTCGCGTCCGACGGCAGCCTCGTGGTCGCGGGCACCGGCATCGTGCGCCGCTACTGGACGGCGCCGCCGTGCGTGCCGGCCGACCTGAACTGCGACGGGGTCGTGAACGGCGACGACCTCGGCATCCTGCTGGGGGCGTGGGGTCCGTGCATCACGGGGCCGCCCACCTGCCGCGGCGACCTCGACGGCAACGGCGTCGTGAACGCCGACGACCTGGGCCGGCTGCTGGCGGCGTGGACCTGAGTCGCGCTCAGTTCGGCGCCGTCGTCGCGTCGACCGGGGCGCCGTCCTCGAGCTCGCCCTGGTTGCTCACGACCACGAGGTCCTCGGCGGAGAGCGGGCGGCGCGTGGCCGAGCCGTCCGCCGCCTTCCCGGCCCAGCTGACGCTCGCCAGCGTGCCGTCGTCGACGTCGACCGTGACCGGACGGAGCCGAGCGGTGCCGCCCTCGACCGCGAACAGGTAGGGCATGCCGCCGCGGCGCACGATGGCGCTGCTCGGCACGAGCGGCACGCGCTCGAAGCGCTTCACCACCAGCCGCATCTGCCCGTACATCCCGGGGAGCAGCCCGGCGGACGCGCCCTCGGCGAGGCCCGAGGGCAGCTGCGGGAGCTCGCCGCCCTTGAGGTCCGCGTGGCCCGTGCGCTCGGATGCGGCGCGGAACGCGTCGAACTCCGCGGCGGTGCCGTTCCAGAGGTCGACCTCGACGAGGCGCGTGCGGTCGGCGGCGCCCAGGGCGGGCGCGATGCGCGAGAGCCGGCACCGGATCGGGCGGCCCGACACGCCGTCGAGCCGAAGCTCCGCCTCGGTCTCGGGGCCCACCATGGCCGCCACGGTGTCGGGCACGCGCATGCCGACGGTGACGATGTCCGTGCGCATGATGGTCATCACGGGGGTGGGGCCCTGGATGAGCAGCGCGCCGGTGACGAACGCACCGGGATCGACGGCGCGCGAGGCGACGACGCCGTCGAACGGCGCACGGATCTCCGCCTGGCGTTCGGGCACCGACTCTCCCGGCAGCGGCTTGATGCGCACCACCAACTCGCCCTTCGCGACGCGGTGGCCGATCGCCTTCTGCAGGAAGTCGACGGTGCCGGTGGCCGTGGGGAAGAGGTCGGCGCGGTAGTAGGGCGCGACGTTCACGGGCTGCTGCACGCTCACCGACAGGTCCGGGCCGACGCGCGGATGCTCCGCGCGCACGCGGATGGGGCGCGACGGGGCAGGATCCTGCGCGACGGCGGACATGCATGCGAGCACCGCGGCGGCGAGGGCCGCGGACGCGGGCAGGATCTTCGGGATGGGCATGTTCATGGGTGTGCCTTTGCCGTGTCCGCGAGCGGCGCGGCCATCTCCGCGTCGAGGTCGATCATCGGGCGCACGCGCCGCACGAGCAGCACGTACATCACCGGGACCATGAAGAGGGTCAGGAACGTCGAGCTGACCATCCCCCCCACGACGGCGCGCGCGAGCGGGATGTTGGCCTCGTGCCCGCGGCCGATGCCGACGGCCATCGGCACCAGGGCAAGCACCGTGGCGAGGAAGGTCATGAGGATCGGCCGGAACCGCGTGGCGGCGGCCTCGCGGATCGCGGTGGCGGCGTCGGCGCCCTCCAGTCGGCGGGCGTTGGCGAAGTCGACCAGGAGCACTCCGTTGTTGGCCGAGACTCCGACGAGGAAGATCGCGCCGATCAGGCTCTGGACGTTCAGGGTCGTGCCGGTCAGCCGGAGCATCCAGGCGACGCCGATGAACCCGAGGGGCACGGTGAGCATGATGACGCCGGGGCCGACCCAGCTGCGGAAGAGCGTGACCTGCAGCAGGTAGACCAGCAGCGCCGCCAGCCCCAGCCCGAGCGCCAGCTGCGAGAACGACTCGTTCATCCGGCCGTACTCGCCCTTGAGCGTGATGCGCATGCCCGGCGGGAGCTCGACGCCGGCGATCGCCCGCTCGACGTCGGAGGCGACGGAGGCGAGGTCTCGGCCCGCCACGTTCACCATCACGTTGGCCACGCGCCGCAGGCCGCTGTGGTTGATCTCGACGGCGCCGTCGGCCCGCCGCGGCGTGACCACGCTGCCGAGGTTGATGCCGGTGGGCTGCGCCGGCCCCTTCACCGGGAGCGACAGCACGTCGTCGAGGGTGCGGTCGACGTCCTCGGGGAACTGCACGCCGACGAAGTACTGGTTGCCGGACCGCGAGTCGATCCAGAAGTTGCGGTTGACGCTGACGCTCGAGTTCATGGCGACCACCACCTGCAGGACGACGTCCTCGGCGGAGAGGCCGAGCTCCGCGGCCTTGGTGCGGTCGACGTCGAGCACGAGGTATGGCGCGTCGGCGCGCTGGTGGACGCGCACGTCGGCCGTGCCCGCGACCGGCGCCACGAGGTCGCGCACCTCGCGCGCGGCCTCGAGCGACTGCGCGGCGGTGCCGCCCTCGAGCTCGATGTCGATCGGGCTGGACGCCCCCATGTTCAGGGCCGTCGAGATCATGCCGCCCGTGTCGAAGTCCGCGCGCAGGTCCGCGAAGGCTGGCTCCTCGGCGAAGCGGCGCCGCAGCTCGGACGCCCACTCCTGCGCGCTGCGCGTGCGCCCGCGCGAGAGCTGCAGCCGGATCACCGCGTCCTGCTGCCCCGAGTTGGTGGTGTAGGCCGCCGACCAGTCGGGGTTCAGGCCGAGCTCCGAGACGATCATCTCGCGCTCCGGGGCGGGGATGGCGTCTCGGATGAACTCCTCCACCTCGCCGATGCGCGCCTCGGTGGCGTCGAGCCGCAGGTTGGAGGGTGCGCGCACCCGCATGACGACCTGCCCGGCGTCGACCTGCGGGAAGAACTCGCGCCCGATCCCGGGGACGATCGCAAGGGTCCCGAGAAACAGCGCCACCGCGGCGGCCACGACCAAGGCGCGGTGCCCGAGGCACCAGTCGAGCGCCGTGGCGTAGCGGGCGGCGAGCCGGTCGACCGCGGCCTGGAACCGGGCCGACGCGCGGGCCACGGCGTCGGGTCCGCGCCGGGCGGCCCGGTCGTGCGCGGCGGTCTCGCCCGCGAGGCGCCGGTGCTCGTCGGGCAGGAACTTGGCGCACATCATCGGCACGAACGTCCGCGACAGCAGGAACGAGGTGAGCATCGCGAAGCCGACGGCGAGCGCCAGCGGCCGGAACAGGAACCCGCCCATGCCGGGCAGCAGCGCCAGCGGCGCCAGCACGATGAAGGTCGTGCACGCGGCCACCATCACGGGCACCATGACCTGCGCGCAGCCGTCGATGGCGGCACGGATGCGGCTCTTGCCGAGGTGGTAGTTGCGGTGGTTGTTCTCGAGCTCGACGATCGCCTCGTCGACGAGCGGACCGATGGCCAGTGCCATGCCGCCGAGGGTCATCGCGTTGATGGTGTTCCCGGTGGCGTACAGGCCGACGATCGAGCCCAGGATCGCGAGCGGGATGCTCAGCGTCGCGATGAGTGTCATGCGCCAGTCGCCGAGGAACAGCAGGATCATCAGCGACACGAGGACGGCGCCGACCACGCCCTCGAAGACGAGCGAGGAGAGCGCGCCGCGCACCGCGGCGGTCTGGTCCATCACGAGGTCGAGCCTCGTCCCCTCGGGAAGGCGGGACTCCATGTCCGGGATCCGCTCGCGGACGCCGTCCACCACCGCGAGGCTGCTGCTGCCGCGCTGGCGGTACACGGGCACGAAGACCTCGTTGCGGCCGTCGATCCTCACCCGCGACGTCTGGATGGCCGAGGAATCCTGGGCGATGCCGATGTCGCGCACGAAGACCGTGGACGATGGGCCGAGGGTGACGGGCAGGTCGTTCAGGTCCTCCGGCCGCTCGACCATCGCGTTGCTGTCGAGGAGCACCTGCTCGTCCCCGAAGTACGCGGTGCCGGGCGTGACCATCAGGTTCCCGCGGCGCAGCGCGCCGACCACGTCCATGGGCGCGAAGTTGCGCGCCTCCATGCGGGCGGGGTCGAGGTAGATCATCACCGAGCGGTCCTTGCCGCCGACCACCACCGGCGCGATGCATCCCGGGACGGCGCCGAGCATGTTGCGCACGTCGATGCGCGCGATGTCCTTCTGCCGAGCGTCGTCCATCGACTCGTTGCTGACGGTCAGGATGCCGACGGGCAGCGTGCCGGTGGCGTCGAACGGCATCGCCACCGGCGGGAGGGTGTTCGGCGGCAGGTTGGGCAGCGCGCCGAGCGCGAGCGAGTTGACGAGCGTGAGCGCCTCGTTGGGATCGATGTCGTCGCGGAAGTGGACCTTGACGATGCTCACTCCCGGGACCGAGCGGCTCTCCACGAGCCGTGCGCCCGGCGCCTGGTTGACCCACCGCTCGATGCGGTTGGTGATCGTCTTCTCGATCGACTGGGCCGGCATGCCGGGGTAGTAGGTCAGCACCTGCACGGCCGGTGCCTTGAACACCGGCAGGATGTCGACGGGGATCCGCCGCAGGCAGAGCACCCCGAGGATCGCCAGGACCAACGCGAAGGCGGCCACGACGTACGGGTTGCGCACCGACAGCTTGATGAGCCACATGGGCGCACGGAGTCTATCGGTCGTGATTCCGCGGTCGGCGGGCCCGCCGCGCCGGTTCGAGGGGTGCATCCCGCGCGCCGGGCGCGTAGCCTGAGGGGAGATGATCGTTCCCGCTCTCGTGCCGCTTGCGATCGCCTTGGGGCAAGACGCGCCGCCTGCGCCGGCGGCAAGCGATTTCGCCGAGCGCATGCGCACGCTGCAGCAGGAGATCGACTTGCTGCGGCGCAAGTCGGCCGAGCAGGACGAGCGCTCGCGCGCGCAGGACGACCGCATCCGGCAGCTCGAGGCCGAGACCGGCGAGCGGTGGCTGACCGAGCAGCGCGCCGAGCAGGTGCGTGCCGTGGTGCGCGACGTGCTGTCGGACAGCTCGCAGCGCAGCTCGCTGCAGCAGGCCGGCGCCACAAGCGGCTACGACCGCAACTTCTTCGTCGCCAGCGCCGACGGGAACTTCCGGCTGAACCTCGAGGGCCAGGTCCAGGTCCGCTATGCCTACACGCACATGCCTCAGTCCGGGCTGTCGTCGGTCGGCGAGTCGGATCTCTTCGGCTTCGAGCTGCGCCGCATGCAGATCGCGCTCTTCGGGAACATGTTCGACAGGAGCGTGACCTACCGCGTGCAGCTGCAGTACCAGCGCGACGCCTCCGTGGGCGCACCACCCCTGCGCTGGGCCGACGTGTGGATGCAGAAGGCCCTCGGCGCCGGGTTCTACGCGCGCGCCGGGCAGTGGAAGAACTTCTACAACTACGAGGAAGAGACCTCAAGCCGCACGCAGCAGATGGTCGAGCGGTCGATCGTCAACGACTACTTCAACACCAAGTTCGTCCAGGGCGTCCTGCTCGGCTGGGAATCCGACCAGATGCGCCTGTTCGCCTCCTTCAACGACGGCGGCGCCAACCGTGACACCGGCGTCATCCAGCAGCGCGCCAACCTCACCGAGTGGGCATTCACCGGGCGCGTCGAGTGGAAGCCGTTCGGGGAGTGGGGGCAGATCCGCGACATGCAGGGATGGGTGGGCAGCCCCTTCGCGTTCCAGCTCGGCGCGGGGGTGAACGTCCAGGAGGCCGGCGGGGATCCCCCGAACGAGCGGCAGGCGGTCGGCAACGGCACCATCATCGCGAGGGGGCTTCCGGGGGCGGCGTCCGACATGATGTCCCTGCTCTCTTGGACGACCGACGTCAACCTCCGCGGCAGCGGCTGGAGCGCATGGGCCGCGTTCCTCGGCAACACCATCTACGGCGGCGGCACGACCGCCCGTGACTTGGGCGTGAACGGCACGCTGTCGCTGGGTGCCGTGGTGCAGGGCGGCATCTTCCTGGCCGACGAGCTCGAGCTGGTCGCCCGCTGGGAGGGCCTCTGGGTCTCGAGCGACTTCCAGCAGGCGTCCTACCTGCCGAATGCGCTGAACTCCCAGACGCTCAACATCCTCACCGTCGGCATGAACTGGTACTTCAACAAGAACCAGCTCAAGTTCTCCCTCGATGGCGGATACGCCTTCAACCCGGTGCTCTTCCAGAACGGCCTGTTTGGCGAGAACATCGCCGGTGCCGACTACCGTGCGTCCGCCACCGGCGAGGGCGCGGGGCAGGTGGTCATCCGCGGACAGCTGCAGCTGCTGTTCTGAGCCAGGGGTGCGGGCCCGCCCCGCGAGATCACCACAGCATGTTCAGCTGAAGCGTCAGGGCGACCGACGTGTCATGCGGGGCGTTGAACACGGGATCGAGGATGACCTGCAGGTCCGGCTGCACGGTGAGGGTCGGGGTCAGCTGCAGCACGTACGTGACCTCGAAGCCCCACTCCTGGGCGTTGGGCGTCCCGGCGACGGCGGAGTCCAGCCAGTAGAAGCCTGCCGCCAGGGACGACTGCAGGCCGCGCAGGAACGTGGTGTCCGCGGGCGCAAGCACCGCGAGGCCGCCCGCGAAGGACGCCTCGGTGCCGCCGAGCTGCGTGACGTTCGGGTTTCCGAAGCCGCCGCGCGCGAAGAAGGCGAGGGCGCCGTCCCGGCCGAGCCGCTGCTCGACGTTGAACAGCACGCCGCCGCCGGTGCTGCCCTCGACCGTGGCCACGAACGGGATGGCGCGGTAGATCCCCGGCCCGAGGCCGAGGAGGTCCTCCGTCAGCACGCCGAACTCGAACGTGTTGGTCCAGTCGTCGGCGGAGATCCCGTCGAAGGGCATCTGGCCCGCCTGCGTGTCGTTGGCGGCGCTCGACCACATGGAATAGAACCAGTCCGTGGGCTGCCACTGGACCACGACGCCCATCGCCTGCCGCGACCAGGGCAGCAGCGACGGCGTCGAGAACTCCTCGTTGAGCAGCTGGTTGTACTGGTTGTTGGCGTAGGTGTTCAGGTCGAGGTAGTAGTCGGGGTTGAGCATCCCCGCGGTCACGACCAGCTCGCCGTCGAGGAACGACTGTTGCCACGCCAGCTGCTGGACGAACGCGTGCTGGCCGTTGTCGACGCCCATCGGGGTGCCGAGCGAGCCGATGCTCCGGCGCGGGCCTTCCGAGGCGGCGTCGTAGCCGAGGCCGGTGCCGGCGGCGGCGCCGAAGGTGAGCCAGCCCGCCGTGCCGCCGAGCTCGTGCGACGAGAAGGCGTTCCACGAACCGTAGAACTCCGTGGAGTAGTAGTTGAACGCGGTACGTTCGCCGGCTTGCGCGCCGGTGACGCCGACGAAGTCGTAGGACTGCCAGAGTGCGTACCGGATCCCGAGGCCCGCGAGCGCGGTCTTCGTCGCCTGTGCCGCGTCCGACACGGGGTCGGTGCCGATGATCGCCCCGGACTGCAGGCAGTCGACCGCCAGCAGGTTCGCCGACGCGAGGTAGGGCATCATCCGCGGCTCGTCCGCCGGCGCCTGCGCAAGGGCGGCGAGGACGGGGATCAGCACCATGCCGGTGAGGGTACGTCCCCGGCGGCCTCGCGGGCGTCGCTCACGCCCGGTCCGGCGCACCGCCGCCATCCGCGGGCCGGCTGCGCAGCAGCCACCATCCACCGAGTGCGATGCCGATGGCACTCAGGAGCCACATCGGCGGCAGGTAGGCGTGGCTGGCGGTCATGTTGAGGCCGCGGCACCAGCCCATGCAGAGCACGTGGCAGAGCAGCACGGCGCTCGCGGCGAGCGACAGGCGCCATCGCTCGCGCGGCGTCCAATTCGGACGGAGCAGGAGGAACACCGTCGCCGCGGCCAGCCCGCCGAACATGAAGACGAGCTCGCCGGCGGTCGACAGGCGCGGCGCCGCGGCCGGATCGGCGGGTGGCGCGAAGAACTCCTTGAAGTACGCGGGGTCCAGGATGGCGAGCGACATCGGCACGTGCCAGACTGCGCCGAACACCCCGGCACGGAACCACGTCGCGGGGTCGGTGCCCCCGGCGCGCCCCCGCATGCGGCGCAGCGCCGCCAGGAAGCCGAGCGCCATGCACAGGACCGCGGCCATCGCCACCGCCTTGTTCACGATGAACACCGGGATGTTGCCGGCATTCCTCGGGGCGAACGCCACGTAGCGGATGACCGCGTACACGACGCTGGCGGCGTAGAGGGCGACGATCCCGCGCATGGCGGGAAGGCTAGCGCGGGGCGGGGTCGGCGAGCATCCGCGTCAGCACCGCCGCCGCGGCATCGTCGAGCCATCCCGGCCGATCCTCGCTCGTGAGCTGCATGCGGTGGGCCGACGGGACCTCGTCGGGCGCTTCGCGTTCCGCGCGCAGGCGGTCGTGGACGGCGAGGTCGGCGTCAGAGATGCGAGTTGGATCTGCCGCGCGGCGCGCCATGCGTGACTCGATCGTTCGGCGGTCGGCATCGACGTCGACCAGGATCCACGGCACGCCGCGCGCGGCGGCGGCCGCGATCAGCGGTGCGCGCTGCGCCCGCGTGCGCTGCGAGGCGTCGACGATGACGGTGCGTTCGGCTCCGGCGACCATGCCCGCGAGCGCGCGGTAGGTCGCATCGGTCGCGCTGGTGGCGTACGCCCCGGCATCCGCGCGGTCGGTGGGGGCGACGCCATGCAACGCCTTGCGGACGAGGTCGCTCGAATGGACCGCGGCGCGCATGGCGCGCGCGAGATGCGCGGCCAGCGTGCTCTTGCCGGTGGCCGGCAGGCCCATGACCAGCACGGTGGCGGGTTCGAGGGCATAGCCCGCCGCAAGGAGCGCGTACGCGCGCACCTTGGCGGCGATGATCGGCAGGTCGGCGGCCGCCGTCTCCGGCTGGTGCAGGCGGATCGACTCCGTCATCGCTCGCACGATGGCGTAGTGCATCCGGAAGTAGCGGAAGAGCTCGTCGATGCCGCGCTCCCCGGCGGCGTCCGCGTAGGCGGCCAGGAACGACTCCGCCAGATCAGGACGGCCGAAGCGATCGAGGTCCATCGCCAGGAACGACGGATCCATCGCCCGGTCCGCGCAGCGATACGCGTCCTCGAACTCCAGGCAGTCGTATGCCTCGATGCGGCCGTCGACCATGCATGCGTTGGCCGCCTGCAGGTCGCCGTGCCCGTCGCGCACGCGGCCGTCGCGCCGTCGCGCCTCGAGCGTCGGGGCGATGCGGTCGAGCCATGCGCGCGCGGTGCGGTCGAGCGCGCCGACGAAGGCGGCATCGAGCGGCGGATCGAGCCCGGGCGTCGGGTTCGCGGCGTGTTCGGCGAGCCTGCGGAGGCAGTCGTCCTGACGGGCACGCACCACGTCGAGCGCCCCATGGCGCCGGACGTCCGGGCCGGCGGCGGCATGCGCGTGGAAATCGGCCAGGCGCCTCGCGAAGTCGCGCAGGTGGCGTTCGGTCACCCCGCCTGCGGGAACCAGGCGGTCGAGCATGCCGCCGGCAGGCAGGCGGCGCATCTCGACCAGCCACTCGATCACCTGCGCGCCCTCCGCAGGCTCGCGAACGACTCGGATCCGATCTCCCTCGCGAACGACCGCCGCAAGCCCGCGGTAGATCCCCGGCACCATCCGTCGGTTGAGCCGCAGCTCGCGCTCGCAGTCGGCGCGACGGCGTTCGAGGGTCGAGAAGTCGAGGAACCCGAGGTCGACCGGCTTCTTCGCCTTCCACGCGGTGTCGCCCACCAGGAAGACGACGGAGGCGTGGGTCTGCGCCACGTCGACCGATGCCCCCACGGCATCCGGGAACGCGCCCGGATCGCGCAGCCGGTCGACCAGTTCCTTCGGATCCACGGCTCGATCGTATGGCGGCGGATGCGCGGCTACAGTTCGGCGCCCCGTCTGGCCCCATCATGCTCGCTGCCGCCTCCTCGCTTCCGCTCCTGACGACCATCGCCGCGGGATTCGTCGGCGCCTGGGTGCTCGGCATCATCACCCAGAGCATCGGGCTGTCGCCGATCGTCGGCTACCTGCTCGCGGGCATCGTGATCGGCCCGCACACGCCGGGCTTCGTCGGCGACGCGGCTGCCGCCCAGCAGCTGGCGGAACTGGGCGTGATCCTCCTGATGTTCGGGGTGGGCCTGCACTTCCACGTCAAGGACCTGTGGGCGGTGCGCCGCATCGCGCTGCCGGGCGCCATCATCCAGAGCGCCGTCGCGACCGCGGCAGCCACGGTGATCCTGCTGTGGTTCGGCTGGGCGCCGACGGCGGGCGTCGTGGTCGGCATGGCGATGGCGGTGGCGAGCACCGTGGTCCTCATGCGCGTCCTGACCGACCGGGGCATGCTGGCCACCGCGCACGGCCACGTGGCGGTCGGCTGGCTGATCGTCGAGGACATCCTGACGGTGGTCGCGCTGGTGGTCGTGCCGATGCTTGCCGTCGGCGACGTGGATGCGGCGGCCGCCGCTGCGGCGGGCGCCGCCGTGCGCGAGCCGTGGTGGATCACCCTTGGGTGGGCGCTCGGCAAGCTGGCGGTGCTGGTGGCGATCGTGCTGCTCGGCGGTTCTCGCGTGGTGCCGTGGATCCTCGAGCAGGCGGCGAAGCTTCGCTCGCGCGAGCTGTTCACCCTGACCGTGCTCGTGCTGTCGGTGGCGATTGCCGTCGTGGCCGGCACGGTGTTCGGGGCGTCCATGGCGCTCGGGGCGTTCCTCGCCGGCATCGTCGTCGGGCAGTCGCCCACCAGCCACCAGGCCGCCGCGGACGCGCTGCCGATGCGCGACGCGTTCGCGGTGCTCTTCTTCGTGTCCGTCGGCATGCTCATCGATCCGGCGTTCATCGCCGACGAACCCGGGCTGGTGCTCGCGGGCCTGGTGGTGGTGATGGTGGTCAAGCCGCTGGTCGCGGTCGCGGTCGTGGCGGTGCTCGGCTATCCGGTGCGGACGGCGCTCGTCGTGGCGATCGGCCTGGCGCAGATCGGCGAGTTCTCGTTCATCCTCGGCCAGGTCGCCGACGGGAGCGGGCTGCTCCACGAGGGCGGCATGGAGATGCTGGTGACCGTGGCCATGCTGTCGATCACCGTGAACCCGATCCTCTTCCGCTCGGTCGACCGCCTGGAGCGCGGGATCGCGCGGATTCCCTGGCTGTGGCGCCTGCTCGATTCGCGCCACGCGCACCGGGCGGCGGAGGCGGGGTCCGGGGCAGTGGAGGTCCGGCCGGGCGACGATCGGCCGCGTGCGGTGATCGTGGGCCATGGGCCGGTGGGGCGCCTGGTCGATGCGCTGCTCACCGGCGCCGGCTTCCGCACCGTCGTCGTCGACATGAACATCGACACGGTGCGGTCGCTGGCGCGGCATGGACGTCCCGCCGTCTACGGCGACGCCGGCCGGGCCGAGGTGCTGGAGAGCGCGGGAATCCGCGGCGCGTCGCACCTGGTGCTGACCTTGAGCACCCCGGAGGGTGCGGCCGGCATCGTGCGTTCGGCGCGCGAGCTGGACCCGAAGGTCGAGATCACGGTGCGTGCGCGGTACCTGACGGAGCGCGAGATGCTGCTCGCGGCGGGTGCGGATGCCGTGATCGTCGAGGAAGGCGAGACCGGCACGGCGATCGCGCGCCACGTGCTGGCGCGCCGGGGAACGCCCCGCGAGGTCATCGACCGGGTCGAGGGCGCCGTCCGGAAGCTGTGGCGGCTCGGCGGGTGAGGCGCGCGCCGCCGCCGCCGCTCAACCCCACGCCCCGAGCATCATCCCGAGGTCCACGCCGTCGACGAACCCGTCGTCGTTCAGGTCGCCGAGCCGGATCGGCACCAGGCGCACCAGCTCCGTGATGCTGAATGCGGGGCCACGTCTCGCCGACGCGAGGATCATGCGGGCGTTGTTGATCTCCGACGCCCCCATCACGGCCCACGCGCCCTGCGACGGATCGACCAGCGGGCCGATCGGCATCGCCGTGGTCGTTGACGGCGGTCGCGGTGCTGAACTGGTCGCCCGGATACGGGGCGACCAGGCGGAACTGGTATCCGGACGGCGTCGGCGGGGCGGCCGTGACGGCGGCGGCCGCTGCAAGCCATGCGAACGCTCCCGCCCGCGCGGCCGCGATCGAGGCATGCCTGGGAGTGCGCCGCATCTGCGCGAAGTATGGCACGTACCGGTCCATGGTCCGGGTCGTTTCTCACGGTCTGCACCCTGGATCCCTCCGCTATCGGTCGTCGTCGGCCTGCGCGGGCGGGTTCCTGCTCCGCCCGCGCGGATTCCGCTTGGAATGTCCGGGATCGGGGGTAGGGTCGGTCATCGGGCCGCGGTCCCGGCCATCCGGCCGGGCGCGATCCCGGACAAGAGGGAAGGGACCATGCATCGAACCATCGTTGCGGCCGCTGTCGCCGCCTGCACCGCCTCCGCCGCCGAGGCGTCGATCTTCTCGTACACCAACCAGCTGATGCGCGCCGGGATCAGCGCGGGAAGCGTCGGCGACGAGTCGACGTTCACGGGCATCTCGCCCTGGTACGCCTCGCGCGCCGCCAGCGCGCCCGGCATGCTCCAGTTCGCCTCGATCGGCTCGTCGCTGGCCGGCGACCAGTTCAGCTTCAACGCGAAGGCCGTGCTCAACGCGACGCCCCCGGGCTTCGGCGGCTACGACGCCTACGCGGAGTACCGGCTCGACTTCACGGTGAACGAGGCGGCCATCGCGACCATGTACTTCGACCTCGGGCGCAACGTCGCGCAGGGATCCATCATGGCGCTGGCGGTCACCGGTCCGTCCGGCTCGATCTGGTCGGCGTTCACGCCGGACACCACGATCTTCTCCCTGACGCTCACGGCCGGCCAGTACTCGATCATCGGCCAGGTGTGGAACATCGCCCCGAGCGCGGGGGACTACATGAACGAGGCGTGGATGACGGGTTCGATCAGCGCCGTCCCGGTGCCGGCGCCCGGCGTCATCGCGGCGCTTGGCCTGGCGGGACTCGGTCGGTCGCGCCGCCGCCGCTGAGGCGCGAGGCAATCCCGCAGCCGAGCAAGGCCAGCCCCGGCGCGGCGAAGGCGACGAACCACGGACCGGTCGGCGGCCCGCCGCCGGCGACGGCGTAGATCGCATAGAAGGCCACGAGGCTCGCGAGCGTCACCAGCCCGCCGGCGATCTCCTTGCGCCAGGCGATCGCCATGCCGACGACCGTGCCGACGGGGAAGCATGCGATGAGCGCCCATTCGAGCGCGGTCGGCCAGCTGCCGCCGCTCGTGGCGAAGGCGACGAGGAGCCCGATGCTCGCCAGGCTCGCGGCGCGCGCAAGCCAGCGGATGACGACCACCGGCATCGGGTCCATGGGAGTTCCGGACTCTTGATGCACCAGTGCAGGAGCGTATCGGTGACGCCCCGTGCGATGGCTTGCGACCGTTACCATCCCCGTCCATGATGAATCGTCCGCTCGGGATTGCGTCCTCACGTGCCGCCTGCCTGGCGCTGGCCTGTGCCGCGCTCGCCGCCGCGCCCGGACTGGAAACCGCCGCCACCGGCCAGGCCCCCGGGGCCAGCACCGAGGCGGCGGACCTGCTCGCCGCAAACGACCGGTTCTATGCCGCGCTCGGCAAGGTCCTGTCCGGCGACCCCTCTGCCATGGCGGGCGTCTGGTCGCACCGCGACGGCGTCTCCGACTTCGGTCCCTTCGGCAAGATGCTCGACGGGTGGCCGGAGGTCGAGCACCGCTTCGGCGAGGAGGCCTCCCAGGCCATGGGCGGCACCATCTCCTGCGAGGGTGCCGCGGCGTTCGTCGGCGACGAGATGGGCGTCGTCACCTGCATCGAGGCGTCCAGCGCGCCGCTGGCCGACGGCACGCCGGTCACCGTGCGCACGCGCGCCACCAACGTCTTCATCCGCGAGGGCAGCGCCTGGAAGATGATCCACCACCACGCCGACGCCACGATTGCCCCGGTGTCCCGACGCTGAGCGCGGCCCGCACCACCCCAGGAACACCGCCGATGAACACCATCCGAATCGCCTCGGCCCTCTCGATCGCCGCGCTCCTCGGCGCCGCCGGTGCGGCCGGCTGCGCCCGCATGGCCGCCCACCGCCTCGTCCACGAGGCGCTCGACCACGCCGGCGAGCAGCAGGCGGACGTGCTCGCCGCCAACGAGGCCTTCTACGCCGCGATCAACCGCCTGATGGCCGGCAGCGCCGACGGCATGGACGCGGTCTGGTCGCATTCGCCCGACGTCTCGGACTTCGGCCCGGACGGCAAGCGCCACGTCGGGTGGCCGGCCGTCGAGGAGCAGTTCCGGGCCGAGGCCGCGCTCAAGATGGGCGGCACCATCACCTGCGAGGACGTGAAGGTGGTGCAGGCCGGCGACCACGCGATCGCGACGTGCCTCGAGCGCGGCGACGGCGTCATGATCGGCGGCAAGGTGGTGGAGCTCCGCTTCCGCGCGACGAACGTGTTCCGAAGGGAAGGCGATGCGTGGAAGATGGTGCACCACCACACCGACCCGTCGCCCGCGCTGACGCCGAAGCCCCCGCGCTGAGCAGTGGCCGGTCCGGACGCCGCATTCTGGGACGACCGCTTCGCCCGCGGCGACACGCCGTGGGACCGCGGCGGCGCCGGGCCGCAGCTGGTCGAGTGGCTCGCGGCAGGAGTGATCGTGCCGGGGGCGCGCGTGGCGGTTCCCGGCTGCGGGCGCGGGTGGGATGTCGCCGAGCTTGCCGGACGCGGGTTCAAGGCCGAGGGCATTGACGTGTCGGCCGAGGCGTGCGAACGCGCGCGAACGCTTCTTGCCGAACGTGGGCTTCGCGCCGAGGTGATGAATGCGGACGTGTGCGCGTGGCGGCCGGCGCGGCCGTTCGATGCCGTCTACGAGCAGACGTGCCTGTGCGCCATGCACCCGTCCATGTGGCGTGCCTACGAGACGGCGCTTGCGGCGTGGCTGCGGCCGGGCGGGGTGCTTCTTGCGATGCTGGCCCAGCGGCCGCGACCGGAAGCCGTCGATGCCGGCATCATCGAGGGCCCGCCGTACCACTGCGACATCAACGCGATGCGCATGCTCTTCGACGATGCGCGCTGGGAGTGGCCGGCCCCGCCATACGCGCGCGTGCCCCACCCCAACGGCATGCACGAGCTGGGGATGGTGCTGCGCCGACGGTGAGGCGAGGCCGCGCCCCTACACTCACTCCATGGCGACCGTGCCCGAGCACCATGAACTGCGCACCGGCCTCAGGGGCACGGCAGGCGGGCTGCTCGTCACGCTGATGGCGGCATCGCTGATCGACCTGGGTACGTCCTCGGCGCTGCGCCTGACGGACGAGGCGCCGTCGCGGGCGGTGCTGGCCTTCCAGTCGGTGGACGTGTGGGTGAGCCCCCTGGCGCTGGCGTCGTCGGCGGTGGCGCTGGGGCTCTGGTTCATGCGCACCGGCCGGTCGTTCGTCCGGATGTTCGACCTGTCGCTCTTCCTGGCGCTGCTGGCGCTGGTGGTGAACGTGGCGGGGCTCGTGGTGTCGCTCTTCGACCCGAAGGACGATCCCGGGTTCCTGCTCCTCTCGGCGGGCCTCGTGTATGCAGAGAACGTCGCGGTGTTCGCGGCCTACTACTGGCGCTTCGACCACACGCACCACCACCTGTACGCCGACGGCGACGAGCGTGACTACCCCGGCATCCTGTTCCCGCAGGGCACGCTCGGCTTCCGGTCCCTCAAGGGCTGGGTGCCCCGGTACATGGACTACTTCTTCCTGTCCTTCAACACGTCCAGCACGTTCGGGCCGACCATCCCGGTGCCGCTGCGCGCCTCCATCCAGCTGGGCATGATGCTGCAGGTGACGATCGCGATGACCGTCCTGCTGATGCTGGCGGCCCGGGCGGTGGGCATGATCGGCTGAGCCCGCGCGCCGGGACAGGGGATCCGGGGGGCAACTAGCCTTTGCGCCCATGGACGATCAGGGGCTTCGCGACCGGCTGGCGGCGATCGAGGCACGCCTATCGGGGATCGAGCGCCGGCTGAGCGGCGTGGCGTGGGAGAAGGAGCCGCCGGTGCCGCCGAGCGCACCGGTGTCGGTACCTGCGCCTGCGATGCCCGCGCCGGCCCCTGCACCTGCGCCGAACTCCGCACCCGCCCGCACGCCCGATGCCGCCATCGCGCACCGCGATGGCCTCGAGCGCTTCCTCGGCGTCAAGGTCGCGGCATGGGTCGGCGGCATCATCGTCATCGCCGCGATCGCGGTCTTCGCGCGCTTCGTGATCGAGCAGGGGTGGCTCGGCCGACTGGCGCCGTCCGTCAAGCTCGGGCTTGCCTACGCGCTCTCGGGCGCGTTCGTCGTCGCGGGAAGCGTGCTTCGCGAGCGGATCGGCCGCTTCCCGAGCGCGGCCCTGCAGGCGGCGGGCATCGGCGGCCTCTACGTCTCGACGTGCGCGGGCGTCACGCCGTTTGACGTGTTCGGGCCGGGCGCGGCGCTCCTGGCGGGCGTCGCGGTGGCCGTGGCCGGCGGGCTGGTGACCTACCGCTCGTCCGAACCCGTGGTCGGCGGCATCAGCCTGGTCGGCGCGTACCTGGTGCCGGCGTTCATGGGGTGGAACCGTCCCGAGGTGATGGAACTGCCCGGGCAGCTCGTGATGTCCGGCGCGGCGTTCACCGCGACCTACGCGATCGCACTGGTGCTGGCGCGCGTGGGTCCGCCGTCATTCGCCTGGTTCCGGCATGCGGGCGTTCTGCAGGCCCTGGCAGGCGTCCAGCTCTGCATGGCCGTCGGCTGGCAGCCGTCGGTGACCATCGCATCGTTCGTGTTCCTGTGGTGGGCGATGGCGGTGGGGGAGTGCACCTACGCCGCCATGCAGGGGCGGCTGCGGACGATGAACCTGGCGTACTCCGTGGGCGCGACGCTGGTGGCCGCGCCGATCGCGGTGCACGGCATCCGAAACGCCTTCCCGTGGGCGGACGTACACGCGTGGATCCCGCTCGTGATGGCGGGTGCGTGCGCAGGCGCCGCGGTGCCGCTGCGCGCGCTGGTGCCGGCGGGTGGCGTCGACGTGCGCGATGCCGAGGAAGACCCGGCGTCGTCCGCGATGGTGTCGGCCGCGGCGCAGCAGGCGAAGGTGCTGGCGGTGCTGGGCGGGGCGCTGATCCTGGTGCAGGTCGGGATCCTGGTGCGCGGCGATGCGCTGCCGGCCGCCTGGGCGGTGCTCGGCGTGGTCACGGTGCACATGGGCCGGTCGTCGCGCACGCCGATCCTGGCGGGCCTCGGGTTCGCGTCGATGGTGCTCTCGGTGCTGGCGCTCGCGGCGTTCAAGCTGCTGCCGGGGCTCGGCGTCGCGGGAACGGTGGTGTGGCAGCACCCGGCGGCCGGGTCGGGCGAGCAGTCGATGTGGGGCGTCCGCATCTCGACCGGCCTCTGGTCGCCGGTGGCGGTGGCGTTCGCGCTGCTCTTCGCGGCGCGTGCGTGGTCGATGGGAAGCGACCCATCGGGCCGGCCGCGCGCCGGGTCGGTGTTCCTGGCGGGGTGCGCGGCGATCGCGTGGACGGTGCTGTCGTTCCTGGCATGCGACCGGTATGCGGCGCTTGCGGCATTGCTTGCGATTCCCGTGGCGGCGGTGCTTGCGGGGCGCACGCACGCGCTGGTCAAGCTCGTGTCGATGACGTGGGCACTGATCGCCGCGTGCGGGTGGTACGTCGTGACGCTCGTCGAGGCGACGGGGCTCGACGGTCCGCCGTCGCGCCCTGCGGGCGGCATGGTGCTGGCGGCGCTGGTGTGCGCGGTGCTGGCGCTGGTCTCGCGCCGCTACCGCGCCGAGCGGTTCGGGCAGGTGCCGGCGGCGGCGGGGCTCGGGTTCGGGCTGGCGGCAGTGGCGGTGCTGCTCGTCATCGAGACGCACCTGCGTGGCGACGGGGTTGCCGCCGAGCGCTCGGGGATCGAGTTCGCCGCGATGGCGGTGGGCGTGATCGCGACCCTCGGCACCATCTGGGCGCGCCGCGTGCGCATGGACATGGTGGAGTCGGTCGGGCAGGTCGGCGTCGGGCTTGCCACCTGCGCCGTGCTCTTCGTGGCAGTCGCCGAGGCGGCCGCGCCGGGCGCCGGACGGACGTGGTTGGAGCACTGGCTGCTCAACACGTCGACGCTCGCGGCGCTCGTGATTGCGGGGTGCGCGTGGGCGCTGCGCCCGCTGCTCCCGGGCCTCTTTGCGCTCGCGGCGATCGTCTTCACGTCCGCCATGGTGGTGAAGTTCTTCGAGCCCTCAGTGAGCCCGCCGTTTGCGTCGACCGTGGCGATCCAGCGCGTGGCCCTGAGCGCGTGGGCGGCGCTGGTGGCCGTGGGCCTGGTGGTGATTGGATTCCGCCGAGCGGACGTGCGCACGCGCTGGGTGGGCCTGGTGCTCCTGGGCACCGTCGCGGCGAAGGTGCTGGTGATCGACATGTCCGACGCGGAGCCCGTGTGGCGCGTGGTTGCCCTGATGGTGACCGGCATCCTGCTCGTGGTCACGAGCGTGGTGTATTCGCGGGCCGGGCGCGCGGGGGCGTGACCGGCGCGAACAGGTCGATCGGTCCGCACCCGCCGCCGAGGCCGGGGGCGCGCTCGATGGCCGTTCGGACGAAGCGCTTCGCCTCGGCGACCGCGTCCACGAGGTGCTCGCCGTGCGCCAGGCGCGCCGTGATCGACGCCGACAGGATGCAGCCGGTGCCGTGGGTGTGCGTGCTGGCGATGCGCGGCGCGCGCATGCATGTGGCGCGGCCGTCCGACCACAGCAGGTCCATCGCGTCGCCGTCGAGGTGTCCGCCCTTCACCAGCACGTGGCGCGCGCCGAGCGAGGCGATGGCGCACGCCGCGCGTTCCATGCCGTCCGCGTCGCGCACCTCGATGCCGGCGAGGCGCGATGCCTCCGCGAGGTTCGGCGTCACCAGGTGCGCGCAGGGAAGCAGGAAGCGCACGAACGTGTCCACTGCGTCGTCGGCCATCAGCGGCGCGCCGTGCTTGCTCACCATCACCGGGTCGACGACCAGCGGGAACGCGAACGACCGCGCCCGCGACGCCACCGCCTCGATCACCGCGGCGCTCCCGAGGGCCCCGGTCTTGGCGGCATGCGGCGGGATGTCGGCGACCACCGCATCGAGCTGCCGCAGCACGAACGCCGGGTCGAGCACGTCGACCGCCGCCACGGACCGAGTGTTCTGCACGGTGAGCAGCGTGACCACGGCCTCGCCGTAGGCGCCGTGCGCGTGGAAGGCCTTGAGGTCGGCCTGCAGCCCGGCGCCGCCCGAGGGATCGGAGCCGGCGATCGTCAGCGCGACCGGGGTCATGGCGCGGCGGGTGGCGTGGGGGGCGACGTGGACGGGGCAGGCGCCGCCGCCGGCGTGCCGTGGCGGGTCAGTGCCACCTCGCGCAGCCGCTCGCCGATGTCGGGGAAGCGCTCGAGCAGGCGCGAGAAGGCGCCGCGGTCGAGGGCGTAGAGGTCACAGTAGGTGGCGGCCTGCACGGACGCGTTGCGCGGCTGGTTGGTGAACAGCGCGACCTCGCCGAAGAAGTTCCCGTCGGAGAGCCGGCCCACCTCGTCGTCGCCGCGCAGCACCTTGAGCGTTCCCTCGATGACGAAGTACATCCGGTCGCCGGGCTGGCCCTGGCGGAAGACATGCTCGCCGGGCACGTACACGTCCGGCCGCAGCGAGAGCGCCACTTCCTCCAGGAACGCCTCGGACAGCCCTCGGAAGAGCGGGATTCGCGAGAGCAGGTCGCGCTTCAGCTCCATCTCCACCTCGCGCCGCAGCCCGGGGGGCAGGGTGCCCAGGAACGACGCCTCGTCGAACCCGAGCCGGCGGCGCCAGACGTAGGCGTAGTAGTCGAGGATCCGCGCGCGCAGCTCGGGCGGCAGGTCGCGGTGCTTGATGAAGGTGTTCAGGCGGTCGATGTTCTCGAAGTACTGCGACTTCGCCGGGTCGCGCCGCGCCAGCATGCCGGCGACGTTGCCGATGACGTAGCCGTAGACGGCGACGCCCGTCAGCATCACGCCGATCGCGAAGACCCGCTGCAGGTTGGTGACGGGCGTGGTCTCGCCGTAGCCGACCGTCGCCAGCGTCTCCACCACCCAGTAGTAGGACGCGAGGTAGCGCGTGGCCGCGTCGCCCTCGTAGGTCGGGGTGATCGAGCTCCAGGCGCAGGCGAGCCAGTGCGCGGTGAGCAGCAGCCAGAAGGCGAAGATGCCCAGCTTCACCAGCTCGGCACGCTTGAAGAAGCGGATCCGCCACGAGCCGAACCACTGCGCCAGGCGGAAGACCTTCAGCATCCGAGGAAGGATGGCCAGGGGCTCCGGGATGATCAGGTCGAAGGGCACTGCGGCCGCGACGTCGACCGCGGTCCACCATGCGGTGCGCCCGCGGCTCGGTACCTGCGCGTGCGGCCCCGACGGGCGGCGTGCGCTCGCGAGGTTGACCACGGCGTCGATCGCGAAGACCAGCGTGACCGCGACGTCGAGGCCCAGGCCCGTCCACACCCCCGACTCCGGGAACGCCAGCTGCAGCGGCACCAGCACCGACGCCGCGACCGTCGTCGCGGCCACCAGCGCCTGGAACGCGAGCATGGCGTGGTGCCTCGGGGATGCGTGCTCCATGTGCGTACGGTAGTGAATCCGCGGCGTGCGGTGCCCCGGCGGGGGAGCGGCGCGCACACCCCGCCAAAGCGCGGCACTTTCCGGCTTGGGGACGGGCGTGTTTCCGCGGATGCTTCGACGCATGCCCATGAACACCCTCAAGGACCTCCTCGTCACGCAGCTCAACGAGCTCTACGCTGCCGAGCGCCGCGCCGCGAAGCTGATGCCCGAGCTTTCGCGTACGGCGTCCGACCAGCGGCTGGCGGCGCTCCTTCGCCGCGACGGCGATTCGGCGAAGGAGCGCGAGCGACGGCTGGACGACGTGTTCCGCGAGCTCGGCGTTCGACCGCACCCGACGCGCGCGGAGACCGAGGGCATGAAGGGCCTGGCGCGCGACTGCGTGGACCTCGCCAAGGCCACCAAGACGGACTCGGGCGTCCGGGACGCGGCCATCATCGCCGGCGTGCAGCACATCGCCCATGACCGGATCGCCGGCTACGGGTGCGCGCGCAGCTGGGTGGAGCTGCTGGGGTTCCCGCAGTCGGTCGCCCGGCTGCAGCTGGCGCTGACCGAGGAGCGGAAGCTTGACGCGGACCTGTCGGCCCTGGCGGCGGGGATCAACAAGGCGGCTGCGGTGGCGGCCGGTGCTTGATCTGGCGCGATGAGCTCGTCGACCGGTTCCAGGCCATGCAGCGGGAGCTGGATGCGCTGCTTCAGAAGTCCCGGATGCAGGACGAGCGGATCCGCCAGCTCGAGGCCGAGACCAGCGGTCACGACCAGAACTTCTTCATCGCCAGCCCCGACGGCAACTTCCGGCTCAACCTGGAGGGACAGATCCAGGTTCGCTACGCCTATGGGGGCAGTTCCGCGACATGCAGGGCTGGGTGGGAAGCCCGTTCGGCGCCATGCTGGGCCTGGCGGTCAACGTGCAGCGGGCGAGCGGATCGCCGCCGCTCGAGCGCCAGGCGGTCGGCAACGGCACGATCATCCCGAATGCGAACCTGGCCGGAGGGCGCGCTCTCGCTGGGTGCCATCGTGCAGGGCGGCGTCTTCATCGTGCCCGAGCTCGAGTTCGTGGCCCGCTGGGAGGGCCTCTGGGTACAGAGCGGGTTCGATCCCGCCAACTACGCGCTCAACGCGCTGAATGCCCAGACGCTCAACATCGTCACCCTCGGGCTCAACTGGTACTTCAATAAGAACGCGCTGAAGTTCTCGCTGGACGGCGGGTACGCGTTCAACCCGGTGCGTTTCCAGAACGGCCTCTTCGGCGAGAACATCGGGGGTGCGGACTGGCGGCCGTCGGGGACCGGCCAGGGCGCCGGCGAGGTGGTGGTGCGGGGACAGCTGCAGCTGCTCTTCTGACTGGGAAACGAAGAACGGAAACGAAGTAGGGGCGTCGGACCGTGGGTCCGCCGCCCCTTCCGCCCGGCCCGGACCGGGCGCCGAGGCGCCGCGGCCCGGGCCGTTGGCGTGGTCCGTCACTGCTGCTGGTAGAGCGTGGTCGACTCGGTCTCGGAGATCGCGCTGCGGAACTGGTCGCTCGAGAGCTCCCAGCGGCTGCGGGCGTCCGCGGCCGACTTGGCCTTGGCGACCACCTTCCACTCCACGCGCGCGCCGGGGGCGAGCGTGGCGATCGGCGCGATGGTGACCGTCTGGCCGCTGCCGCTCACGGCCGTGGCGCCGGTGCCCGAGACGAACTGGAGCGAGGGCGGCAGCGTGGCCGCGACCTTCACGTTCGAGTCCTGCGAGGAACCCTGGTTGGTGACCACGACGCTGAAGGTGACGTCCTGCCCGACCTCGATCGGGTCGACCATGTCGATCACCTCGAGGAGGATGGCCGGCACGCCCGAGACCTCGGTGCTGCACTCGGTGTTCACCGTCGACACGCACTGCGCCGCGGCGCTGGCGCGGACCTTGGCGGCGCCGATTCCCGAGGGACGGATGTTCATGCGCACGGTCTGCGCACGTCCGGCGGGCAGGGTGGAGAGGTCCCAGACCACGTTCGAGCCATCGAGCTTGCCGTTGCCGTCGGCCGAGACGAAGCGCGCGCCGCTGGGGATGGCCGCCTTGAGCACCGTGTCCGCGGCATCGCACTGGCCGACGTTGCGGACGGTGAGCCGGTAGTCGAGGTCACGCCCGACGAAGACGCGGTTGTTGGCGTCGCAGCTGAAGGCGAGCGCGGGCTGGCGGACCACGGTCTCTGCCATGTCCGAGGTGGCGGTGGCGCCGGTCGCGCTGGACGCCGAGGCCGACGAGGCGTAGGTGCCGCTTCGTTCGGCCTTCGCCGCGACCGTGAAGCGCTTCTCCTTGCCGGACTCGAGGTCGCCGGCCTTCAGCTCGATGGCCGTGCGGCCGTCGGCGGTGCGCAGGCCCGCGGGCAGCGTGTCGCGCACCACCACGTCCTGCGCGGTGCCGGTGCCCGAGTTGCGCACCACGTAGGTGAGCGAGATGTCGTCGCAGGCCGTGCAGGCGCCGGGGGACGCCTCCTTCTCCAGGCTCAGGGCCGGCGAGACCACCGACGTCGAGGCGCAGAGCATGTTGGCGTAGCTGGCGGTCAGGCAGCTGCTTGCGGTGCCGGCGCCCGTCGGCACGGCGCGCAGGCGGATGGTGCGCATCTCCCTGGCGGGAAGCTCCGGCAGGATCCACGACACATGCCCGTTCGGGCCCTCGACGGGTGCCGGGTTCGCGCTCACGTAGCGCATGTTCGACATGTTCTCGAGGTTGACCGAGACGTTCTGCAGGTCGCCCCGCGTCAGGTTCTCGACCTCGATGACGTACTCGGCCTCGCGGCCGACCTGCACCTCGCCGGGGCTGCACTGGCGCACCAGCACGGCGCTGGTTGAGCGGTCGCCGGTGGGGAAGGCGAGCTCGGCGGTGATGGTGCCGTCGCCGTTGGTCTTGCAGGCCTGCTTGGTCTCGCAGGCGGCCATCGCGAAGGCCGCGGCGCAGGCGGCGAGGGGTGCGGCGAGTGAACGGACGGTCCGGATCGATCGTGGCATCGGTTGCCTCCCTGAGTTGCGGCCCGGCGGAGGACCGGCGGCCGGAGAAGTCGGACGGCAACGCGCCGTCCGCGCCCACGTGCGGGACTGGTTCATGGCAGTGTCGTTGCGATGGGGTGCCTCCCGAAACGGGACGGGTCCCCGAAACGGGCGATCGCGCACGGAAGGGAAGGCTTCCGCACGGTGCTAGGCTTGCGCGTCCGTCGCGAGGAACCGATGCGGATCACTGTCAACGGCCGTCCCACCGAGATGCCCGCCGCGGCCGATGCGGCGGCGGTGCGCGCACGCGTGAAGCCGGGTGCGGACCTCGTGATCGTGAACGGCGCGGTGGTCGACGGCGGCCACGCCGTGCGCGACGGCGACGAGGTGACGCTCATCCGCCGCGGCGAGGTGCCAGGCGCGGACGAGCTCGAGGCGCTGATGGTGGCGCGCCACACCCCGGGCGTGCATCTGCGCCTCAAGCGGTCGTGCGTGGGGATCGCGGGGCTCGGGGGCCTGGGGTCCGCGGTTGCCGTGGCGCTGGCGCGCGTCGGCGTCGGCCGGCTGGTGCTCGCGGACTTCGACGTGGTGGAGCCCAGCAACCTCAACCGGCAGCAGTACTTCGTGGACCAGCTGGGGATGCCCAAGACCGAGGCGCTTGCGGCCAACCTGCGGCGCATCAACCCCTACGCGGCGATCGAGGCGCACGCGGTGCGGCTCGGCCCGGGGAACGTCGCGGCCACCTTCGCGTCCGTCGACCTCCTGGTCGAGGCCTTCGACCGTGCCGACCAGAAGGAGATGCTGCTCGAGGCATTCGTGTCGGCGCGCCCGGGCGTGCCGTTCGTGGGCGCATCCGGGGTGGCGGGGCACGGCGACGCGGCGTCGATCGGCGTGCGCCGGCTCGGCGGCCGGGTGTACGTGGTGGGCGACCTGGCAAGCGCCGCCGAGCCCGGGCGCGGGCTCATGGCGCCGCGCGTGGGCGTCGCCGCCCACGTGCAGGCGAACCTTGCGGTGCGGATCCTGCTCGGCGAGGCGTGAGCCCGCCTACCAGGCGTACGTGGCGGTGTAGGTGATGATCTTCGTGCCCTCGGCCGGGATCTCGACGTCGAAGGCGATGGTGGCGCTGTCGAGCTTCGTGAAGTCGTCGGACTGCTGGGTGAGCTGCCAGTTCGTCCAGCGGTAGGGGCGTTCCAGCACGCGCACCTTCTGCGCCACGGACTTCTGGTTGCGCACCTCGACCTTGATGGTCTCGGTCATGCGCCGGGCCGCGTTGTCGACCGAGAAGTCCGTGCGCGTGCGCTCGCCCACCACGTCGAAGGCCTCGCCCAGCTTCACCTTCACCGTCTCGTTGCGCGGCGTGTGGCCGATCAGGTCCTCGCCCACGAATTCGAGCGTGCCGTCGGCGGGGTCCTCCTTGTAGACGCGCACCTTGCCGGCCGGAAGCGGCATGCCGAGCTGGTTCTCCCTGCGGTTCTCGAAGGACACCAGGACGGAGGGGTTCCCCTTG
This sequence comes from uncultured Chitinophaga sp., assembly GCA_964440815.1. GTDB lineage: Bacteria > Planctomycetota > Phycisphaerae > Phycisphaerales > SM1A02 > UBA966. The sequence continues at coordinate 40,533 of CAYTYU010000001.1, forward strand.
CGCGCGATGACGAAGTCGCGGTCGAGAATCGGTGCACCTGGCGCGCCGACGCCGCCCGCGAGGTCGAGCACCAGCTCCTTGGTCACCTTGAAGGCGGCCACCGGCGGGAAGAGCGCGAGCTGCTGCGTCGAGTTCTGCAGCACGTCGGTGCGGCGCGGGAGGGTGTACAGGTGGTACTCGAAGAAGGACTTCTCCTCGAAGCCGGGGGCGGCGTCGGCCATGGCCACGGCTTCCATCCGGACGCCGCGCATCATCGGGCGCTGCGGCTCGACCTTCTGCACGTTTCCGGCCACGAGCTTGAGCTCGGTGTCCAGGTACGACGCGCCCGAGAGGTTCATGAGGGTCACCCACGCGGTGATGCCGGCATTGGCATCGCTGCCGTCGAGCACCAGGTTGTAGTCGGCGCGCCAGGTCATGCCGGCCGTCTGGTAGGTGGTTCGCACGAGGTGGTCGCCGCCCTCCTTGCTCGAGAGCTTCCAGATGAGCGTCGGCTTGGTGAGGAGCCCGCCGGGAAGCGCCCCGAGCTGCACCTGCGCGCCCTGCATGGGCACCACGCGCAGGCCGTCGGCGGTCTGCAGGACCAGCTGGCCCTGCGTGGCGCTGAGCAAGGTGCCGGAGACGTTGCTCGCCTCGTCGCCCATGGGGACGGTGAGGGACACCGGCCGGTCGACGTAGCGCTCCATGAGCTTCGAGGGGCTGACGAGGTCGAACTGGAAGTTCTGCTCGAGCACCGTGGTGGTCGGGTCCTGCAGGTCGGCGAAGGAGACCGTGGTCGGGTCGATCCACGCGGCGACGTCGGTGAAGGCGACGTCGCCCGTGCCCTTCGGAACCTTCACCGTGCGCACCACCTTCACCACGCCGTAGCCCGGCACGCCCCAGACGTTGTCCATGCCGCTCATGCGCTGCTGCTGCACGAATTGCCGTGGGTCGAAGCCCGCGGGGTCCGCGGAGGAATAGACGGTGAGCGACGTCCCCGGCGCGGGAGCGTCGGGTGCGGCGGCGAGCAGGGCGGCGACGGCGAGCGGGGCGATGGACATGCGGGTGACCTCCGTGGTCCGGAGCGTAGCCCGGGCCACGGCTATGCTCGCCCGGCGATGTCCCCCAGACGCGCGATCCTTGCCGCGGTGGCGGCGTTCCTTGCGGTGAACGTGCTGTTCCTGGGGGCGCGGCCGGTGCTCACGGCCGACGAGACCCGCTACGGCAGCATCGCCGCGCAGATGGCGGAGCGGGGCGACTGGCTGGCCCTGCAGATGAGCGGGTTCAAGTTCTACGAGAAGCCGCCGCTGGTCACGTGGATGATGGCGGTGTCGATCGAGGCGTTCGGGCACACGGGGTTCGCGATCCGCCTGCCGATGGCGCTGTGCGGCGGGCTGGCGGCGCTGGCCGTCGCGGTGGGCGCGCGCCGGGGCGCGATGCTGATGGGGCGTTCACGGGACGACGCCACCGTGACCGGTGCGCTGGTGGCGCTGTGCGCGATGACGATGGTGCTGCCGGCCGTGGGTGCGAGCGTTGCCATCCTCGACATGCCGATCGCCGCATTCACGGTGTCTGCCTCGGTGGCCGTGTTCATGGCGGCCACCGGACCCGCCGGTCGTGAGCGCCTGGCGTGGCTGGCCGCGGCCGGCGTGATGGCCGGGCTGGCCTTCATGACCAAGGGCCTGCTGTCGCTCGTCTACCCGGCGATGGCCGTGGCGCCGTGGCTTGCGTGGGAGCGCCGCTGGCGCGACCTGTTCACGCTGCCGTGGGTGCCGCTCGTCGTCGGTGCGATCGTCGTGCTGCCGTGGGCGATCGCGGTGAGCCGCGCCGAGCCCGGGTTCTGGCACCGCTTCATCGTGCACGAGCACGTCCAGCGCTTCCTGGGCACGGGGTCGAACCAGCCCAAGGAGCCGATGGCCTTCTACCTGCTGGTGGTGCCGCTGGGTGCGGTGCCGTGGATCGTCACGCTGCCGATGGCGGCGCGGCGCTGGCCCGCGCTCGCGCGCGAGTCGGCGGGCGTGCGGTTTGCGGCGTGCGCCGTGCTCGGGCCGCTCCTCTTCCTGTCGCTGAGCCGCGGAAAGCTGCCGACCTATTCGCTCCCGGTGTTCCCGCCACTGGCGTGGCTCCTCGTCGAGGGGTTGCTGGCCGCCTTCGCGGCGATGCCGGTGCGCGCGGCGCGTGGCGCGGCGTTCCTGCCGGGCGCGACGCTCGGGGCGCTGGGGATTGCGGCACTCGGGCTGTCCCTTTCGGGAGATGCATCCCGTGAGCTCCTGTCTCGGGCGTGGCTCGATGCGCCGCATGGGCATGCCGCGGTGCTCGGGGCCGTGCTGGTGCTGTGGGGCGCGGGCGACTGGCTTGCGCAGCGCGCGCCGGCCGGTCCGCGACGCCTGGCGTGGATGGGGCTGTCGCCGGTCGCCGCGCTGGCGTCGTTCGGGCTCCTCTTCCCGGATGCGGCGCTGGACGACGCGCTGGCGTCCGGGCGAACGGTCGAGTCCGAGCGTTCGGTCCTGCGCGGCGCAGGCACGCTCTTCTGCGACCAGAAGCTGGCGCATGCGTCGGCCTGGTTCATCGACCGCGAGGACTTCGTGGTGGTCGACGCGCCGCGCGAGTTCCGCAACGGGCTGGGCCGTGCGGAGGATGACGGACGGCTGGTGGACGACGCATCGTTCCCGGCGCGGCTCGCGTCCGCGCGCGCGCAGGGCTCGGTGTGCCTCGCCGCCGCGACGCACATCGTGGACCGGCTCGTGGCGCTCGAAGGGGTGCCGGCGCCGCAACGACGCTCCGACCACCGCGGGTGGGCACTCGTCGAGTTCGCGCCGGCGCGCTAGCCGAGCACGCAGCAGGCGTCCATCAGCTCCAGGCAGAACTCGCGTGCGCTCGGCGGCCGGCGCGCGGGGTCGCGTTCGAGCGCGCGCCCGAGGAGCTTCGAGAGCGATCCATCGAGGTCCGGTCGGCGGTGCGATGCATGCACGCGGTCCGGGGCGAGCGCCGCCCGCAGCAGCGCCGCAGGATGGCTCGATTCGACCGGATACGGCATCGCGCCGGTGAGCAGCCGGTAGAGAAGCAGCGCGGATTGGTAGACGTCGACCGCGGGTCCGATCGGCCCGATCGAGGGATCGGCCTGCTCGGGGCTGATCCACGCGAGGGTGCCCACGATGCTGCCGGTCTCGGTGGCGTCGGATGCCGGCAGGTCCGGGGTTGCCAGGTCGCGCGCCGCGCCGAAGTCGATGAGCGTCGCGGTGCCGGCGTCGTCGACGAGCACGTTCGACGGCTTCACGTCCCGGTGCACCACGCCGTTTGCGTGCGCGTGGTCGAGCGCGTCAAGCAACTGCATGACCAGGTGGATGCGTTCGGCGTCGGTGCAGGTGCGTCGGGTGCAGGCAGTGTCGATCCGCACCCCCGCGACGAGTTCGGTGGCGATCCACGCACGGCCATCGTCGGTGTGCCCATCGCCCATCGAACGGACGATGCCGGGATGATGCAGGCGATCGAGGATCCCGCGTTCCCGGGCGAAGCGTGTGCGCGCGGCCTTCGGGCGGGCACCCGCCGAGGCCACCTTCACCGCGGCGGCGGCGCCATTGGCCAGCCGCGCACGGTAGACGGTTCCGGTGCCGCCATCGGCGATGCGCGCCTCGAGGCGCGCGCCGCGGATCGTGGGATGTGAGTCAACCTCCGCCGCGAGGACGGCGGTCGGACGGTCGTTGCATGCGGCAGGCACGCCGTCCGCATGCGGGTCATCGAGCCGGTCGATGCGGTCCCAGCCTCGGCTCCACGCGTCGGTCACGTCGGTCTCCTTCCCCGGGCCGCGGGGCGCGCTTCGGCGCCCCGCGGCCGGTTTCCTCGGGAACGAACGGTCAGCGGCGGCGGCGGCGCGCCATCAGGCCCGCGGCGCCGAGCAGCGCGAGCGCGCCCGGGGCCGGGATCTGGCTGAACTCCTGGCGGATGAACGAGGCGGTCGAGAAGCCCTCCGCCGTCGGCGAGAAGAACTTCATGTTCTTGTTCACCTCGAAGGCGCGGTAGCCCTGCAGGCTGAAGATGGCATCGTCCTGGTACTGGATCTGCGGCGGCGTGTTGGCGGTGTAGAAGACCGAGAGGTTGTCGAGAAAGGTGTTGGAATCGAGGTCGAAGATCGTCTCGTCCACGCGCGAGAACGACCCGGCGCCACCGGACGATCCGTTGAACACCAGGCCGACGTCGACCAGGCGGACGCCCTGCTGGTAGAACTGCGGCAGCACCTCGACCGTGTACTGGAGGTTCCCCTCGTGGACGATGTTGTCACCGGGACTGCCGTCGCCGAACGGGCCGACGAGATCGAAGCCGACGCTGTACAGCCCGTACTGGTTGGTGTTCTGCGAGATGAAGCCGATCACCGAGATGTTGGTGGACAGGAACACGTCCGTCCGCCACGACTCAATGGTGAAGAGCTTGTCCTCGACGATGAACTGGCCGCCGGAATCGAGCAGGTCCTGCAGGTTGATTGCGTCGCCGTTGCCGAGCACCACCACGCTGGCCGAGGCGGAGCCGGCTCCGGCGAGTGCGAGCACGAGGGCGAGGGATGCGGCGCTTCGAATCGGTGTCATGGATGTCTCCTGGGGTGAATGGGAACTGGAACTGGAACTGGAACTGGAACGTGGCCCACAGCCGCGGCGTCATCGCCGGCGCCTGCTGCCGGCAAACGCGGCGCCGACGCCGAGGAGCGCGATCGCGCCCGGGGCGGGCAGCATGGCCTGTCGGAACTCCTGGCGGACGAAGGTGGCGGTGGCGCTGCCGCCGGCGGGCGCGAGGAACTTGATGTTCTTGTTGACCTCGAACGCCCGGAATCCGGGAAGGCCCGTCAGCTGCACGAAGTCGAGCGAGCTTGACCACGTGCCGCTCGACGGCGGACCTGCGGCCGCGAAGGCCGCCAGGTTCCCGAGGAAACGGTTGTTGTCGAGGTCCATCACGGTCTCGTCGACCCGGGCGATCGCGCCGGTGCCCGAGACCGCGCCGTCGAAGGACAGGCCGATGCCGCGCAGGCTGACGTCGGCCGCATAGGCCGAGGGAAGCACCGCGACCTGGTAGCGGATGTTCATGTCGGCGTAGGCGCCGTTTCCGGGAGTGAAGTCGCCGAACGGCCCGACGATGTCGAAGCCGACGTCGTTCAGGCCGTACTGGTTGGTTGTCGCCGACACGTAGGCGCGGATGCTGAAGGCCGAGCGCGAGAAGGTGGACGAGGTCACCGACAGGAAGGTGAAGCGCTTGTCGTCGATCTCGATCACGCGGTCGCTGCCCGAGGCCAGCAGCGTGGTGAGGTTGATGGACTGCCCGTTGGTCAGCACCACGACGGCGTGGGCATGGCCCGCGGCGGCGGCTGCGGCGGCGATGGCGAGGACGGCGATGCTCGGTCTGGTCTGCATGAAGTGCTCCTGGTCTCTTTGGCAGTCGGTTCAGTCGCCACGAACGGCGCCGCCCCATGCGGGCCGTCGGTGCGATGGATCCGGATGGTGGGCACGGCGCTTCGCGGTTTCAATGGCGTGGCCCGGGTTGCGTGCCACTTCGTCGCAATCGATCGTCGAACGCGCGGACGCTTCCTGCAGAGGTCTTCCCCGGCCGTCGCCCGGCGAGCCCGTGCGCACAAGCGAACCGCCCGCGCGGCACGGTGGTGCGGCGCGGGCGGGTTGGGGGCGCATGTGCGCGCGAGGCCCGCCCTTCGGCGGGAATCTCGCGCGGAGTCGGGGCGATCAGGCCTGCACGATTCCCTCGCGGATCGCGAATCGCATCAGCTCGCTGCGCGTGGCGATGCCGAGCTTGCGCATGATGCGCTCCTGGTGGCCGTCGATCGTCTTGGGGCTGCGCGAGAGGGACTTTCCGATCTCGACGCGGGACAGGCCGTTTCCGATGTGCCGCAGCACCTCGATCTCGCGAGAGCTCAGCCGGTCGACGGAACTCACGATCTGCTCGGCGTCGCGGCTGCCGCGGCGTGACCGCTTCGTGCCGCGCACGGCGCGTGCGGCCGGGCACTGGGCCATGACCTTCGGTCCCATGATGAACGTGCCGCGCGCGCTGCGGGCGATCCGCTTCAGGCCGTCGAGGATGTCGCGGAGGTCATCGCCCTTCGCGAAGTAGCCGGAGGCCCCGCAGCGGTACGCAGCCGCGAGCAGTCCGTCGCGCACGTGCGCGCTCAGGAAGGCGAAGCGGACGTCCGGGAAGCGCTGGCGCAGCCGGTCGGCGGCCTCGAAGACGTCGGGGCCCGGCATCTCGACGTCGAGCGTGATGACGTCCGGCTGGATGCGCGCGACCTCGTCCACGAGTCTCGAGACGTCGGGAAGGCCGGACACGAAGTCGATCTCCGGGTCGAGCTCGGCCTGGACGCGCATTCCCTGCACGAGCAGTGCATGGTCGTCGACGCACATGAGTCGCACCACCACCTCAGACGTCCCGGTCACCGGGCTCACGGCCTTCTTGCGCGCGAGCGTGCGGGCGGATGCGGCCGGGTCGGCCGTCGCGATTGCGCTGTCAGTCATCTTGCCTCCTCTTCTGGATGATGGAACACACCTGGTCGACGCCGACCAGGAGGGTGTCGAAGTCGGTGTGCCGCCGGACGATCCCGGCGGCGATGCCGCGCCAGGCACGCCGCGCCGCGGGGATCGGCTCGCCGTGGAGGACGACCGTCCGCCCGGTGCGCCGGGCGAGCCAGCGGACCGCGTCGCGCGCGGGGACGATCCGCGGGTCGGCGATCCACGCGTCCGCCTCGGAGGCGTCGTCGAGCGTCACCATGCGCATCCCGCGGGCACGCATCGCGGATTCCATGAAGGCAGCCGCGCGGCTGTCGGCGAGCGAGATGGCCACGTGCGCGTCCGCGACGGCCTCGGGCAGCGGGCAGTGCGGCAGCGCCAACCGGATCGCCGTGCCCTCGCCGGGCCCCGAGTCTATCGCGACCGAGCCGCCGGCCTCTCGCGCCACGCGCTGGACGAGCGCCAGCCCGAGCCCCGAGCCGACCTGCCGGGTCTTGGTCGTGAAGAACATGTCGAAGGCGCGGGCGCGGACCTCCTCGCTCATGCCGCAGCCGTTGTCCGCCACCGAGAGCTCGATGGACTGGCCGTCGGGGGATGACGAGGCCCGGAGCGTGACCTTGCCCGGCGTCTCGCGCTGCGCCGCGGTGATTGCCTCGCCCGCGTTCACGAAGAGGTTGAGCACGGCCTGCGTGAGGGCCCGCTCGGCCACGTCGACGCGCGGCAGCCCGGCGGGGATCTCCGCGGCGACGGCGGTGAGCGGCGGCAGCGCCTGGCGGAGCAGGGGCTGCACCCGCGCCCACCATGCGTTCAGGTCCGTGCCGTCGCCGTTGCCGTTGGCGGGCCCCGGGTCGTTGGCCAGCGAGTGCAGTCCGTCGGCGAGCCCCTGCAGGTAGTCGATGCCGCTTCGGATCTCGTCGACGTGCTTCTCCGCCCCCGCCGGCGGGTCCGGAGACTCGGCAGAGGACCGGTCCAGCGCGTTGAGGTGCGCACGCACGGGGAGCAGGACGTTGTTCATGTCGTGGCCGAGCCCGGCGGCCAGCGTGCCCAGCGCGGTCAGCCGGTCGGCCTGGCGCAGCCGTGCGTCGGCGATCCGCTCGGCCTCGTTGTCGCGCAGGATCGCCACGAACCGTGAGCGCCGCTCGACCTCGCACACGACCAGTTCCACGGGGACCGACCGGCCGTCCGCGCGGCGCGCCTTCGCCTGGATGGCCCGGCCGAAGCGCGGGGCGCGGCCGCCGGCGGCGTACGTGGCGATGGCGCGCGGAGAGATGGCCGGGTCGACGTCCCGGAGGATCCCGTCGATCGGCGTGCCGACCAGCGAGTCCGGCGTGCGCCCCAGGACCGCCTCGGACGACGGGCTGGCCGCCTCGATGGTCCCCATCGCGTCGAAGCGCAGGATCGCCTCCCCGAGGCTCTCGACGATCGCGCGCAGCTGCGCCTCGCTCAGGGCCTGCTGGCGCCGCGCGAAGTCCGCCTGCGCCAGTGCCGCGGCGTGCCCACCCACGAGGTCGAGCAGCTCGTCGCCGGGACGCGGACCGCACGCGGGCGAGCGCCGCAGGGCCAGGAGCACCGCGAAGATGGTGCCGTCGTTGTCCCGGATCGGGGACAGGCGCAGCGCGCGGAAGCCGGCGTCCCGGATGGCGAGCGAGGCGAAGTCCGGGTCGCAGCCGGCGGCATCGAGGTCGTCGACCACGTGCGGCGCGACGATGCGCCCGGGGACGTAGGACGTCTGCACGAACGGGATGATGGCGGACGCCTCGCGGTCGCTGAGCCCGTGCCACGCGACGGCGGTCGGTCCCGCCTTGCCCGATTCCTGCACCAGGAGCGCGGCGGCATCGACGCCGCCGATCCTCGCCGCCGAAGCAAGCAGCGCGGGGATCTCGTGCCGGCCGATCTGTGAATGCGCCGCTGCCATTTCCCGGTGCAACGTATTCATGATCGCCCCCGATCTCAAGGAGATACCCGTGCGTTCAGGCCCGGTCGCGCACTTCCCGCCCCGGTTTGGGGGAAACGTCCCCGCTTGCGCATCCCGGCCGCGCCATGAAGATCATCGACAGTCGCGATCTGCACGCAGTACCGAAATCGGCCAGGAGGAGCACGCATGCGTCTGGTGATACGCCCGATATCCGAACCAACGCACGCGGTCGACGTGACCGACCGCGTCGTCCGCGTGATCGCCGAGGAACTGCAGCGCTCGGTGGGGGGCAACCACGTGCTGAACATGCTCGAGGCCGAGCGCGCCGTGCAGGTCCTGCTGTCCGGCGACCCGTCGCGCGCCGGACGGGTGGAGGCGCCATGACGTCCGCGAGCGCCGCCGGCCGTCACGACATGGTGCGCCGCCAGGTGGTGGCGCGCGGCGTGGTGGATCCGCGCGTGGTGGCGGCGATGGACGCGGTGCCGCGCGAGGATTTCGTCGGCGACCGCTACCGCGCCATGGCGTACGAGGATGTCCCGCTGCCGATCGAGGACGGGCAGACGATCTCCCAGCCCTACATCGTGGCGCTGATGGCGGAGGCGGCACGGCTCTCTCCGGGCGACCGCGTGCTGGAGGTGGGCGCCGGGTCGGGCTACGCCAGCGCAGTGCTGTCGCTCCTCTGCAGCGAGGTGGTCGCCGTCGAGCGCCACCCCCGGCTTGCGGAGATCTCGCGGGAGCGCCTGCAGCGCCTCGGGTTCCGCAACGTCACCGTGCTGCAGGGCGACGGATCGATCGGGGTCCCGACGCGTGCGCCCTTCGACGCGATCGTGGTCTCGGCCGGCGGGCCCGACGTGCCGCCGAGCCTGCTCACGCAGCTGGCGCCGGGCGGTCGGCTGGTGATCCCGGTCGGGCGCGACCCGCAGGGGCAGGAGCTGGTGCGCATCGTCCGCGGGCTGGACGGGAGCCTGGAGCGCGAGTCGCTCGGCGCCGTGCGCTTCGTGCCGCTCGTCGGCGCGCAGGGATGGTCGGCGGGGCCGGCCGTGCCGGTGCGACGCAAGCGCAGCTCGCGCGGCTCCGACGCCCGGGCCGAGGTGGCCTCCGGCGCGATCGCGGTGGCCTGCGAGCCGTTCAAGGACATCGAGTCCGCGGACCTCGGGCGGCTGCTGGCGCGCATCGGTTCCGCGCGCGTCGTGCTGATCGGCGAGTCGACGCACGGGACCAGCGACTTCTACCGGCTGCGCGCCCGGATCACGCGCGAGCTGATCGAGAAGCGCGGCTTCCGCGTGGTGGCGCTCGAGGCCGACTGGCCGGATGCCGCGGTGCTCGACCGCCACGCCCGGGGCGAGGGCGCGGAGGCGGAGCGCGGTGCCGCGTTCGCGCGGTTTCCCTCGTGGATGTGGCGCAACCGAGAGACCGCCGAGTTCATCGACTGGCTCCGTGGGCGCCACCGCGACTCCTCGGTGCCACGGGTGCGCGTCTGCGGACTGGACATCTACGCGATGGACCGTTCGATCGCGGCGGTGCTCGCCTTCCTGGACCGCAGCGACCCCGCCGCCGCCGCGCGGGCCCGCCGCCGCTACGGGTGCCTGTCCCCCTGGGCCGACGACCCCGCCCGCTACGGCCGCGCGGTGGTGTCGGGGACGCTGGAGGGCTGCGAGCAGGATGCGGTCGCGATGCTCGGTGAGATGCTGCGCACGCGCGTCGCCGCGGCGGCGAGCGACGACCTCTTCGATGCGCAGCGCAACGCGGCGCTGGTGCGGTCCGCCGAGGCGTACTACCGAGCGATGTACCTCGGGTCCCGCGAGTCGTGGAACCTGCGCGACTCGCACATGTTCGAGACGCTGCAGGCGGTCATGGATCGGGGCGGCCCTGGATGCCGCGCGGTCGTGTGGGCGCACAACTCGCACGTCGGCGACGCCACCGCCACCGAGATGGGCTCGCGCGGGGAGACGAGCCTCGGGGCGCTCGCCCGCTCGGCGTTCGGCGACGGCGCATACCTGATCGGCATGGGCACCGACCGCGGCACGGTCGCGGCCGCGCTCGAGTGGGACGGGCCGATGGCCGTGCGGGACCTGCGCCACTCGCATCCGGAGAGCTACGAACGGGCGTGCGCGCTGTCCGGCATCCCGCGGTTCCTGCTGCCGATGCGCGGCCTGGGCCGCGACGCGGTGCGCGAGGCGCTTGCCGAGCCGATGCTCGAGCGCGCGGTCGGCGTCATCTACCGCGCCGATACGGAGCTTGCGAGCCACTACTTCGCCGCGTCGCTTCCCGCGCAGTTCGACGAGTGGGCTTGGTTCGCCGAGACCCACGCGGTGGATGCGACGGCCGGGGCGACCCATGACCGGGATCCCGGCACGTACCCGTTCGGGCTGTGATCCGCGGAACGCGGAAAGGTCCCGCGCGCCCGGCGCTTCCATCCGGCCGGTGCGTTCCATACGGTGCAGTGCATGCGCGGATCGGCCGTCGTCCGGCCGGCGCGGCATGCGAACCGGGCCCACGGGCCCCGAACCAAGGAGGAGCCATGACCATCACCGCCAGGCCCATGGTGAAGTCGGACGCGCGCATCCGCGCGGACATCATGTCGGAGATCGAGTGGGATCCGTTCATCCGCGACGTGCCGTGCAAGGTTGCGGTCGAGAACGGGGCGGTCACGGTGACCGGACAGGCCCCGTCCCTCGCCGCGCGCGTGTCGGTGGTCGACGCGGCGCACCGCGTCCAGGGCGTGCTCGACGTGGTGGACGAGATGACCGTCGCCCCGACGCCCGAGTCGCTGCGGAGCGACGTCGACGTGGCGCGTGCCGTGCGCGACTGCCTGCAGTGGGACGCCTACCTGCCCGACGAGCGCATCTCGTGCACGGTCTCGGCGGGGACGGTGACCCTGCGCGGAAGCGTCGATACCTGGGCCCAGCGCGGAGACGCCGAGCGCACGGTTCAGCGGCTGTCCGGCGTGCGCCAGTTGGTCAACCGCCTGACGGTCGAGTCGAAGTCGGTCGACCCGGCCGCGATCCGCCTGCAGATCGAGCGCGCGCTGGAGCGCCGCGCCGAGCGCGAGGCGCGCCGGATCAACGTCGCGGTGAAGGACGGCGTGGTCACGCTCTCGGGATCGGTCCAGTCGTGGGCCGAGCGCAACGCCGTCGAACGCGTCGCCGGGTGCGCCTCGGGCGTCACCGGCATCGACGACCGCATCGTGGTCGACCCGTACTCGTGAGGCGTCCGCTGCCTCGTTCCCCTGACGCACCCCGTTCACGTTCCCCACGTTCCCAAGGAGACGCCATGTCCCTCAGCCTGATCCCGCGCCGCCTCAACTCCGATTCCCCGCTCGGCCGCTTCCGCGACGAGATGGAGCGCACCCTGGAGACCTTCCTCGGCGAGCCGATCGTCGAGCCCAAGCTGTTCCGCACCCAGGGCTGGATGCCCGTCGTCGACGTCAGCGAGTCCGACGACGAGTTCACCGTCCGCGCCGAGGTCCCCGGGATCCCCGAGGACCAGGTGGAAGTGGCGATGATCGGAAATTCGCTCGTCATCTCGGGCGAGAAGCGGTCCGACGACGAGGAGCGCGGCGCCGACTGGTACCGCTGCGAGCGCCGCTTCGGCTCGTTCCGGCGCGTGATCGACCTGCCGGCGACGGTGGATCCCGATTCCGCGAAGGCGGGCCTCTCCGACGGCGTCGTCACGGTTCGCATCCCCAAGCGCCCGGAGGTGAAGCCGCGCCAGGTGCCGCTCAGCCTCGCGGGCACCGGGGGCAAGCCGCGCGGCAAGTGAGCCGAGCCGCGGGGACAGGCGCTCGCGGGCTGGAGCATGCCGATATCCTTCCCGGATGCACAGTCACGCTGCGGCTCCGGCCATCGGACGGCCAGCCCGCGACGCCTTTCCCGCGCGCATGCCCCACACGGACGTCACCAGCGAGGTCATCGTCCCGCTCTACCGCGAGCGGTCGATGGTCGGGGAGGTGCACGCCGCGATGGCGGCATTCGTGTGCCGCCACCCGGGCTGGGCGGTGCGGTTCGTGGACGACGGGAGCCCCGACGGCACGGCCGATGCGCTGCGTGCGCTGCTTGCCTCCGACGATGCGTGCGGTCGCCTGACGCTCGACGCGCTGGCCCGCAACGTGGGCAAGGCCGATGCGGTGTCCCACGGCATCGAGGGGTCCTCGGCGCCGCTCGTCTACTTCATGGACGGCGACCTGGCCTACGACCCCGAGCTGCTGGTCGAGCTCGAGCGTGCGCTCGGCCATGCGGACGTGGCGATCGGCTCGCGCGGGATCGCCGATGGCGACCGCAAGGCCGGCGTCCTGCGCCGCGTCATGGGCGAGGGATACAACCTGCTGGTGCGCACCATCCTGGGCCTGCGCTTCCGCGACACGCAGGCGGGCATCAAGGGCTTCCGGCTCGATGCCGCGCGCCAGCTGTTCGCGCGCCGCACGAGCCGCGGCTTCGGATTCGACGCCGAGCTCCTCTTCATCGCCAAGCGCCGGCGGCTCACGGTGGCCGAGGTGCCGGTGCGCGTGAATCCGTCGCACGACGCCGGCGGATCCAACGTGCGCCTCCTGCGCGACCCGCTGCGCATGCTCGTGAGCCTGCTGCGCATCCGCGTCGACGCCATCCTCGGCCGCTACCGCGACTGACGTGGCGCGGACCGAGCCCGCCATCCTGCTCAGCTTCGACGTCGAGGAGTTCGACGCGCCCCTCGCCTACGGCCGGTCGATGGGCATGGCCGAGCAGATGGAGCTCGGCGGCCGGGGGCAGGAACGCGTGCTGGACATGCTCGACGCGCTCGGCGTGCCGGCCACCATGTTCACCACGGCGAGCTTCGCGACCTGGCATCCGCCGCTCCACCGCCGCGCCGCGGCCGGCCACGAGATCGCCAGCCACGGCCGCGTGCACCTCACCTTCGAGGACGCCGACCTGGCCGCCAGCCGCGCGGTGCTGCGCGAGACCAGCGGACAGGAGGTGCTCGGGTTCCGCCGGCCGCGGCTGCAGCCGACCGACCCGGGCGCGATCCGCGCCGCGGGATACCGGTGGGACAGCTCGGAGAACCCGATCTTCCTGCCCGGCCGCTACAACAACCTCGGGCGCCCGCGCGTCCCGTACCTGAAGGGCGACCTGCTGGAGGTGCCGATCTCGGCCACGCCGAGACTGCGCCTGCCGCTCTTCTGGCTGGCCTGGAAGAACCTGCCCATGGCGGTGGTGCGCGACGCGAGCGCGCGGTGCCTCGATGCCGACGGGCTGCTCAACGTCTTCTGGCACCCCTGGGAGTTCATCGACCTCTCGCGGAGCGGCCTGCCGCGCTACATGCGCAGGGTGGACGGCGATCGCGCGTGCGACCGCCTCGCGCAGTACGTGGACTGGCTGCGTGGCCGCGGGCGGTTCGCGACCTTCACCGACTGGTACCGCGCGCGCGCGGCGTGATGCGTGCGCTCAGCGGCGGGTCCCCGCGGCGACGGCCGGGGGCGCGACCTGCGCGGCCACCGACGCCCCGTCGAGGAACTCCACGCGGCCGGTGGCGACGTCGTACATGGCGCCCACGATGGCGATCTCGCCGTTGGCGACCATCGACGCGAGCGTCGGGCTGTTGTCGACGATCCACTTCATCATGTTGCGCACGTTGATCGCGGCCACGCGGTCGACGAACTCGGGGTTCGAGGCGTCGCGGCGGTCCTTCGTCAGGCGCTCCATGTGCACGGCCTCGGAGATCGGCTGGGTGATCGACCCGAGGTTCGTCAGGCCGGTCTCCTTCACCGGGTCCACGCCGCGGGCGACGAAGTCGCACGTGGCCTTCACCGCGCCGCAGCGGGTGTGGCCGAGCACCAGGATGAGCTTCGCGCCCGCCACGCGGCAGGCGAACTCCAGGCTGCCGAGGGCCTTGGGGCTCGCGACGTTGCCGGCGAGGCGCACGCTGAAGATGTCGCCGATCCCCAGGTCGAAGAGGAGCTCGGCGGGGGCGCGCGAGTCGATGCAGCTCAGCACCGCGGCCATCGGGTGCTGGCCCGCGGCGGTGGCATCCACCTGCCGCACGAGGTCGCGCTGCAGCCGGCGGCCCGACGAGAAGCGCTCGTTGCCCTCCCTGAGGAGCGCGAGCACCTTGCCCGGCGTGAGCGCCGCCTGCACCTCGCGGGTGCTGACGTCGACGTACTGCACGGTGTCCTTCAGCGGGTAGCGGTCCTGGAAGCCGAGCAGGCTCAGCCTCACGCCGCGGGCGGGGGCCGTCTCCCTGGCGTATTCGTGGATCGTCGTGAGGATGTCCGGGTCGACGAAGTCGCAGGTGCGCGCGTCGATCAGCACGTGGTCCCCGGGCTGGAACTCCCCGAGCGTCAGGTTCAGGCGCGCGCGGTTCAGGAAGGTCGACTGGCTCGGCAGCTCGATGCGGTGCACGAGGCCGCCCACGTGGTCCTCCTTGATCACGCGGATGCCGCGGTCGATGTTGCTCCACATGATGAAGGCCAGGCTGGTGCCCAGGCCGATGAGCACGCCCACCAGGAGGTCGGTGAAGACGATCGCCAGCACCGTGACCGCGAAGGGGATGAACTGCGCCTTGCCCTCGGCCCACATCGACCGGACGAGCTTCGGGCTTGCCAGCTTGAATCCGGTCACCACCAGCACGGCCGCCAGCGCGGAGAGCGGGATGCGGTTGAGGAGCCCGGGGAGCAGCGCCACGCTCCCGAGCAGCAGCACGCCGTGGAAGATCGCCGAGCGCTTGGTGCGCGATCCGGCGTTCACGTTCACGGAGCTGCGGATGATCACCGAGGTCATCGGCAGGCCGCCGACCATGCCGGCGGCCATGTTGCCCACACCCTGCGCCAGAAGCTCGCGGTTCTGCGGCGTCCAGCGGCGCTGGGGGTCGAGGCGGTCGGTCGCCTCGATGTTGAGGAGGGTCTCGAGCGACGCGACGATCGCGAGGGTCACGGCGGCCAGGTAGATCGCCGGGTCCGCGGCGCGCGAGAAGTCGGGCATGCGCAGCAGGTCGCCCCAGGCAAAGCCCTCGCCGCCGATCACCGGCACCGACACGAGGTGCGAGGCATCGATGGCCCAGGCAGACCCGTTCGAGCGCATCAGCTCGCTCATCAGCGTGCCGGCCACCACCGCCACCAGCGGCCCCGGCACCACCGACTGCTTGAGGAACTTGATCCGGTCCCACGCCATCAGGAGAAGGAGCGAGGCCGCACCGACCGCGAGCGCGCCCGGCACGAACGCCCGGGCCGCCTCGACGAGGTCCGTGAAGGTGTTGCCGCCGGTGGCGCTGGCGAAGCTCATCTCGCCCTCGTAGTCCTTGTCGTAGCCGACGAGGTGCGGCACCTGCTTCAGGATCAGCAGCACGCCGATGGCGGCGAGCAGGCCCTTGATCACGTTGGTGGGGAAGTAGTTGGCGAGGAAGCCGGCCTTGAACGCGCCGAAGGCCACCTGCAGGCCGCCGGCGATGAGCACGGCCAGCAGGAACGCCTCGAAGGAGCCGAGCGAGGTGATCTGCGCCAGCACCACCGCGGCCAGGCCGGCCGCCGGGCCGCTCACGCTGACGTGCGAGCCGCTCAGGATGCCCACCACGATGCCGCCGATGACGCCCGAGATGAGGCCGGAGAGGAGCGGCGCGCCCGAGGCGAGCGCGATGCCCAGGCAGAGCGGCAGCGCAACGAGGAACACGACGAGGCCGGCGACCATGTCGCGGGCGAAGTCATTGCCGGAGGGCTGGGCGGGGAGGGCGGCGGTCTTCATGTGGGGATCTTCGTCGATGGTGGCCGCACGCGCGCGGAGCCCGGAATATACGACCAAGGTTTCGTGATTCTATACTCGTAAATTTGTCCGGAAACCACTCCGGCCGGGCCGATCCGGCCCGTTGAAACCCTAGGATTGCAAGGCTCCGATGGCCGAGGCCATTCCGAACGATTTTGGCGCCCCAAACGGCGAGGAAAGGGCGCTTTCCTCGGCGACGGTGGCCCTCTTGGTGCATCTGGCCCGCGGTGCCGGCACCGACTTCCGGTCCCAGGACGCCGGGGCGTCGATGGCCTCCTCGGCCGGCCAGGAGCCGCTCGAACGGCTGCGGCTGGCCGCGGCCGAGATGGGGCTCGAGGCAAGCCCGTACCGCCTGAGCGTCGCCGACGCAGTCTGGCTCGCCGACGACGCGCTGCCGCTCGTGGCGTGGTCATCCACGCGGAGGGCCTGGGTGGCCATCACCCGTCACGGCATGCTCCGTGCGCGGGCCTGGACCTCGGACCTGCCCGAGGAACTGCCGCGCCCGATGTCGCGCCGCGCGCTGGTCGAGTTCCTGGGCGCCGCGGATGCCGAGTCGCCGATCGACCTGGCGCTGGTCCGGCCGCAGCTTCCTGCCGACGGCCTGCGTGCCGGCGACGGCCACGACGCCTCGGGCCATGGCGACCACCATGATGGGTCGCCGCTGGCACGGATGGCCGGGCTCATGCGCCCCGAGATGCCCGAGGTGTGGTCGATCATCGCCTTCAGCGCGATCACCGGCCTCCTGTACCTGGCGCTGCCGCTTGCGGTCAACGCGTTCGTCAGCAACCTGTCCTTCGGCGCGACGAGCGGCCCGTTCATCCAGGCGCTGCTGGCCATCGGCGGGGTGCTCCTCATCTGCCTGACGGTCGGCGCCGCGCTCCGCGCGGTGCAGTACGTGGTGGTCGAGGTGGTGCAGCGGCGCATCTTCGTGCGCGTGGCGGCCGACCTTGCGCACCGGCTGCCGAACGTTGACCTGGCCTCGCTCGACCGCGTGCACGCGCCCGAGCTGATGAACCGCTTCCTGGAGGTGATCACCGTCCAGAAGAGCGCGTCGATGATCCTGCTCACCGGCATCAACGTGGTGCTCGGCGCGGCCATCGGGCTGACGGTGCTGGCCTTCTACCACCCGTTCCTGCTCGCGTTCTCGGCGATGCTCCTGATCGCGATGGCGGCGATCGTCTTCGTCGGCGGGCGCGGCGCGCTGTCGACGAGCATCCGGGAATCGGTCCGCAAGTACCAGGTCGTCGACTGGCTCGAGGAACTCGCCCGCTACCCGAAGCTCTTCAAGGGCCCCGGCGGCGCGGGACTGGCCATGTCGCGGACCGATGACCTCGCGCGCGGCTACCTGCTGGCGCGGCGCGCGCACTTCCGGATCCTGATCCGGCAGATCGCGTCGCTCTTGGTGCTGGAGGTGGTGTCCTCCACGGCGCTCCTGGTCGGCGGCGGATGGCTCGTCCTCAACCAGCAGCTCACGCTCGGCCAGCTGGTCGCCGCGGAGATCATCGTCGCCGCGGTGGTGGCGTCGATCGCACGCCTCGGCAAGCAGTTCGAGGCGTGGTACGACGCGGTTGCCGCGGTCGACAAGCTGGGACTGCTCTCCGACCTTCGCCTCGAGCGCGCGGGCGGCGAGAGCCCCGCCGCATCGGCCGGCGGCATGGCGATCGACGTGCACGAGGTGACCCGCCCCCGCCCCGACGGAACTCCGGGGCTCGCGAGCTTCTCGATGCGCGCCGCGCCCGGCGAGCGCATCGCCGTGCTCGGCGCCCGCGGCAGCGGTACCACCGCGCTGCTCGAGGTGATCGCGGGCATGCGCCGGCCCGACGAAGGCCATGTCGCCCTCGACGGCGTCGACCTGCGCTCCTGGGACCTGCGCGCGCTGCACGAGCGCTCGATGCTGCTGAGTGCCAACGACCTGTTCGGCGGCACCATCGCCGACAACCTGCGCATGGGGCGCGGGTGGATCTCGGCCGCGGACCTGCAGGGAGCGCTTGAGCGCGTGGGCGTGGGCGCGGACGTGCGCGCGATGCCCGAGGCCGGCGAGGCGACGATCCTGACCGGCGGCCAGCCGCTCAGCGGGCGGCAACGGGCGAAGCTCGTGCTCGCGCGGGCGCTCCTGGCGCGGCCGTCGCTCCTCCTCGTCGACCAGCTGCTCGACGGCCTCGACGAGCAGTCGCGCGCCGACATGGCGTCCATCCTGCTCGACCCGCAGATGCCGTGGACGGTGGTGATCGCCACGCGCGACCCGCGCGTGGCCGCGCGCTTCCCGCGGACGGTGGACCTCGATGCGGCGAAGGGAGGGAGCGACCGTGGGTAGCGGCCACTCCCTGAACCGGCGCGCGGGCGACGGCATCGTCGAGGTGCCGCTGCCGTCGCTTGCGCTCGCCGGCACCGGGCGCGGAACGCGCATCCTGGCGCGGGCGCTCGCCCTGGTTGCCCTGGCGGTGGTGCTCGGCATCGCGTTCCTGCCGTGGCAGCAGTCGGTGCAGGGCACCGGGCGCGTGATCGCGTTCAACCCGCTCGACCGGCGCGTCTCGATCGAGGCCCCGGTGAACGGGCGCGTGAAGAAGCTGCACGTGGTGGAGAACCAGCGCGTGCGCAAGGGCGACCTGATCGTCGAGATCCAGGACAACGACCCGAACCTCATCGCGAACCTCCGCTCGCAGCACGACGCGGCGATCTCGCGCCGCGCCGCCGCGCAGCAGCGCATGGATGACCTCACGGCACAGATCGCCAACCAGGAGCTGGCCAAGCCCCAGGCAGTCGACCAGGCGCAGCAGCGGATCAATGCCGAGCAGTACCTCTTCGAGACCAACCAGCTCAACTTCAAGCGCATGCAGCAGCTGGTGACCACCGGCGACGTGTCGCAGCGCGACTACGAGCTCTCGAAGCTGGCCTACGACAGCTCGCGCGCGAACCTGGCGGCCGCGAAGGCGAGCCTGGAGCGCACCGCCCGCGAGTTCGACGCCGCGATCAGCGCCACGAAGGCCAGCCGCGGCACCGCCGAGGCCGACCGTGCGGCGGCCGACCGCGAGATCGCCTCGATCGACATCCAGATCAGCCAGAGCTCGCAGCAGGTGGTCGAGGCGCCGCGCGACGGCATCGTGATGAGCGTCTCGGCGACCGAGGGCACCTACCTCAAGCCCGGCACGCCGATCTGCGTGGTGATCCCGGAGACCGAGGACCGCTTCGTCGAGGTGTGGGTCGACGGCATGGACATGCCGCTCATCACGCCGCGGCAGCAGGGCCCCGGCGGCTCGGTCGTGCGCGGCAGCCTGGCGCGCCTGCAGTTCGAGGGCTGGCCGGCCATCCAGTTCGTCGGCTGGCCGAGCGTGGCGATCGGCACCTTCGGCGGCGAGGTCATCTCGATCGACGCCGCCGACGACGGCCGCGGGCGGTTCCGCATCATCATCGCGCCCGAGCACCTGGGGGGCGACGAGGCGTGGCCGGGCACGCAGTTCCTGCGCCAGGGGGTGCGCGCCAACGCGTGGGTGCTGCTCAGGCAGGTGCCGCTCTGGTTCGAGCTCTGGCGCCAGCTGAACGGCTTCCCGCCGGTGGTGGCGGACAAGGCGCCGGACGCCAAGAAGATGAACGACGAGGAGGAGTGATCCCCGTCGCGGGCGGCGCCCGGCGCGCTCATCGGTACTGCGTGCGGACCAGTTCGACCGCCGAATCGTCGAAGCGGTCGTCGCGGCGCATCTGGCCGAAGAGCCCGAGGAGCTCGGCCTCCGTGAGGCGGCGCTTCTCCGGGCCCGAGACGTCGAGGTAGACCCGGCCCCGGTGCATGGCGACCAGCCGGTCGCCGAGCGTCGCCGCCTGCTGCATCGAGTGGGTCACCATGATGGTGGTGGAGCTCGACTTCGCCACCAGCCGCGTGGTGAGCCCGATGACCAGCTCCGCGCTGCGCGGGTCGAGCGCCGCGGTGTGCTCGTCGAGCAGGAGCACCGGCGGGTTCGTGAGCGTCGCCATCAGCAGCGTGATCGACTGGCGCTGGCCACCCGAGAGCAGGCCGATCGGGTCGTCGAGGCGGTGCTCAAGCCCGAGGCCGATCTGCGCCAGCAACTCGCGCCACTCGCCGCGGCGAGCGCCGCGAAGGAGCGGGGCGAGGGTGCGCCACCGGCCGCGCTTGGAGGCGAGCGCGAGGTTCTCCGCGACCGTGAGCCCCGGCGCCGTGCCGGCGAACGGGTCCTGGAAGACGCGGCCCACCAGGTGGGCGCGCCGGTGCTCGGGCCAGCGCGTGATGTCGCGGCCGTCGACCGAGATCGCGCCCGCGTCGAGCTCGAATGCGCCGCTCACGGCGCCCTGCAGCGTGCTCTTGCCGGATCCGTTGGTGCCGATCACGACGGTGAACGAGCCGGGCGCGAACTCGAGGGTCACGCCCGCGAGCGCGCGCACCTCGTTGGCGGTGCCGGGGTTGAAGGTCTTGCGGACCGCGTCAAGCCGCAGCACGGCCGCCTCCCCGCCTGCGCGCCATGGACTGGATCCACCCCGGGCCGACGATCGCGGCCAGCACCACCACGGCGGTGACGAGCTTGAGGTCGTTGGCGTCGAGTCCCATGCGGATCGCGATGGCGACCAGCAGCCGGAACAGCACCGCGCCCATGACCGCCCCGACCACCGCAAGCGTCACCGAGCGCACCGGCCCGACGAGCGTCTGGCCGAGGATCACGCTCGCCAGCCCGAGCACGATGACGCCGATCCCCATCTGTGCGTCGGCGAAGGCCTGCATCTGGGCGAAGAGCGAGCCGGAGAGCGCGACGAGGCCGTTGGACATCGCGAGTCCCAGGATCGTCATGCGGTCGGTGCTGGTGCCGAGCGCCCGCAGCATGCGGGCGTTGTCGCCGGTGGCGCGCATGGCGGCGCCGAGCTCGGTCTTCAGGAAGAGGGCAAGCAGCGTGGTGGTCACGGCGGCCGCCAGCAGCGCGGTCGCCAGCAGCCCGACGTCGCCGCTCGGCGCGGTGCGCCCGAGGATGCGCACCTCCGGTCCGAAGGCATCGCGCGCCGCGCGCTCGATGCCGGTGAAGACGGTGGCGGCATTGATGGGCAGGTTGCTCGCCCCCATCACCCGCAGGTTGACGGAGTAGAGCGCCGTCATCACCAGGATGCCGGCGAGCAGCGCGTTCACCTTGAAGCGGACGTGGATGACGCCCGTGACCGCTCCGGCCGCGAGGCCGCATGCGGCGCCCACCGCGGTCGCCGCGATCGGACCATGCCCATCCTTCAGGAGCCGCGCGGTGACCGCCGCGCCGAGCGGGAAGGACCCGTCGGCCGTGATGTCCGGCATCTGGTAGACGCGGAACGACAGGAAGACCCCGAGCGCCAGGATCGCGAAGATCAGCCCGATGGCGAGCGTGGCGAGGAGCAGGCTCACGCCGGGCCTCCCTCGGTGCGGAATGCCCAGAGCGATCCGCGAACGAACGACGACTCGGTGCCGTCCGGCGCGCGCAAGGCGTGCATCACCGCGCGCAACGGCTGCTCGGCCAGGACCTGGCCGGCGGCGGTGACGGCACGTGCCTGCTGCGGCATCGGCCGATAGCCGGTGACCGCGACGTGCGCATGGAGGCACGGGCCGGCTGCGTCGCCGGATGCGAAGGCGACCGCGACCATCGTCTCGCCGCGGTGCATCGGCTCGCCGGCGAAGCGGATCGCGCGGCGCAGTTCGTCGGGCGGCATGGCGCCGGGTGCCGCTGCCCAGAGATCCGGCGAGGACCGCGCCCACGCGCCGAAGGCACCCGCGCACTCGCCGCAGGCGACGAACGCGACCGGGCCGCCGAGGGCACGCACGAGTGCGCGCGCGATCGAGGAGACCGTGACGGCGCCTGCGACCGTGCCTGCGCCCGCTGCCTCGAAGTGACCGTGCCAGGACGGCTCGGCATTCGCCACCAGCGCGTCCCGTGCCTGCACGGTGACGGTGCCGGCGTCGGTCGAGGCCATGCAGTCGGCGCGGGGCGCGTCGGCGGGCAGGACCACGGCCGTGCCGCCTGCCACCAGCCCGTCGCCGTAGAGGCCGGCTGCCGACGGCTCGTCGGGCGCAAGCGCCACGTGCCCGAGCGCCACGGCATGCGGACCGACTGCCACGCTGCCGCGCTGCACGCGCGCCAGCGGCGCCGGCACGTCGGCCGCGGCCGTGCGCTCGATCGAGCCGGACCAGCCGTCGCCGATCTCGCGCGACTCGCGCACCGTGGCCGGGCGCGCGGGCTCCGCGCGCAGCCCGAGCAGCGCGTCGAGCTTGGCCACGCGCAGCATGTCGCGCACGGGGTCGCTTGCCCCGACGATGACGAGCGTGCCGCCGACCGCGCGGAAGCGGGTGAGCGCGCGCAGGATGGTGCCGATCCCCACCGACGACACGAACGTCGTCTCGCGCATGTCGAGCTCGATGCGCGGTCGGCCCATGCGGATCGCGTCCTCGAGCGCCGCCGCGACCGACTCGCTCCAGGCGGCATCGAGCCGGCCGACGAGGGCCAGGCACGCGGCATGCGCGGCGTCGGTGCGTTCGATCCTCACGGCGCGGGGTCTCCCTCGCGGACCACGGTCGCTTCCTTGAGGATCTCGGGCGGGACCCGGATCCCGAAGCGCCGCAGGCGCTCCGGGTTCGCGTAGAGCACGGTGCGCTGCGTGTCGGCGAACGGGATGCCGGCGACCGCCTCGCCCGCGAGCACGCGCTTGACGAGCCGCGCGGAGACGCGCCCGACGTCCTCGAAGTCGCGTGCCACCGCAAACGTCGCGCCGGCGCGCATCGAGCCCGGCGTGAACGAGAACACGGGGATCCCCGCGCGGTCGGCCGCCCGGACGATGGTCGAGAAGCCCATGCTCGACGCGTTGTCGCTGACCTGCGCCACCGCGTCGATGCCCTGCGTCACCAGGCCGTCGGCCGCCTCGGCAAGCTCCGTGGGCCGGTCCGCGCCTGCGGCGACGAGCTCGATGCCGGCGGCCGCAAGCGCCTTGCGCCACGATTCCTTGTTGTAGACGCTGTTGGCCTCGCCGGGCGCGAACACCGTGCCCACGCGCCGCACGCCCGGCATGGAGGCCTTCAGCACCTCGATCATGCGCGTCCAGTCGCCCTCGATCTGCGCGCCGGTGACGTTGGGCAGGTGGTCGGTCGCGCTGCGGCCGACGCCCGCCTCGATGCCCGACGCCACCAGCGAGAACACCACGGGCAGGTCCCCGATCCTGCGCGAGACCGCCTGCAGCGCGGGCGTCGTGAACGGGACGACCACGTCGGGCCGCTCCGCGGCGACTGCCGCGACGATGGTGCCGAGGGTGCCGATGTCGAGCTGCGCGTCGCGGAGCACGATGCGCGCGCCGACGCCGTCACCGAGGCCGACGGCCTCCATCTCGGCGAGGAAGCCGCGGTAGGCGTCCTCGAAGTTCGGGGTCCGGCTGTAGGTGATTGCGGCGACCATGGGCAGGTGGCCGCTGGCCGTGCGCGTCGCCGCGCGTGCGGCGAGCGCCGCGAGCATCCGCGCCACCGCCGGGGGGACGTCGGAGCGCTCGACCGCCTGGGTGCGCGCGGCGCCGCCCTCGAGGATGCGCTCGGCCGCGCGCTCGAGATCCGCGGGTCGCCGCCATCCCGCGCCGAAGCCGTCGTAGTTGAGCCAGACGGCAACGGGCACGAAGTTGTCGCAGGGAATGTCCCGCGGCGGCGTGCCCGCGAGCACCAGCTCGGCGATCGCGCCCGTCGACGTCCCCATGGCGGCGTAGTCCGCGCCGTAGTTGATTGCGGCGCCCAGCTCGGCCATCGCGGGGAAGTTGGTGATCACCGGCACGCCCGAGCGCCGGCAGCGCTCGATGACCGGCTTCGCGGCGGCGATCACGTTGGTGTCCGCGAGGATCCAGAAGCAGTCGATCCCGCGCGACAGGACGACGTCCGCGGCGGAGACCGCCTCGGTGACGTTCGCGCCGTTCGCCTCGACGAGCTCCATGCCGAGCTTGGCGCACACCTCGCGCCCGAGCTTCACCGACGCCTCGGCGTTCGGCTCGGCGGGGTTCCACACGCAGCCCACGCGGCGTGCGCCCGGCGCCGCCGCGTGCAGGGCGCCGAAGAGGAGCTCCGCCGGCTGCAGGGTGCCGAATCCCGCGACGTGCTCGGGCCGCGTCGAGCCCGGCGTCCACGGCCCGAGCGGCACGCCGATCCCGGGCGGCGACGCCACGAGCCCGAACACCTGCGGCACGCCCGTTCGGTTGGCGCGCATCACCGCCTGGGTGGCGGGCGTCGAGAGCGAGATCACCAGGTCGAAGGGCGGCGATGCGCCGCACGCCTGCGCGGCCATCTGGCCGAGGGTCCCGACGTCCCCCTCGGCGTTGAAGCGCTCGATCACCGTGCCGGCCGCGGCCGTGTATCCGGCGGTTTCGAGGCGTGCGACCAGCGCGTCGCGCGCGGTGCTCATCGCGTCGATCGAGCTGATCTGGACGATGGCGATGCGCTTCGCCTCCGTCCCGCCCGCCGCGGGACGCGCGCGCGAGCGATCCGTCAGGACGAGCACCGCCGAGGCGGCGGCGATCAGCAGGATCCCGAGGAGGAGTCGGCGCGCGGTGGCGAGCATGCGTGTCGCCGGCCGGTCAGGTCACCGCGGGCAGCTCGAACCCCGCGCGGTAGGTGCGGCGCACGATCGTGCGGTTCGCCTCGTCGTGGTTGGTGATCGACGCGGTGGAGCGGTCCCACCGCAGCTCCTGGCCCGGGAACCGCGCGGCGCGCACGCACAGGAGCCCGGCCTCGGCCATGCCGGCGGCGTACTGGAACGGCGACTGCACGAAGGCGTCGTCCTTGCCCATGATGCGGTTCACCCACGCGTGCCAGTGGTTGCGGCCGCGCACCTCGCCCTGTCCGGGGATCTGCCGCCAGTCGACGGAAACGCCGTCGATCCACACCTGCAGCTGGCCCTCGGGTTCCACGAGCAGGACGCCCCCCTCGCAGACGACGAGCGTGCCCATGCCCGGCCAGTCGCCGGCCGGCAGCCCGAGCGATGCGCGCGACGGCGCCTGGCCCTTGTCGCGGTAGTGGAGGACGAAGTCGCGCCGCGCGAAGCGGTCGCCCGACACCGGGTAGGTGAGCGTCGAGGAGACGTGCTGCGCGTGGTAGAAGTCGCTCGGCATCCGCGTGTGCGACACCACCGCGATCGGCGACGGCAGGTTGTAGGCGAAGTACGGGACGTCGAGGAGGTGCGTGCACCAGTCACCGAGCTGCCCGGTGCCGTAGTCCCAGCTCGAGCGCCAGCGCAGGCCGACCAGTCCCTCGCGGTGCGGGGCGTCCTCGGCGGCGCCGAGCCAGAGCGGCCAGTCGACGTTCGCGGGCGGCGGCGTCGGGTCCTTCAGCCCGCCGTACCAGAAGTAGCCGTCGCCGCCGTCCGGCGGGCCGGCCACCCACACGTGCGCCTCGACCGCCTTGCCGAGCAGGCCGCGGCGCAGGATGTCGACCGCGTGCTGGCGGCCGGGCGGGCCCATCCGCTGGTTGCCCACCTGCGTGACCAGGCGGGGCCGGGCGTTCGCGGCCGCGAGGATGGCGGGCACCTCGGCAAGCTGCTGCACGAGCGGCTTCTGCCCGTAGACGTGCTTGCCCGCGCGCAGCGCCCACATCATGATCACCGCGTGGTTGTGGTCGGGCGTGCACACCACCACGCCGTCGAAGCGGTCGCCGTGTCGGTCGAACGCCTCCCGGAAGTCGCGGCAGGCGAACGCGTCGGGGTGCTCGGCCGACACCTGCGCGAGCGCATCCGAGTCGACGTCGCAGAAGCCCGTGAAGGCGACGTCCGGATGCTGCTTCAGCTCGTGCCGGTCGGCGCCGGCGATGCTGCCGCCCACGCCCACCTGCAGGAGCTGGAGCTTCTCCAGGCGCCCGGGGCGGGCACGGCGAGGCGCCGCGGCGGAGGCGACGCGGCCGAGCAGCGAATCCGCCGCCAGCCCGCCGGCGGCGAGCGCGGTGGCGGCGAGCATCGTGCGGCGGTCCATCATCGGGACGGCGTCAGTCGTGCAGCTCGATGGCGACGATCTTGTCGCCCTGCTTGATCTTGTCCACCACCTCGACGTTCTCGATCACCTTGCCGAAGCAGGTGTGCTTGCGGTCGAGGTGCGCGGTGTTGTCGCGCGAGTGGCAGATGAAGAACTGGGAGCCGCCCGTGTCCTTGCCGGCATGGGCCATCGACAGCACGCCGCGGTCGTGGCGCTGGTTGCCGCCGGAGGTCTCGCAGGCGATGTGGTAGCCGGGGCCGCCGCTGCCGGTGCCCTTGGGGCAGCCGCCCTGGATCACGAAGTCCGGGATCACGCGGTGGAACGTGAGCCCGTTGTAGAAGCCCTTGGAGGCGAGGGTGCGGAAGTTGGCGACGGTGTTGGGCGCATCGGCGTCGTAGAACTCGACGACCATGTCGCCCTTGGCGGTCTTGATGGTGGCCTTGGACATGGGCGGCGAGGATAGCCGCGGCGGCGGGGCGCGGCGCGGTGCGCCCTACAATGGTTCCCCTTCGGCGCGTCCGGCGCCGGCACCCACGAACCACTTCGAGGATCCGCGATGTCCCAGGCCCCCACCATCATCTGGACGCACACCGACGAGGCCCCCGCGCTCGCGAGCTGCTCGCTGCTGCCGATCATCCGGTCGTTCGCCGGGCCGGCGGGGATCCGCGTCGAGACGCGCGACCTCTCGCTGTCGGGCCGCATCCTGGCGGCGTTCCCCGAGTGCCTGAAGCCGGAGCAGCGCATTCCCGACGCGCTCGCCGAGCTCGGCCGCATGTGCCTGACGCCCGAGGCGAACATCATCAAGCTGCCGAACATCAGCGCGTCCGTGCCGCAGCTGAAGGCGGCGATCGCCGAGCTCCAGAAGCAGGGATTCGCGGTGCCGGGCTACGCCGACGAGCCGAGGACCGACGCCGAGCGCGAATCCAAGTCGCGCTACGACAAGGTCAAGGGCAGCGCCGTGAACCCGGTGATCCGCGAGGGCAACTCCGACCGCCGTGCGCCCAAGGCGGTCAAGGACTACGCCCGCGCCAACCCGCACAAGATGGGTGCGTGGTCGCCGGAGGCGAAGTCCCGCGTGGCCTCGATGGACGCCGGCGACTTCTTCGGCAACGAGCGTTCGGTCACGGTGGCGGCTGACACGACGGCGCGGATTGAGTTCGTGCCCGCCGCCGGCGGCGCCGCGACGGTGCTGAAGGACGGCCTCAAGCTCGGCGCCGGCGACGTGGTCGACGGCACGTTCATGTCCCGCAAGGCGCTGGTCGAGTTCCTGGAGCGCACGGTGGCCGACGCGCGTGCGTCGGGCCTCCTGTGGTCGGTGCACCTGAAGGCCACGATGATGAAGGTCTCCGACCCGATCATCTTCGGCCACGCGGTGCGCGCCTTCTTCAAGCCGGTCTTCGAGCGCCACGGGGCCGCCCTCGCGCGCGCAGGGGTCGACCCGAACAACGGGTTCGGCGACGTCGTCGCGAAGGTCGCCGCGCTGCCCGCGGCGGAGCGTGCGGCCATCGAGGCAGACGTCGCGGCCGTGCACGCCGCCGGCCCGGCGATCGCCATGGTCGACTCCGACCGCGGCATCACCAACCTCCACGTCCCGAGCGACGTGATCATCGACGCCTCGATGCCCGCGATGCTCCGCGAGGGCGGCAAGATGTGGAACGCGCAGGGCAAGACCCAGGAGACGCTCGCGGTCATCCCCGACCGCTGCTACGCCGGCGTCTACCAGGCGGTGGTCGACTTCTGCCGCACGAACGGCGCCTTCGACCCGCGCACCATGGGCAGCGTCCCGAACGTCGGGCTGATGGCGCAGGCCGCCGAGGAATACGGCAGCCACGACAAGACCTTCGAGATGAAGGCCGCCGGCACCGTGCGCGTGGTGGATGCCGCGGGCAGCGTGCTGATGGAGCACCGCGTGGAGGCGGGCGACATCTGGCGCGCCTGCCGCACGCGCGACGCCGCGATCCGCGACTGGGTGAAGCTCGCGGTGGCGCGCGCCCGCGCGACCGGCACGCCGGCCGTCTTCTGGCTCGACGAGAAGCGTCCGCACGACGCGCAGGTGCTGGCCAAGGTGCGGCCCGCGCTCGCCGGGATGGACACCGCCGGCCTGGAAATCAAGGTGATGGCCCCCGCCGACGCCTGCCGCTGGTCGCTCGAGCGCATGAAGCAGGGCAAGGACACGATCTCGGTCACCGGCAACGTGCTGCGCGACTACCTGACCGACCTGTTCCCGATCCTGGAGCTCGGCACCAGCGCCAAGATGCTCTCGATCGTGCCCCTCATGAACGGCGGCGGCCTGTTCGAGACGGGCGCCGGTGGATCGGCGCCGAAGCACGTGCAGCAGTTCAACGCCGAGAACAGCCTGCGCTGGGACTCGCTCGGCGAGTTCATGGCGCTCGCCGCGAGCCTGGAGCACCTGGCCGCGCGCACCGGCAACGCGAAGGCGGCGGTGCTGGCCGAGACGCTCGACGAGGCGACCGGCGAGTACCTGCGCAACAACCGCGGGCCCGCGCGCAAGGTCGGCGACCTCGACAACCGCGGCAGCCACTTCTACCTCGCGCTCTACTGGGCGCAGGCGCTCGCACGCCAGGCGAAGGATCGCGCGCTTGCCGCGCACTTCGCGCCGGTCGCGGCGGAACTGTCGGCCAACGAATCGACGATCGTGTCCGAGCTCAACGGGGCGCAGGGCCGGCCGGTCGATGTCGGGGGGTACTACCGACCGGACCCGAAGCGCGCCTCCGAGGCGATGCGCCCGAGCGCGACGCTCAACGCGATCGTCGGGCAGGGCGCGGCCGTTCCGGCGTGAGCCGCGTGACCCGCAGCCGGGCGCGTGCGCCGTCGAAGCGGCGCGGGCGCGCGGCGCGACGGCCCGAAAAACGAAGCAGGCTCCGATTTCTCGGAGCCACACTTCAGGTGCCTGTCGTTCGGAAGGCTCGGTTCCCGTCGAGCCCGCCGTCAGGCGGTCGGGGGTGCTGGGTTTCCCGTCCAGCGTCCCCGAGTTGTCTGCCCAGCGACCGGTTTCCCGTCGGTCGTCAGGCTGTCAGTTCCGTCGGCGGGTTCCCGTCCGCCAGCAGATCTGTCCCCGTTGCCCCTATGAACGCAAACCGAGGGTGCAACCCATCACGCTCCTTCGGTTTTTTCTGTCGGATCTGCGGCGGGCGCTCGGTGGCCATGTGAGGGGCCGCAGGACGTTGGATTATAGGACATAATCCAGCCGCGTGCCGCGGTGTCGCCGATGAGGATGGGCTACCCTCGCCCTCAATGTCCAGCGAGGCTCCGATGGAAGTGGCCCTTGAGGGCATCCGCAAGTCATTCGGGGACAAGCCGGTCCTCCAGGGGGTCGACCTGGCCGTGCCGCCGGGCCAGCTCATGGCGATCGTCGGCGGCTCCGGCTGCGGCAAGACGGTGCTCCTGAAACTGGTCATGGCCCACTACCCGCCGGACGCCGGTCGGGTGCTGGTGGCCGACCACGAGGCCGACCCACGGCCCGGCGGCGAGGCGCCGCTGCGCGACCTCGCCACCCTCGACGAGGCGGGGCTCGACCGGATCCGCACCCACTGGTCGATCGTCTTCCAGCGCAACGCCCTCGTCACCGGCGACGTCTTCGAGAACCTGGCGATCCTCCCGCGCGAGGTGAAGGGCATGTCCAACGAGGCCATCATGCCGCTGGCGCGCAAGGCGCTGGTCGACGTCGGGCTCGACCCGGACGCCGTCATGCACCGCGACCGCGAGGAGCTCTCGGGCGGCATGGCAAAGCGCGTGGCGGTTGCGCGTGCACTGGTCATGGACCCAGTGGTGGTGATGTACGACGAGCCGACCGCGGGACTCGACCCGGAGATGTCCGCGCAGATCGCCGGCCTGATCGGCGCGAGCCATGCGGCGCAGCCCGGGATGGCCGCCATCCGCCCGGGCCTGCGGCGCACGAGCATCGTGGTCACCCACGACACCGGCCTGCTGCAGCGGCTTCGCCCGCGGATCGTGATGCTGCACGGCGGCCGCGTCCACTTCGACGGCTCGTTCGAGGCCTTTGCCGCAAGCGACGACTCGCACATCCGCCCGTACCGCGCGCAGATGGGCCTGCTCCACCAGAACGGCGCGAAGTGATCCGCCGCGCCTCGTCCGGCGCGCGCCCACGCCGCGCCGTAGCCTTCCGGCCATGAAGGACAAGGCGGAGATCGTCCGCGACTGGCTGCCTCGCTACACCGGGCGCGCGCTCGGCGACTTCGGACGCCACGTGCTGCTCGTCAACTTCTCCAACTACGTCGAGCGCTTCGCCGAGCGCTTCGGGGTCCCGGTGGTGGGCCGCGACCGGCCGATGCTGTCGGCCACCGCCGAGGACATCACGATCCTCAGCTTCGGCATGGGCTCGGCCATGGCCGCGACCACCATGGACCTGCTGTCGGCGGTGGAACCCAAGGCGGTGCTCTTCCTCGGCAAGTGCGGCGGCCTGAAGAAGCTCAAGGTCGGCGACTTCCTGCTTCCCATCGCCGCGATCCGCGGGGAGGGAACCAGCAACGAGTACATGCCGCCGGAGGTGCCGGCGCTGCCGAGCTTCCGCCTGCAGCGCACCGTGAGCGCCTCGATCGTGCGCCACGACCGCGACTACTGGACCGGCACCGTCTACACCACCAACCGCCGCGTGTGGGAGCACGACCATGCCTTCCGCGAGCGGCTCCTGCGCATCCGTGCCGAGGGGATCGACATGGAGACGGCGACCATCTTCCTGGTCGGCTTCGCCAACGGCATCCCGAAGGGTGCGCTTCTCCTGGTCTCCGACAGCCCGATGACGCCGGAGGGCGTGAAGACCGCCGAGAGCGACCGCGAGGTCACCGAGCGCCACGTGGGCGTGCACCTCGACATCGGGATCGACGCGCTGCGCGAGCTGCGCGACCGCGGCGAGAGCGTCAAGCACCTGCGCTTCGACTGAGGCCGCCGCCCGGTCAGGGCGCGGGCCTCGCCACGGCGCGCCCCGGCCGGTACGCGATCCGCTCGAATCCCGCGTCACGGCATGCCTGCAGCGCCGCCGCCGCGCCGGCCACCGAGACGTCGTCGGAGACACGCACCACCACGCCGGGCTCCTTGGGCAGGGCGCGCAGCACCTCCGCCAGCGCGTCGCGGCCGACGGCGCGCCGCAGGCCGATCCGGAACGTCTCCGTGCCGCCCTCGACCGACACGTCGACCACCTGCGGCGTGAAGCCGCCGTCGTCGCCCGCGACCGGGCTGCCCCCGCCGATGGCCGCCGCCAGCTCGCGTTCCTCGGCATCGATCGACCCCGCGAGCAGGAAGTACATGAGGATGAAGAGGATCACGTCGATGAACGCGATGAGCGGGAGCCGCATCTCCGAGAGCTGCAGCAGGTGCGCGTTCGGGCGCGCCGCGCGTGCAAGCCTCACGGCCCGTCCCCCGAGGCGACCGCGATCGACCAGTTGCCGATGCGCGCCTCCGCCAGGCGCTCGGCAAGCCGGTTGAGCGCCGAGGCGGGCGCGGCGCGGTCGGCACGCACCACGACGCCGCTGTGGCGCGTGCCGGTCTCTCGCTGCACGGCGGCGATCCGCTCGGCGACCTGCGCGGCCTCGACGGGCTCGCCGAGCACCGAGAGCGAACCGTCGCGCGCCACGTCGACGAAGAGGCGCGCCGACGCACCCTCGCTCGCCGGGCGCGTGCCGCGCTCGGCCGGCAGGTCCACGGGCGCCAGCTGCGACGATGCGAACTGCGAGCTCAGCATGAAGAAGATGATGAGGAGCAGGATGACGTCGATC
>CAYTYU010000002.1:0-29747 GCA_964440815.1 uncultured Chitinophaga sp.
TCCACCCGCGTGCCCGCAAGCGTTCGCCCGCGGCCGCCAGCACATGCCCGGTGCCGCACGCCGGGTCGCAGGCGCGCCAGCGCGCGCCGGGCGCCGCCGGCATCGCGCGGTCGAGGAGCATCGCCACCTCGCACGCCCCCGTGAACCACGCCCCGGTCTTCCGTCCGCCGCCCCCCTCGCCCACCGCCCGCCGGACGCCCTCGTAGCGCTCCGCCAGCGTCTCGACCCATTCCGCCCGCGCACCGCGCGCCACGCCCATGCAGGAACCGAGCAGCGCCTCGTCGACGAGGTCCGCATCCTCGGGCCGGGGCGGCGCCACGGGGTCAGTCGTCCTGGCCGGCGAGCGCTGTCTCGCGGTCGCGGGCGGCGCGTTCCGACCGGCGGCGTTCGGCCTCGCGCAGGATGCGCTTTCGCATCCGCACGGCTCCGGGGGTGATCTCCACCAGCTCGTCTTCCTCGATGTACTCGAGCGCGGCCTCCAGGCTCAGGAGCCTCGGCGCCTTGAGCACGATGGTCGCTTCCTTGTTGTCGCGCACGTTCGAGAAGGGCTTCATGCGGACGGCATTGACCACCAGGTCGTTGTCGCGGGCGTTCTCGCCGACGATCATGCCTTCGTACACCGGGTCCCCGGGCTGCACGAACATGATGCCGCGCTCGCAGAGCTGGAGCAGCGCATAGGTGGTCGCCGTGCCGGCCTCGTTGCCGACCATCACGCCGTTCTGGCGCTTCTTGACGTTTCCGGACGCCGGCCGGTAGCCGATGAACGAGTGGTGCATCACCGCCTCGCCCGCGGTCACGTTCAGCAGGCGGGTGCGGAAGCCGATCAGCCCGCGCGCGGGGATGTCGGCCTCGATGTGCATGCGTGCGCCGCGCTGGTCGACCTTCAGGATCTCGCCGCCGCGGCTCCCCAGGAGCTCGAGCGCCGAGCCCATGCTGCTCGAGTCGGTGTCGATGCTCACGCGCTCGAACGGCTCGTTGCGGACGCCGTCGATCTCGCGCTCGATGACCTCGGGCTTGCCGACGGTGAGCTCGTAGCCCTCGCGGCGCATGTTCTCGAGCAGGACCCCGAGGTGCAGCAGGCCGCGGCCCGACACGCGGAACTCGTCGGCGCTGTCGCCCGGCGAGACGCGCAGCGCCACGTTGCCGCGCAGCTCGCGGTCGAGGCGCTCGGCGATCTGGCGGGTGGTGACGAACTTGCCTTCCTTGCCGACCATCGGGCCGTCGTTGATGCGGAAGACCATGTGCAGCGTGGGCTCGTCCACCCTCACGCGCGCCATCGGCGCCGGGTGCTCGAGGTCCATGATGGTGTCGCCGATCTCGATGTCGGCGATGCCCTCCATGGCGCACAGGTCGCCCGCGCGGATCTCCGACACCTCGCGGCGCCCGAGGCCCTCGAAGCGGTTGACCTTCAGCACCCGGGCCTTCTTGACCGTGCCGTCGGCCTTGCTGACGCCCACCTGCTGGCCCGCCTTCAGCACGCCCTTGTAGACGCGGCCGATGGCGATGCGCCCGACGTACTCGCTGTAGTCGAGGTTGGTGACCAGCGCCTGGAGCGGCGCGTCGACGTCCTCCGCTGGCGCGGGGACGCGCTCGGCGATGACCCGGAACAGGTCATGCACGCCGTTGTCGCGGACGTTGATGTCCCGGTTGGCCCAGCCGCTGCGGCCGGACGCGTAGATCACCGGGAAGTCGAGCGCGACGTCGTCGGCGCCGAGGTCGACGAGCAGGTCGAAGACCTCGTCGATCACCGCCGACGGCCGGCCGTCCGGGCGGTCGCACTTGTTGATGACGACGATCGGCCGCAGGCCGAGCTCGAGCGCCTTGCCGAGCACGAACCGCGTCTGCGGCATCGGACCCTCCAGCGCGTCCACCAGCAGCAGGCAGCCATCGGCCATGCGCAGGACGCGCTCCACCTCGCCGCCGAAGTCGGCGTGGCCGGGGGTGTCCAGGATGTTGATGCGGAACTCCTGCCCGGCCACCTCGCCGGCCTCGGGACCGAACGTGTAGTTGACGGCGCAGTTCTTCGCCAGGATCGTGATGCCGCGCTCGCGCTCGAGCGGGTTGGAGTCCATCACGCACTCCTGGCCCGGCGCGGACGCCTTGAAGGCACCGGCCTGCTTGAGGAGGGCGTCGACCAGCGTGGTCTTGCCGTGGTCGACGTGGGCGATGATGGCGACGTTGCGGAGCGGCATGGGGAGCCCCGCAGTGTACGAAAATAGGTGCCAGGAACCCCTGTCCCTAATTTCCGGCGTTCACAGCCCGTACATCGGCTTCAGCTTCCCCTCGAGGTGCCGCATGAAGGGATCCGCGCTCAGTGGCGCGCCCGTCACCACCTCGCACAGCCGCCCGCTGAGGTGGCGGCGCCCCTGGCGGTGGATCTTCGCGTTGAGCCACTCCCTGAGCGGCCGGAACTCGCCGCGCGCGAAGCCCTCCTCGAGGCCCGGGAGCTCCTGACGCGCGGTCTCGAAGAACTGCGCCGCGTTCAGCGTGCCCAGGGTGTACGTCGGGAAGTACCCGATCATCCCGCCCGACCAGTGGACGTCCTGCAGGCAGCCGCGGCGGTCGTCGGGCACCTCGAGCCCGAGATAGTCGCGGTAGAGCCCGTTCCAAGCCCCCGGCAGGTCCGCGACGGCCAGGTTCCCGGAAATCATCGCGCGCTCGAGTTCGAACCGCACCATGACGTGCATGTTGTAGGTCGCTTCGTCGGCATCCACGCGGATGAAGCCGGGCTCGACCACGTTCGCCGCCTCGAACACCTGCTGCGCCGTGAAACGGCCCATCCCGCTTCCCAGGTGCTCGCGCATCGCGCC
Source organism: uncultured Chitinophaga sp. (assembly GCA_964440815.1). Classification (GTDB taxonomy): domain Bacteria; phylum Planctomycetota; class Phycisphaerae; order Phycisphaerales; family SM1A02; genus UBA966. Next base: position 2,811 of record CAYTYU010000002.1, read on the forward strand.
GTGCACCCAGCGGCAGAACGGCATGCCACGGCCCACCTGGTTCTCCCACAGCCGGCTCTGGCTCTCATGGATCGACAGGCTCACGGCCTCGCCCATCGGCGTCGACACCCACGTGGGGTCGAGCCCCTGCTCGTACATGCCGTGGCCGGTCTCGTGCATCGAGCTGCCGAGTCCGTCGAGCACGCAGTTCGGCGAGTAGCGGCTGGTCATGCGCACGTCGTTGCAGTGGCTGCCGCCGCAGAACGGGTGCGTGCTGCGGTCAAGCCTGCCGCGGCCGAAGTCGAAGCCGATCGCCCCGCACACGAAGCGCCCGAGCCGCTCCTGCGCGTCGACGTCGAAGGGATGGTCGTTGAAGGATCCGTCCGGCCGGCGCGACGCACCGCGCACGGCATCGAGGAGCGGCTGCAACCGCGCGCGCAGCGGCCCGAACACCGCGGCCACCTCGCGCGCCGTGCATCCGGGCTCGAATCCGTCGGCCAGCGCATCCCACGGCTCTCCCGCCGCCCGGTCCCACCCGAAGCACTCGGCCTTGCGGCGGTTGAGCGCCACGATCCGCTCGAGCCACGGACGGAACCGCGCGAAGTCGCTTGCCTTGCGCGCCTCGGCCCACTCGTGCTGCGCGATGCTCGCCACCGACGCCAGCTCCTCGACGAGTTCGGCCGGCAGCTTGGTCGCGCGGTCGAAGTCGCGCCTCAGCTCGCGCACGTTGACGCGGTCCGCGTGGTCCTCCGGCAGCGCGCGCACGGCGTCCTCGGCGGCCGCCAGCGCCTCGCCGAGCCGTGCATCGGTCGCCATGCCGTGCTCCAGCCGCGCCAGCTGCGCCAGCTGCCGCGAACGGTGCTCCAGGCCGCCGCCCGGCATCATGGTCTCCTGGTCCCAGCCCAGGATGGCCGCGGTGCTGCCGAGGAGCCGCGCCTCGCGCGCGAGCGACACGGCACGCTCGACCGACGGGATGCCCGCCGCGGACGCGGCCAGGACGGTCGTCATCGATGGCGCCCCGTCACTTCGAGGGCTCGGCCGCGGCCGCCGCGGGCGTCGCCGGCGGCGGGGCAACGGTGCTCGCGGGAACGATCGGCTCCAGCATCCTGACGACCTCGTCGCGGCGGCTGTCCACGCGGTTGCGCGCATGGTCGATGGCGCCCCAGCCGCGGTTGTCCTTCGCCGCCTTGTCCGCGCCCGCGTCCATCACCATCTTGATCTTCTCGGGATCCGAGTACGCGCACGCGATGAGGAACGGAGTCATTCCCATCAGGTTGCGGGCGCCCATGTCGGGATTCCTCTCGATCAGGATGCGCACGGTGTCGCCCTTGCCCGAGCGCAGCGCGCGCATGAACGCGTTCTCGCCGGTGATCTTGTCGACGGCCTTGGTGTCCGCACCCTTGGCAAGCAAGAGCGACACGTTCTCCGGCTTCCCGACGCCCGCGGCCCACATCAGCGGCGTCATGCCGTTCACGTCGGCGATGTTCGCGTCGGCACCCGCGTCGAGCAGCACCTGCACGGTCTCCGGCGTGCCGAGCCCGGCCGCCCACAGGAGCGGCGATCCCTGCACCTGGTCGCGCACCGACGGGTCGCCGCCGGCCTTGAGCAGCGCGCGCAGCGCCTCGGCGCGGCCGCGCTCGGCGGCGATCGTCACCGGGGTCTTGCCTGTCCGGTCCTTGGCGTTGGCGTTGGCCTTCGCCTCGATGAGGATGGCGATCGCCTCCATGTTGCCCGAGTCGGCGGCGAAGTGGAGCGCCGTGCGGCGCGACATCGGGTCCTCGAGGTCGACGCCGGCGCCGGACGCGATCGCGGCCTTCAGGCCCGCGACGTCGCTGGACCGCGCCGCCAGCACGATGGCCGGCGCGGAACTCTGCACCGGGGCCTTGGTCGGGACGTCGCCCGGCCGGAGCGCACGCTTGACGATCGCGGTCAGCTGCGGCGCCTTCGGGTTGTCGGTCATCACCGCGAGCTTGACGCTGCTGCCGGCGGCCTCCCACTTCTTCCAGTCGATCTGAACGTCATGCTCGAGCTTCGCCTCGGCCGGCATCGCGACCGCGACGTCGGGCACCATGCCGGTGACCTTGAACGGGACGCCGTCGGCGCTCTTGAGCTTGATGGACCCGGGCGCCGCGTCCGGCGTGGCCGGACCGTCGATGATGTCGGGGGTCATCACCACGAAGGCCTTGACGTCACCCTTCACGGTCAGGAGCTGGGGAGCGTGGCCCTCGATCTGGAAGGTCACGGTCTTGGACATCGGGACGCCGGGCTTCGACCCCGGCTTCATCGTGATGTCGATGCTCGCCTTGGCGCCGGGAGCGATCTCGCCGGGGGGCGCGCCGGTGGTCGTGCATCCGCACCCCGGCACGATGCGCGTGATCTTGATTGGCTTGTCAAGGACGTTGACGACGGTGACCGTCCCGGTCTTGGCCGTGTCGGCGATCATCTCGCCGAGGTCGAGCACGCCGGGCTCGAACTTGATCGCCTGGCGCGTGTCGAGCGGGGCCACCGGGGCAGCGCCCTGGGGCTGGAGCAGGATCGGCTGGGCAGGCTTCCCGGCCTGGCCGGGGGGCGGCAGCGTCCGCGTCGGCGAGATGTCGGGAGCCTGCTGCTGGGCCGGCACCGGCTGCACGCGGTCCTCGTCGATCTTGTAGCCCGGGGGCGGCGTCTGCGCGGGCGCAGGCGCCGGCGCCACCTGCGGACCCGCCGCAAGGAGCGGCAGCGCAGCGAGCGTGGGCAGGAAGGCGAATCGGGCAGCGCGGGGTTCGGCGTGGGTCTTCATGTCAGGAAATCCCTCAGAGAGTCCGGAATCCTACCCCGCTCCCGCGCCCTCGGTTCCGTGGGTCATGCGGGGTTCTCCGTACACTTGGCCGTTCCCATGGCCGACCGCTTCGATTCGCTTCCCGAGCACCTCCAGCGCCCCCACCTCCGGCGCTTCACCCCCCACGTCGCGCCGGCGAAGGCGAAGGACCAGTCCGGGAACGAGCGGGACATCGCGGTCCTGGTCCTGATCGACCCGCTCCGCCTGTCGCCGCAGCCGTTCATGATGCCCCTCCAGGGCACCAACCAGCAGCAGGTCCAGGGCGAGTTCCAGCAGTGGATGGGATTCCTGCACGCGCTGCAGGGCGACGAGCGGCTCGACGCGCTGTTCGAGCGCCTGAACGTCCCCGCGAACGTCCAGCCGCAGCTGGTGCAGGTGCTGCAGAAGCTCGACGAGATGGGCTACCTCTGGGGCCCGGCAAGCGAGGCGCTCGAGCGCGCCAAGATGGAAGCGATCCGCGAGGCGGGCCGGTTCACGCTGCCCGACGAGGCCAGGAAGCCCGAGGTCGCCGAGCAACTCCGGAACTTCATGTCCGAGGGGCTGTCCAAGGCCGAGGACCCGGAGTTCGACGCCCCGGTCGTCGGCATCGTGGCACCGCACCTCGACTACGGCCGCGGCGGGGGCAACTACGCCGCCGCCTACAAGTGCCTGGAGACGGGCGCGCGCGAGAAGCCCGACCGCATCGTGATCCTGGGCACCAACCACTTCGGCCTCGGCGACGGCGTGGTGATGACGGAGTTCGGCTTCGAGACGCCGTTCGGCGCGGTGCGCCAGGATGCGGCGCTGCTGGAGCGCATGCGCGACGCCTTCGGCGATCGGCTCTTCAAGGACCAGATCGACTTCGCCGGCGAGCACTCCGTCAACCTGCACCTGCCGTGGATCCAGCACCTCTACGGGGACGTCCCGGTGCTGGCCGCGCTGGTGCCCGACCCGAACGTGCCGATGATCGCCGACGACGGCGAGCGCGTCGGATCGAAGGAATTCGCGGTCGCGCTGAAGGCCGCGCTCGCGCAGGCCGGCGGACGCACGCTCTTCGTGTCCAGCGCCGACCTGAGCCACGTCGGCCCGCAGTTCGGCGACCAGGGTCCCGTCGACGCCGCGAGGCGCACCGCCATCGAGCAGCACGACCGCGAGCTGCTCGGCGAGTTCATCGAGGGGCCGGACCGGTTCCTGAAGCACGTCGCCGAGGAGGGCAACCGCCACCGCTGGTGCTCCGTCGGCAACATGTACGTGACGGCCGTCGCCGCGCCGCACGCCTCACGCGAGATGGTGAAGTACGACCAGTCCGCGGACCCCTCGGGGTCGGCGCTCGTGTCGAGCGCGGCGCTCGCCTTCCTGGCCTGAGCCGCGCTCAGCCGCCGAGCCCGACGCGCGCCATCACGGCGCGGAGGTCGTGCCACACCTGGCGCCGCACCTCCACCGTGTACGTGCGCAGCACGTAGGACGGGTGGTAGGTCGGCATCACGGGGATCGGCGGGCACTCGGCGCCCGCGGGCGGTTCCCACGCGAGCCACTCGCCGCGCAGGCGCGTGATGCCGGTGTCGATGCCGAGCAGCGCGCGCACCGACGAACCCCCGAGCGCCACGATCGCCTTCGGCTGCACCGCGAGGATCTGCTCGACGAGGAACGGGGCGCATGCGGCGACCTCGTCCGGCAGCGGCGTCCGGTTGCCGGGCGGCCGCGCCTTCAGCACGTTCGCGATGTACACGTCGTCGCGTGCGAGGCCCATCGCCTTGATCATCTCGTCGAGCTTCTCGCCCGCGGGCCCGACGAACGGACGCCCGGCACGGTCCTCGGACTCGCCGGGCGCCTCGCCGACGAACATGACCGCCGCATCCGGGGCGCCTTCGCCGAAGACGAGGTTCGTCCAGCCGGTTGCGCGCGTGCAGTGCGGACAGGCGGCCGCGTGCCGCGAGGCGATCTCCCCGAGCCGCGCCGCGCGGCTCGCCCGGTCTCCCGGGGCGCGCAGGCTGGAATCGGGGATGCCCGCCGCGCGAGCGGCGGCATGCATCATGGCCGGCGGCGACCTCGGCGGCGGATCGACGTCCGCGCGATCTGGTTCGGTCCCGCGCACGGGCAGTGCGGCGGGCAGGCGCGCGGCGGGTGGCGCGGCGGCGGCATCCGTGGCACGTGGCCGGAGCGTGCTGTCGAGACCGATCGCACGGTCGAACGCCGCAAGCACGCGCGGCAGCGCGTGACGTTCGGCGTCGGTCGCGGCGTCCACGGCGCTCAGCGGCGCGCGTCGCGCGCGGCTGCGACCTTCTTCGGCTCGGGTTCGGGCAGCTGCACCATCGACTGCGTCCGCAGCACCAGGCCGGCGGCCGAGCGCAGGTGGTAGCCCTGCACGTGCAGCTCGCCGCGGTAGCGCTGGAGGTCGATGAGCGACAGGTTCGGCTTGCCGCCCGGATCGGTCCACGCAACCATCAGCGAGTCGCTGTCGCGCCCGTGCTGGAGCATCTCCTTGTAGGTGCCCAGGTACAGGTGGTCGCTCAGCGACTCCGACTGGATCGTCGTCATGTACGTGATCTGGTCGGTGATCTTCTCCTCGTGGTCGTGCTCGCCCGCGCACGGGAGCGTGCCGGACAGGCCGCGCTCCGGCAGCGTGGTCGGGTTGTCCACCACCACCTCGCAGAAGCAGGTCTCCCCGATCTGGAAGCGGACGCAGTGCCCGCCCCGGAAGATCCAGCCCTCGAACTCGTTCAGGCCATGCTCCACCTTCCGGCGCGCCTCGATCCCGAAGAACTCCGGGTGCACGGCGCGGCGGTAGTGCAGCATTGCGTAGGTGAAGGGGTGCGAGGCCTTGGTGTTGAGGTTGGTCTCGAGCGGGTCGTTCATGGCTGGATCGGTGGTGGGCGGCCGGTGCGACGCCCTTGGAAGCAAGATTGTCCCGGTCTCCATCGGGAACTCAAGCCCCTTTCCCACGTTTTTGTGGCAATGTCGTCGCTGGGGCCCCCGGACACACAACCCATGGTGGTGCGGCCCCTCGCTCACCGCCCCGCGGTCGGCGCCGACGGGACGCCGGGGCCCGCGGCGCCCGGGGCCCCCTCTCGGGGGCCCCGGGCATGAAGCGCGGGCATCCGTGGACGGTAAGCCGGATTCTGTCGGCGGCCCCTCGCGGGGCCGCGTGCAGCCATTTCTCTGGGCGGACCGTTGCCGGCCCGCTCTTGCGCGCGACCCGCCCCGAGGCCCGTGGACACGGGTGCCTGCGGTTGCCCGCAGGCCGGGGCTGCTTGCACTTGCACGCGGTGGGGTTTGCCGTGCCCTGGGCGTCGCCGTCCAGGCGGTGCGCTCTTACCGCACCGTTTCACCCTTGCCACGCACGCCCGGAGGCGCCGTTCGGCGGTCTGTTCTCTGTTGCACTGTCCCGCATGCGCGCCCGCGCGCATGGGTGGCCGTTAGCCACCACCGTGTCCAACCGTGTCCGGACTTTCCTCCGCCCTTGCGGACGGCGGCTGCATGTCCACAGTCTGTCGCGGCGCTCAGGCTGCCTTGATGCCGGTGATCTCCACGCGCAGGTACTCCTGGCGGTGACCGGCCTGGCGGCGGTAGCCCTTGCGTCGCTTGTACTTGCCGGTGCGCAGCTTCTCGCCGCGCGCCTCGCCCACGATCGTGGCCTCGACCGCCGCACCCGAGATGTACGGCATGCCGAGCTTGGCGGCGCTGCCGTCGCCGGTGCCGACCGCAAGCACCTTGTCGAAGGTCAGCTTCGTGGCGCCGTCCTCGACGACGCGCGCGTCCAGGTCGACCACGTCGCCGACGTTGACCTTGATCTGGGTTCCGCTGTCCTCGAAGATCGCGTACACGGTTCGCTCCTTGGCCTGTGGTGCTCGGCGCCGGACCGTTCCGGAGCGCCGCGCGGGGGAATCGAGCAGTGTAGCCGAGGCCAGCGTTCGCTTCCAGCCCCTCTCATGGGGCGCGGAGCGGCGTTTCCCCCGTCGTCCGTCGAGTTACCGACCGCTCGAATGCCTCCGCGCGGGCCTCGCCTCGGCCCGCGCGGGAAATGCCGGCGACAGGAATCGAACCTGCACGGGGTTTTCAATCCCGGCGGATTTTGAATCCGCTGCGTCTGCCAGTTCCGCCACGCCGGCGCGGCACGCACTCTACCGCGCGCCCGCCCGGCGCCGCTACGCTCGGCGCGTCGACGGGAGGGTCGACCGCGCCCATGTCCCCTCCCCCGATCGATCCATCCGCGCCGAACCCGCCCCGCACCGCGCTGCGCACCTCGGTGCTGTCCGCGCTCGCCGCGATGACGGTCGCGCTGGCCATGATCGGCGTGCGCATGGCGATCGACGGGGACTTCGATCGCGCGCCCCGGCTCATCGGCACGTTCGAGATCATGGACGCATCCGCCGCGGTGCCGCCCGGCACCGTCGCCTGGACGCTCGCCGAACGCGAGGTGAACAACCCGGCCGCCGTCGACCGCGCGGTGCGCGAACGCCGCGCCGCGGCCGAGCCGCAACGCGGCCACTTCGCCGCATCGCCGCACGCCGCGTCGGACGAGAGCGACCGGGGCGCCCGCGCGCTCGGGTTCGTCGGCGACGAGTCGGTGCTGGCGTGGCTCGTCGACGCGCTCGACCGGGCCGACGGCCTCGTCGGCCCGACGGGCGTCGCGTTCCGTGCCGCACCCGGGCGCGACGAGGCGCCGCGCTGCGTCGTCGGCCTCGTGGGTGACGGCGAGATCGCCTGGAACGCCGACGCGCCGGGCACGGGCCTCGTCTCGGTGCGATCGGTCGACCCGCGCGCCGCCGCGCCGTTCGATCCGCTGCCCTGGGACCGTGCGGTGTGGCGGCGCACGCACGCCGCGGACGACGACGGGCGCCGCGTCATGGCGGCCTTCGAGGTGCCGGAGCGGTTCCTCTCGCCGGATCCGTGGGCCTATCGATGGTCCTGCGCGCGCGCCATGATGCCGGAGCACCTGCGCTGGGGCGGCCTCGCCGCGCTGCTGGCCTTCGCCGGCACGTGGGCCTACCGCTGGCGCAACGCCGCCTCGCGCGTCGGGCGCAAGGCCGCGGGCGCCGCGGCCGACCTCGACCGCTTCCTCACGGCACCTCCCGAGGAGCGCTGAGCGCCGCGCGGGGGCGCCCCGCCGCGCTCACTCGTCGCCGACCGCCGCCACCGTGTAGTTGGGGCTCTCCTTCGTGATCTGGATGTCGTGCGGGTGGTTCTCCACGACGGTCGCGGCCGTCACGCGCACGAAGCGCGAGCGCAGGCGGAAGTCGTCGAGCGTCGCGCAGCCGCAGTAGCCCATCGCCGAGCGCAGGCCGCCCACCATCTGGTAGACGAACTCGCCGAGACGGCCGCGGTACGGCACGCGCCCCTCGACGCCCTCGGGCACGTACTTGCGGGTCTCGGTGACGCCTGCCTGTCCGTAGCGATCCGCCGAGCCGAGGGTCATCGCGCCGGCGCTCCCCATCCCGCGGTAGGCCTTGAATCGGCGCCCGCGGTGGATGACGAGCTCGCCCGGGCTCTCGTCGAGGCCGGCGAACAGGCTGCCGAGCATCACGCTGTTGGCGCCGGCGGCGATCGCCTTGGCGATGTCGCCCGAGAGCCGGATGCCGCCGTCGGCGATCACCGGCACGTGCCCGCGCACGCCCTCCACCGCGTTCATGATGGCGGTGATCTGCGGCATGCCCACGCCGGTCACGACGCGCGTGGTGCAGATCGACCCGGGACCGATGCCCACCTTCACGGCGTCGGCGCCGGCGGCGACCAGGGCCCGCGCGCCGTCGGCGGTGCCCACGTTGCCGGCGATCACCTCGATCTTGAAGCGCTTCTTGATCTCGCTCACCGTGCGCAGCACGTTGAGGCTGTGCCCGTGCGCGGTGTCGACCGCGATCACGTCGACCTCGGCGGCCACCAGGCGCTCGACCCGGTCGAGCTGCATGATGCCGACCGCCGCACCCACGCGCAGCCTGCCGCGCGCGTCGCGGCAGGCCTGCGGGTGGCGCGTCAGGTTGTCGATGTCGCGCATCGTGATCAGGCCGGCGAGGCACCCCTCGCGGTCGACCAAGAGCAGCTTCTCCACGCGGCCGCGGCTGAGGGCGGCCTCGGCGTCCGCCGGCGAGATGTCGGGCGGCGCGGTGACGAGCTTGTCCTTCGTCATCACCTCGTCGACCTTCGTCTCGGACGGGACGTCGACGAAGCGGATGTCGCGGCGCGTCAGGATGCCGCGCACGCGCGAGCGCCGGGTGCCGTCCTCGGTGACGGGGAAGCCGCTCACGCCGTGCTGCGCCATCAGCTGCTGCGCGCGCAGGACGGTGTCGGAAGGGCTCAGGATCACGGGGTCGGTGATGACGCCGTTCTCCGAGCGCTTGACCTTCTGCACCTCGAGCGCCTGACGCTCGGCGGGCATGTTCTTGTGGATGATGCCGATGCCGCCCTCCTGCGCCAGGGCGATCGCGAGCGGCGCCTCGGTCACCGTGTCCATGGGTGCCGACACCAGCGGGATGTTCAAAGCGATGCCGCGCGTCAGCTGGCTGCGCGTGTCGGCTCCCTCGGGGGTCAGTTCGCTGTAGGCCGGAACGAGGAGGACGTCGTCGAAGGTGATCCCGTCCTGGACGATCTTGTGTTCCATCCGGGGAGTCTAGCGGCGCATGCGTGGTTCCTGATACGCTTCCGGACTCCCCCGGACGCGGTTCCGGGACACGGTCCCGGCGCCCGGCGGCGCCCGGCGCGCCCGAGGCGCGCCGAACCCGGGACCGCCCTGCAACCGCCCCACCCGCCCCTGCGGAGGTCACCCGACGTGTCAGGCCACGACGGCAAGCAGTTCCTCACCAGCCCGATCCAGCTCGCCGACCGCGGCACCAAGCCCGGCGAGGGCATGAAGGCCTGGACGCTCTGGCTCACCGCCATCATCAAGTTCGGCGGCAGCGACCTGATCGTCAAGAGCGACCTCAAGCCGCGCATCCGCCACCGCGGCATCCTCAAGGACATCGAGACCGAGTTCGTCACCCAGGACCTGATGTTCCAGGTGGCGAAGGACGTCCTCGACGAGGGCCAGCAGGACGTCTTCTGCAAGAAGGGGTCGATGGACTTCGCCTACGACTTCGACGACAAGAACCGGTTCCGCGTGAACCTGTTCATGGCGCGCGGCAAGCCGGCGGTGGCGGCCCGACTGATCACGAGCAACATCAAGCGCTTCGAGGACCTGTACCTGCCGCCGATCCTCGGCGAGGTGGCCATGTCCGCGCAGGGGCTGGTGCTCTTCTCCGGCGTCACCGGCAGCGGCAAGAGCACCTCGATCGCCTCGATGCTGCAGTACGTCAACGAGCGCAAGAAGGTCCACATCGTCACGATCGAGGACCCGATCGAGTACATCTTCAAGGACGACAAGGCGACCATCAACCAGCGCGAGGTGGGCATCGACTGCGTCAACTTCAACGACGCGCTGCGCGCCCTGGTCCGCGAGAACCCCGACATCGCGCTGGTGGGCGAGATGCGCGACTACGAGACGTTCGAGGCCGCCGTGCGCGCCGCCGAGACCGGCCACATGGTGTTCGGCACCATCCACGCCTCGAGCGCCTGGCAGACCTTCGGCCGCATCTACGACCTGTTCCCGGTGAACGAGCGCGAGCAGATCCGCAAGCTGCTGGCCTACAACCTGCGCGCCGTCATCTACCAGAAGCTGCTGCCGACGCTGCACCAGAACATCGCGCGCATCCCGGCGCTGGAGATCCTGATCAACACCCCGGCGGTGCAGAAGTACATCCTGGAGGGCCGCGAGGGCGAGCTGCTCGACGTCATCAAGACCCGCGACGCGGGGATGGTCGACTACACCACCTCGCTCGTGGACCTGGTGGAGAAGGAGTACATCCACCAGAGCATCGCGCTCCAGTCGACCCCCAAGCCCGAGGAGCTGCGGATGCGCCTCAAGGGCATCTCCCAGGGCGCGTCGATGGTCGGCCGCTGACCCCCGCACGAGAAGGCACCCATGGCGTCCACGATCCTCGCCGAGACCCCGGTCCCGCTGTTCCTGATGAGCGTGGCCAAGCCGCTGGTCACCATCGCGGCCCTGGTCCCCTACGCCGCCGTCGTCTCGGGCAAGCTCGAGAAGGATGCGGGCTACTACAACCTCAAGCCCCAGAAGTGGGCGGCGATCTTCCTCGCCTTCGGTGCGGCCGCGCTGCTGGCCTCCATCCTGATCCCCACGTGGTTCGCCGGCTTCCCGGTGATGGTGGCCCTCATGGTGGCGCCGTGCGCGTGGTACATGTCGTTCCGGAACAAGGCGCTGGCCGGCACCAAGGCGAAGCCCCTGTCGTTCCTGAACTTCGACTTCGCGAAGATGTCGGCCGAGCGCCGCGCCAAGGCGGCGCGCGCCGGCGCCACGCTCCGCTTCCAGGCCAAGGACCGCTCCGAGCATGCGGTGCCCGACCGCAAGGACCCCGCCTACGAGGCCTACGCCGCGCTCGAGCAGCTGATGCTCTCGGCCTTCGACGGCCGTGCCTCGCGCGCGGAACTCGCGCTCACGAAGCAGGGCGCGCAGGTGCTGCTCACGGTCGACTCCATGAAGGTCCGGCGCGACCCGATCGCCGGCGACCTTGCCACGCGCACGGTGGACATGCTGAAGACCTTCGCCGGGCTCGACCCGGCGGACCGGCGCAGGCTGCAGCGCGGCACGATCGGCGTCCTCCGCGAGGGCGAGCGGACCGTCCTCACGGTGACCTCGGTCGGCTCGATGCAGGGCGAGACGGTGCGCATCGACGTCGAGCGCGAGAAGCAGCTCACCATCCCCGCGGCGAAGCTCGGGACGTCCGAGGCGCAGGCCAAGCTCCTGGACGAGCACGTGCGCCCGGAGACGCGCGGCGTCGTGCTGGTCGGGGCGCGGGCAGGACAGGGACTCACCACGCTCTGCTACTCGCTGCTCGGCCGGCATGACTCGCTGATCACGAACATCAAGACGCTCGAGCGCAGGCACGAGCGGACCGTGGAGGGCGTGGAGCACGCCGACTTCGACTCGGCGAAGAGCGACTACGCGACGCAGCTGCAGACGATCGTGCGGCGCGGCCCGGACATCGTCCTCGTGACCGAGGCGACGGACGCGGCATCGGCGAAGGTCATCTCGTCGCCGAACGCGAAGGACACCCTCTTCTACGTCGCGATGCCCTCCGACAGCGCGGTCGACGTGCTGGCCGCGTGGCTCAAGGCGAGCGGCGACCCGAAGGTGGCTGCGGAGCGGCTGCGGGCGTTCGTGGGCCAGCGCCTCGTGCGCCGGCTCTGCCAGACGTGCCGGGCGGCGTACGCGCCGAGCCCGGCGGAGGCCAAGATGCTCGCCATCCCCGCGGGCAAGCAGGTGCAGATCTACAAGCAGACCGGGAAGGTGCTCATCAAGGACCAGCCGGCCGACTGCCCGTCCTGCCGCGGCGCGGGCTTCATGGGCGTCACCGCCGCCATCGAGGTGCTGCCCTTCGACGACCAGGCGCGCGCCCTGCTCGCCGCCGGCGACGTGAAGGGCGCCGTGATGCACGCGCGGCGCACGTTCAAGTCTCCCTCGGTGCAGGACGCGGCGCTCCTCAAGGTCCGGGCCGGGGAGACGAGCTTCGACGAGGTCAAGCGCGTCTTCGCGCCCCCGGCGGCCGCTCCTGCCGCCAAGGCCGCCGGAGCTGCGCCCGCCGCCGCCAAGCCCGCCGCACCGGCACCCAAGCCCAAGGCCTGAGGATCGACGCGCCATGACCATCTCGCTCATCGCCTTCGCCGTCGTCCTGCTGATCACCTACTGGTGGTCGAACGCAGGCGCGTTCAGCGCGCTGCTGCACCTCGCCTGCGTGATCGTCGCGGGCGCGGTCGCCTTCGCCGTGTGGGAGCCGGCGTCGTATCCCCTGCTCTCCTCCGGGTTCGAGGGGTACGCGCGCGGCACCGCGCTGATCGGGACGTTCATCGTGGCGCTCCTCGTGCTGCGGTTCCTCACCGACAAGCTGGTGCCGATGAACCTGTCGCTCCCGCGCGTCGCCGACGTGACCGTCGGGGCCGCGTTCGGCGCCGCCTCGGGCGTCCTGTCCGTGGGCATGCTGGTCATCTCCATGGGCTACTTCCAGTCCACCGTCACGGTCGGCGACTACACCGGGTGGTCGCGCCGCTCCGACGTGCCGACGGCACCCAACTTCGGCTCCGACAACGCGCCCGTGGCGACGATCGCCTCGATCACGGCCGGCTTCTTCGAGTACCTCTCGTGGGGCTCGTTCACGCCGTGGCTCGGGGGCGGCACCATCGCCACCCACTCTCCCGACCTCGTGCGCATGTCCGGATCGCTGAACCGCGACTCGTACGGCGAGGGACTCGCCCGCGTCTCGATGCAGCCCGAGGCGCTCGGCGGGCTGGAGTTCTACGGCGGCGTGCGGGTTCCCCTGATCGGCGCCCTCAACGCCCCCGAGGAGGAGGCCTACGCCGTGAGCTTCACGGTGTCGCAGGACGGGTTCGACGGCGGCGGCGCGCAGTTCGTGCTCACGCCCTCGCAGGTGCGGATCGTCGGCGACTCGAAGGGCAAGCCGGCGGCGACGGCGCACCCGCTGAGCTGGGCGCAGGCGACCAACGAGCTCCCGGTGGGCGTGTTCTTCTTCGGCGCGCCGAGCAACGTGGTGACCTCCGTGCCGGCCCGCGGCGAGGGAACGTTCGCGCTCTTCTTCGCCAAGAAGGACATGGACGGCCAGTCGCCGAAGTACCTCGAGCTGAAGGGCGTGCGCTACGCGCTGCCGAAGATGAAGTCCGCCGAGGACGCCATGCAGGCCCTGATGGGCGGCGGCGCCGCGCGCGAGAAGTTCCAGGATCCCGAGGCCACCCCGATCGATCCGCTGGTCGAGTTCCCCGACCCGACCTACGCGATCGGCGGCACGGTGATCAACTCGAACGACAAGGGCGGCCTGGTCACCGACAAGACCAACTTCATCATCGGCGGCGAGCAGAAGTTCCCGCGCAACTCCACGGCCGCGGTCGGCGCCGACCTCCGCATCCGCGGGTTCCAGGTCTCCGCCGACCAGCGCATCCTCCGCCTCGACGCGCGGGCAGCCGCGGGCGGCGTGCGCATCTTCCCCGACCTGAACGACTGGGTGCGCACCGCCGGCGCCGAGGCCCAGGACTCGCGCGTGGCGGTGATCGACGCGTCCGGCTCGAAGTACTACGCCGTCGGCCTCGTCGAGGACGACGGCCAGTGGGTGTTCGTGCGCAGCATGGGCGGCCGGCCGCTGACCCTGCGCGACATCCCGGTGCAGCCGATGGGCAGCGACAAGAAGCTCGCCCTCCACTTCCGCGTGCCCGCGGACGTGCAGATCGTCGGCCTGGTCCTGTCCACCCCCAAGGAGGACCGGATCGTCAACACCATGAACCAGAAGGTCCCCAAGCGGGAGTGACGCCATGGCCCACCTGAACGCCCCCCGCCTCCTCCGATCCGTTGCCCTCGCCGGGTTCGCGGTCCTTGCCGCCGCAACCGCCGCCGCGCAGGAGCCCGCGGTGGCCCCGCCGCAGCCCGATCGCAGCCTGGGGCTCGTGAGCCCGGTCGGCGGCTATGCGCTCATGGCCCTCGCGACCATGGCCCTGATCGGCGTGAGCCTGCTTCCCTCGAAACGCGGTCACCAGGACTGACGGCCGCGCTACCCTCGGGGCCGTGAACGTCCGACGAGCGACCGCCCTGACTGTCCTGCTGGCCGCGGCGGCAGGGACCGTGTCGGCCATGCCCCGGCCCGAAGGCGGCTCGCGCGTGCCGGCCACGGCGGCGGACTTCAGGCTCCCCGGCACGCAGCCGGACCCGGAAATCGATGCGTTCCTGCCGGGAGTGGGCTGCTCGAGCTGCCACGGCAGCTACGACCCGAACGCCGCGCCGGTCCGCACCTGGGTGGCGAGCATGATGGCGCAGAGCGCGCGCGACCCGATCTGGCACGCGTCGCTTGCGATCGCCAACCAGGACGTGGCGTTCGCGGGCGAGTTCTGCATCCGCTGCCACGCGCCGGGAGCGTGGATGGGCGGCCGCGGCGCGGGCGGCACGCTGGAGAACTTCTGGCTCGAGCCGGACTTCGACGGCGTCAACTGCATGGTCTGCCACCGGATGGTGAACCCCGAGACCGGGCCGCTGAGCGCCGTCGGCTACGCGACCAACGATCCGTACGACCCGGACCCGGATCCGGAGGTGCTCTCGCCCCTGGCGGCGGCCGGCATGCTGCCCGGGCCCGGCCAGCGCACCAACGGGGCGTTCGTCGTGGACCCGCGCGACACCCGCCGCGGGCCGTTCGCGGACATCCCGGTGAACTACCACAGCGCGCCGATGCACTACTCGCCGTTCCACTCGACGAGCGAGATGTGCGCCACCTGCCACGACGTCAGCAACGTGATGACGGTGCGCCGGCCCGACGGCTCGTGGG
Organism: uncultured Chitinophaga sp.; assembly: GCA_964440815.1. Classification (GTDB taxonomy): domain Bacteria; phylum Planctomycetota; class Phycisphaerae; order Phycisphaerales; family SM1A02; genus UBA966. The sequence continues at coordinate 17,952 of CAYTYU010000002.1, forward strand.
GCCTGGATGCGCTCGGCTCCCCGCACCCGACGGCGCAGGCGCACGACATGTTCCCGGAGCAGCGCACCTACAGCGAGTGGCTCAACAGCCAGTTCGCGCGCGAGGGCGTGCCGTACCCGGACCGACGCTTCGGGGGCAACCACCCCACCGGCATCATGCGCAGCTGCCAGGACTGCCACATGCCCGACACCCAGGGGGCCGGCTGCTCCCTGCACGTGAACACGCCGTACGTCCGCCCGAACGTGCCCCAGCACGGCTTCGCCGGCGCCAACTCCTGGGTGGTGCGCGCGGTGCGGGCGCAGCTCGGCCCGTCCGAGGCCGATGCCGTGGGCCTCTTCCAGAGCCGGGTGGACGCGGCCATCGCGCGCAACCTGCAGATGCTGCGCGACGCAAGCGACATGACGCTGGCGCAGGCAGGCGGCAGCCTGAAGGTGCGCATCGTGAACCAGTCCGGCCACAAGTTGCCGACCGGGATCAGCGAGGGGCGCCGGATGTGGCTGAACGTCCGGTTCGTGTCCGCGTCCGGCGCAACGGTGGCCGAGTCGGGTGCCTACGACTGGACGACCGGCACCCTGCTCGACCCATCGGCCAAGCAGTACGGCGCCCACATGGTGACCGACGGCGAGCTGGCCGACGCCGCGGGCCTGCCGGACGGCGCCGAGTTCCACATCGCCCTCCTGAACAAGGTGGCCAAGGACAACCGCATCCCCCCGCGCGGCTTTGCGAACGCGTCGTACGCCGCGTTCGGCGGCGAACCGGTCGGCGCGACGTACGCCGACGGCCAGCACTGGGACGACACGCTCTATCCCATTCCCGCCGGTGCCACGCGGGCGATCGTGACGCTCTGGCACCAGACCACCACGCGCGAGTACGCGGAGTTCCTTCGCGACGAGAACCGCACCGACCAGACCGGCCAGGTCGCCTATGACCTGTGGGTGCAGTTCGGCCGCAGCGCACCGGTCAGCATGGACACGGCCTCCATCGACCTCTCCAGCGCATGCACGGGCGCCGACCTGAACTGCGACGGCGCGGTCGACGGCACCGACCTCGGCATCCTGCTCGGCGCGTGGGGCACGTCCTCGGCCGACCTCGACGGCGACGGCACGACCGACGGCAACGACCTCGGCATCCTGCTCGGCGACTGGGGCTGAGCCCCGCGCTCAGCCGGCCTGCGACTTCAGCCACCGCTCCACGTAGTGGATGTCGTGGCTGGCCTTGCGGAAGTCCGGATGGTCCAGCACCTTCAGGTGGAGCGGGATCGTGGTCTTCACCGGCCCGATCCGGAACTCGCGCAGCGCGCCCTTCAGGCGCTCGATGCACGTGTCGCGGTCGGGCGCATGGACGATCAGCTTGCCGATCATCGAGTCGTAGTTCGGCGGGATCCGGTAGCCGGCGCGCGCATGGCTGTCGAGGCGGACGCCAGGGCCGCCGGGTGCGGCATAGGTCTCGATGAGGCCGGCCTGGGGCATGAAGCCGCGTTCCGGGTCCTCCGCGTTGATGCGGACCTCGATCGCGTGGCCGCTGATTCGCACGTCCTTCTGCGCGAACGGCAGCGGCTCGCCCGCGGCGACGCGAATGCCGGTCTTCACGATGTCGACGCCGGTGATCATCTCGGTCACCGGGTGCTCCACCTGCACGCGGGTGTTGACCTCGAGCATGTAGAAGTTCTGCTTCCGGTCCATCAGGAACTCGACGGTCGCCGCACCCGAGTACTTCGCCTCGCGGATGAGCTTCGCGGCGCTCATGCACACGGCATCGCGCTTGGCCGGGTCGACGCCCGGGGCCGGGGCCTCCTCGACCAGCTTCTGGTGCCGGCGCTGGCTTGAGCAGTCGCGCTCGTAGAGGTGCACGGCGTTGCCGTGCTTGTCGCCGATGGTCTGCACCTCGAAGTGGCGGGCCATCTCCAGGAACTTCTCGACGTACACGCCGCCGTCGCCGAAGGCAGCCGCCGCCTCCTGGCGCGCGGACTCGATGCCGGCGCGCAACTCGGCCTCGTCGCGCGCGATGCGCATGCCGCGGCCGCCGCCGCCGGCGCGCGCCTTCACGATCACGGGGTAGCCGATCTCGCCGGCCACCTTGACCGCCTCGTCGATGTCCTCGATGGCGTCGTCGGTGCCCGGGAAGATCGGGGTGCCGGTCTGGCGCGCCAGCCTCTTGCAGTTCACCTTGTCGCCGAGCGCGTGCATCGCCTCGGGGCTCGGGCCGATGAACTCGAACCCGGAGTCGCGGCAGACCTCGGCGAAGTGCGAGTTCTCGCTCAGGAAGCCGTACCCGGGGTGGATGGCGTCGGCGTGCGAGACCTCGGCGGCGGCGATCAGGCGGTCGATGCGGAGGTAGGACTCCTTCGATGGCCCGGGACCGATGCAGATCGCGCGGTCGGCCTGCTCGAGCCAGGGCCCGCCCCGGTCGGCGGCGGAGTAGACGCACACCGTCTCGGCGCCGAGTTCGCGGCAGGCTCGGATGATCCGCAGGGCGATCTCGCCGCGGTTGGCGATCAGGACGCGCTTGAACATGGGTGGCCTCGTGCGGGCCGGGGCCCGCGGGTGATCGTCGTGGCGCTCAGCTCGGGCGGATCATGAAGAGCGGCTGGCCGAACTCGACCGCGTCGCCGCTCTTGACGAGCACCTTGGCAATGGTGCCGGCGCGCTCGGCCTTGATCTCGTTGAAGATCTTCATCGCTTCCACCAGGCACACGGTCGAGGTGGGGCCGACCTGCGCGCCGACGGCGACGAAGGGCGGCTTGTCGGGGCTCGGCGACGCGTAGAACGTTCCCACCATCGGGCTCTCGATCGCCACCAGGCCGGCATCCTCGGCGGGGGCCGCCGGGGCGGCGGGCGCGGACTGCGCGGGCGCCGCCGCCACTGGAGTCGCGACATGCATGGCAGGCATCGGATGCGCCGCCACCATCGGCACCGACTGCGGGCTGGCGCGGCGGATGGTCACCTGCTCGTCCTTGTCGCGCAGGTCCAGCTCGGTGAGGTCGCTCGCCGTCATGAGGCGAACAAGCTCCTTCAACTTACGAATGTCGATCATGGCGCAGGATGGTAGCGAAATCATCCCCGATCGGAGCCATATCGCCGCATGATCGGCCCGAGAAGGGACCGCGCCTGACCAGGGTTCAGCCCTGCCACGGGGCGAGCGCGCGGGGGGGACCCAGCACCTCTCGCAGCAGGATGGCACGGCGGAGCCCTGCGCGGCCACGCAGGACGCCGGACCAGAGACCAGCGGGCGAGGCCGCCGCCACCGGCGCGGCCCCGCGGGACGCCACCGCTGCCGCCATTGCCGTCACCGTGGCAGCGGGACGTCGGTCGATCGGCGCGGGTTCACGCGCAACCCCCTGCGGAGCGGGTCGCCGCGCGACGACGGGCGGTGTCTGCTTGGGCTTCGGCTTTGCCTTGGGCTTTGGCGGCTCCTTCACCGAAGCGGCCGACCGCGGGGCCCGTGGCTCGGTCGGCCGTGCGGCTGCCCCTTGGGCACGCACGGGTGCCGCAGCCACGGGGGTCCGCGACATGGCGGTCGGCCGCGCGAGCGCCTGGGCTGCGCGCTTGGCCTTCACTTCGGCGTACTTCTTCCACAGCGCGATGCCGCCGTTGATCATCACCACCAGGATGAAGATGATGAGCTCGGTATTCCTCATCGTGCCGTCCCGTCGAGTGTAGTGCCGTAGTCGGCGGCGAGCACGGGGCGCCCCCCGGTGCCCGGGACCGACCGAACCTCGACGCCGACGAGCGCACGCAGCGATGCCGGCACGAGCACCTCGGTGGCCGAGCCGAAGGCCGCGGTCATGCCGTCACGCAGGCACCAGACGTCGTCGGCCAGGGCGCCGGCGAGCGACAGGTCGTGGACCGCCGCGAGCACGGTCGAGCCGTCCGAGGCGGCCCGGCGGACCAGGGCCACCAAGGCCGCCGTCTCGGGCAGGTCAACGGCGGCGAAGGCTTCGTCCATGAGCAGCACGCCCCCCGGGGACTGCTGCGCCAGGGCCCGCGCCACCCCGACACGCTGCTGCTGCCCGCCCGACAGGGTCGCGAACGGGCGGGACGCCAGCGCGGCGAGTCCGACGGCGGCCAGCGCCGCATCCACGCGGGCCCGATCGGCGCGGAGCGCGACGCGGCCCAGGCTCGCGACCTCCCGCACGGTGAACGGCGCCCCGACCTCGGTGCGCTGGGGAACGAAGGCGACGCACGCGGCGCGCGCGGAGACGGACATGCCATGCACGTCCGCGCCGTCGAGCGTGATGCGGCCCGACGACGGGCGCACGAGCCCCGCCGCCGCGCGCATCGCCGTGGTCTTGCCGCTTCCGTTGAGTCCGAGGAGGACGGTGACGCGACCGGGCGCGGGCTCGATCCGTCCGGTCGACAGCGCGAAGCCGCCCACGCGCACGACCGCCGACTCGAAGCGAAGGCGGGCGGCGCTCATCGCCTCCACTCCCCGGCGGTGCGGCGGACGAGGACGAGGAACGCGACGCCGCCGAGCGCCGCGGTGACCGCACCGAGCGGCAGCCGTCCGCCGCCGAGGTCGATGCACTGGCGCACGGCATCCGCGCCGACCAGGAGCGCCGCGCCCGCCAGGGCGGACGCAACGGCGAGCGGGCGATTGCGCGCCCCGACCGCCGCCCGCGCCGCGTGGGGCGCCAGCAGGCCGACGAAGGCGATCGGTCCGCAGAGCACCACGGTGGTGGCGGTGACGACCCCGCAGCCCACGAACATGGTCGCGCGCAGCGCACCGAGCGGCACGCCCACTGATCGTGCCTCGTCGTCGGAGAGCGTCGCGGCATCGAGCCGCGGCCCGAGCCAGGCGGCGAGCGCCAGGAATCCGCCGCCCGCACCGGCGCACGTCCACAGGAGCAGCGGGTCGGGCACCTCCGGGACCCGGCCGAAGGCCCACCCGACGAGGGTCCCGCGGCGGTCCGGCGGAAGCATCGACTCCGCCACGGTCGTTGCCGCCGTGCAGACCGTGCCGACGATGACGCCCGCCAGGACCAGTGTCACCGGATCGATCGCTCCCTGCCGACGGGAGATCGAGAGCACCGCCGCCAGCGCCGCGAGGGCCCCGACGGTTGCCGGCACCTCGACCGCCGCCCCGGACGGCGCGGCGGCTCCCGCCCACGCCGCGGCGAGCGATGCCGCCGCCACGCCCGTGCCTGCGCCGCCGGTGACGCCAAGGACGAACGGCGAAGCCAGCGGGTTGCGGAGCATCGCCTGCAGCACTGCCCCGCAGATGCCAAGCGCTGCGCCGACCGCCACCGCGCATGCAGCCGCACCGATTCGGAAGCCCCGGATCGGTGCATCCGGCCACCCGACGTCGAGCGCACCGTCGACCGCGCGACCCAGCCCAAGGCGCACGGCGACCACCGCCGCCAGCGCCAAGGCAAGGACAGCCAGGCCCCGCAGCGTCCGGCCGCTCATCGCGCTCCCGCCTCCGCGGCGATGGCGCGGTCGGCCGAGGCCAGCGCCCGCGGCCCGTCGACCAGCATCGCGGTCGAGGGCTCCAGGAGGCATGCGGCATCGAGCGGAACCACCGTCGCCGCCTCGCACAGCCAGGCGGGCGCCTTGGCCGCACCGATGACGACGATCGCCGACGGTCGCAGGCGGACGACGTCCTCGGCGCTCAGCTGCGGATAGCCCGGCTGCGCCACCGCGTTGCGGCCGCCCATGCCGCTCCACAGTCCGTCGACGAACGTGCCGCGCCCGAATGCCGCAGGCGGCTCGGTGCTGAAGAGAAACAGCACCGGGCCGCGCGTCCGCACGGGCACCGACATCGCGGCCGCGTGGTCGGCGGCCACCCGCTCGGCGGCCTCCGGCGCCCCGGCCACGCCCTGCGCCGCAAGCGCCCCTGCGAGGGCCGGGACCATCGCGCGCACGTCATCGAGCGAACTGAGCGCGCACTCGAAGCGCGCGGCGGCGGGTGCCGCGCGGCGCAGCGCCTCGTCGGCGGCCGTCGACTGGCGCAAGACCAGCGTCGGGCGGAGCGCGACGATCGCCTCCAGGTTTCGGTCCTCGAAGGTGCCTGCCACGGCCGCGCCTTCGGCCCGGCACCACGGGGTGCGCCCGACGATCGCGTCCCCTGCCCCGAGCTCCTGCGCGGCATGCGTGAGGGCAGGGCTCAGCGAGACGATCCGAGCACCGCCCGCATGGACCTCGTTCGCCGCCTGCTTCGGCGCGGCGCGCTCCTCGCAACCGACCAGCATTGCCGCGAAGGCGGCGGTCAGCCAACGGAGGCGCGACGCGGGCATCGCACGGATCGTAGTCCGCACGCCGCGCCGCCCCACGAACTCGCCGGGCGAACTACGCTCCCCGCACCCATGCCCGGGCTCCTTGCCTCGATCCGCGCGCTCTTCGTCGGCCAGGACGACGCCCCCGCCGCCCCGCGGCGCGTGGCTGCAGGCGCCGCCGGCCGCCTGGACACGAGCGCCTCGCCGGTCCCCGCGGACTCGCAGGAACTGGTGACGATGGCGCGGGACTTCCGCACCTTCCTCGACCTGCAGGAGCAGCGTCAGCAGGAACTCGCGCGCGTGGTGGCGACGCTGCCGCAGAGCATGGGCGCCCTGCCCGAGCTGGTGCGGCAGCAGACGCGCCTGGCGGACCTGGTGGCGCAGCAGCTCATGCTGACGCGCCAGCGCGACGACCAGGTCGAGAAGACGCTCGCGCGGATCACCCAGGGCGTCGAGCAGCAGCGCGACGTCATGGGACTGGTGCAGCAGCAGCTCGACCTGAACCACGAGAGCGCCATGAAGGTCGCCGACGGCGTCACGACGCTTGCCGGGGCCGTGGTGCAGCTGCAGGAAACGTCCGACCGCGGGTCGGTGGCGCTGCAGCGGATCCTGGAACGCACCGCCGACCGGGACGCGGGGGTTCAGAAGCTGCACGCGACGCTCCAGAACTGGATGCTCTTCGTCGCGATCCTCTCGTGCATGACGCTCGTGGGCGCGGTGATCCTCGCGTGGATCGTGCTGCATGCGCCGGTGCGCGAGGCGGGCGCGGGCCCGGTGGCGGCCCCTGCCGTCACCGCCCTGCAGGACGCCGGCAACGCCGCGCCGACCGGCGAACCGCGCACCGCGGAACTTCCGCAGGCGCCGCCACCCACCGGATCGACGATGCCTGCCCTCGGGGGCGCGCCCGAGCCGGCGAGCGGCTCGGCCCTTCCGGCGACCGGCGGCGCTGCTCCGCGGTGAGACCGCCTCAGGCCACCAGCTGGGTGCGCGCGATGCGCGCGTAGACGTCGCATGAACCCAGGAGGTTCTCGTGGCTCCCGGATGCCACGATGCGTCCGCCGTCCATCACCACGATGCGGTCCGCCGCCAGCACGGTGGACAGCCGGTGCGCGATCACGAGCGTGGTGCGCCCGGCGCCGAACTCGCGGATCGCGGCGTTGATCTGCTCCTCGCTCTCGGCGTCGACCTGGCTCGTCGCCTCGTCCATCACCAGGATCGAGGGGTCGCGCAGCACGGCACGTGCGATCGAGATGCGCTGGCGCTGGCCTCCGGAGAGCGACGCCCCGCCCTCGGCCACCGCCGTCTCGAAGCCGTCCGGGAGCCGCTCGATGAACCGGTCGGCGTGCGCTCGCCGCGCGGCGGCGCGGACGTCGTCGATGCCGGCGTCGAGGCCGAAGCGGATGTTGTCGGCGACGGTGCCGTGCACCAGCACCGCGTCCTGCGTGACGACGCCGACCTGCGCACGCAGGCTGCGGACCGACACTTCCCGGATGTCGGTGCCGTCCACCAGGACGCGGCCGGACTGCGGGTCGAAGAGACGGGGAAGCAGCGCGAGCAGCGTCGTCTTGCCGGACCCGTTCGGCCCGACCACGGCGACGCGCTCGCCGTGGTCGATCGAGAGCGTGATCCCCTGCAGGGCATCGGTCGACGCGCCGGGATAGCGGAACGAGACACCCTCGAAACGGATCGAGCGTGCATGGCGCGCGAGCGGCGGACGGCGCCGGTCGCCGGCATCCTCGCGCTCCATGTCGAGGAGTTCCTGCAGGCGCTCGGCCGGCGCGGCGGCCGCCTGGATCTCGTTCACGAGCCCCGCGAGCGGCTTCAACGAGCCTCCCGCCGCGGCCAGCGCGCCGAGGGCAAGGACGAACGTGTCGAAGGGAAGCTTGCCCTCGATGATCTGCCGCGCGGCGACGAGTGCCAGGCCGCTCACCGCCAGGATCGAGATGGTCTCGACCAGCGGCGACGACATCGCCTGCACGAACCGCACCCGCATCTCCTGCCGCAGCACCTCCTGGTTCGACTCGTCGAACCGGCGGATCGACTCACCCTCGGCGGATGCCGCCTTGACCGCCCGCAGGCCGCCCATCGATTCGGTGGCGGTCCGCAGCATGCGTTCCTGCGCCTGGAGCGACCCACGCATGCCGCGGCGGATCCGCTTGCCGAACTTGCGGAGGGGGATGGCCAGGGCCGGCACGGCAACCAGCGCAACCAGCGTGATCCGCCAGTCCAGCCAGATGGCGGCGATGAACGCGGCGGCGCCCTTGGTGACCTGCGCCAGCGCCTTGCCCGAGAGCGCCACCAACCCGCCCTGCAGCGCGCCGCTGTCACGGGTGACGCGGCTCACCAGTTCGGACGGGCCGCGCGCCACGACCGTCGAGAGCGGCAGGTTGATGACGTGCTTGAAGATGTCGTGGCGGATGCCCGCGACGATGCGCGTGCACAGCGTGAGCGACAGGTACTGGTGCCCGAAGTTGGCCGCGGCCCCGACCACCGTCATGGCCGCCAGCAGCGCGAAGAGCGCGACCACGCCGTCGAACGGGTCGGTCGGGAGCCGATCCACCGCCCACGCGGGCATCCAGGGCGCATGCTCCTGCACCCATCCGGCGAGCGTGCCGCCCGAACGGAGCAGGAGGTCGAGCACCGGCGCGAGCGCCACCAGCCCCGTCCCGAGCCCGCCCGCGGAGATCGTCGCGCAGGCGATGGCGGCGGACAGCTGCCCCTTCGACCTCAGCATTCGGGCGGCGAAGTGCCAGAACGGGCTCATGGCGGAAGGCTATTCGATGGCCCGGTGCGCTGCCCCGGCGCGTCCGCGCGACAGGAGGTCGAGCGCGGACCAGAACTGCGGGTAGCTCTTGGACACGCAGCCGGGGTCGTCGATCCGGATGCCACCCGTCCGCATGCCGAGCACCGCCAGGCTCATCGCGACGCGGTGGTCGCCGCGCGGATCGATGCGTGCCTCGACGGAGCACCCTGCAGCAAGCGGACCGATCTCGATCCAGTCGGTTCCGACGTCGATGGTGGCACCGACACGCTTCAGCGCGTCCCGCATCGCCGACAGCCGGTCGCTCTCCTTGGCGCGCAGGGTGCCCAGGCCAGTGATGCGCGTCGGACCGGAGGCCACCGCGGCCGCCGCCATGAGCGCCAGCGCGCCGTCCGGGCAGTCGCCGCAGTCCACCTCGCCGGCGCCGTCGAGCGGCGCGGACGGGTCGCCCGCGGGGACCCGGCACGCCACGCGCACGCCGCCGGCACTCCGGATCACCGCGGCCCCCATCGATTCCAGGATCGCAAGGATGCGCATGTCCGGCTGGCGCGACTCGGGGGGCAGCCAACCGAGCACCAGATCGCTGCCCGGGACGATCGCCGCGGCCACCGCCCAGAACACGGCGCTCGAGGCGTCCTGCTCCACCATGACGGCACCTCGCGCGGCCAGCGGCCCCGGCGCCACGCGGATCGAGCGCAGCGTGCCGTGGGCGTCGCGTGCCTCGTCCACGCGCGCACCCCACCGACGAAGTTCGTCGACCGTGAGCGTCAGGTACGACGCGCTCGTCGGCGGAGACTCGAAGCGCAGCTCGAGGCCGTCGCGCATCCACGGCGCAAGCAGGAGGAGCGCGCTGGCGAACTGGCTGCTCGCCAGCCTCCCGACGTGCAGGATCCCACCGGTGGGCGGCCCGGCGCGACCATCGACGACCACCGGCAGCCGACCGTCCTGCTCGATCCACTCGACGCGCACGCCAAGCTGCCGCAGCAGCTCCACGCCATCGGCCACCGGCCGCTCGCGCATCCGCGCGCTGCCGTCGATCGTCACGCGCCGTGGCGCGAAGGCGGCCACGGCCATCGCGAACCGGGTCGGCGTGCCGCCATCCCCGAGATGGAGCGAGACGTCACCTCCGGACGCGAAGCGACCGCCCACGCCGTCCACCGAGAACTCGTCGGCGACGACCGGTCCGCCCGGCCCCGGGCCACGTGCTTCGATCGTCGCCCCCAGTGCCGCCAGCGCGCGCGCCAGCGCATCCGTGTCGTCCGACCGGAGCGCCCACTGCAGCTCGGTGCGCCCCGAGGCCATCGCCGCCAGCATCAGGGCGCGGTTCGTGAGGCTTTTCGATCCCGGCACCGCCAGCACCGCGTCGATCGGCGCCGAGCGCTCCACGAGCCGGGGCCCGTCCGCGCCCGCCGGCATGGACGTCAGCCCTCCGCCTGGCCGCCGGTGCGGAAGACGGCCACGATGTCCTCGACCGGGATCACGAAGAGCCGGTTGTCGCCCTCGAAGTCGACGGGGACGCCGTGCTTGGGGTTGAAGAGCACACGGTCGTACTGCTCGATCGGGTAGTTGTCGTCCCGGGCGACCTCGGCGGAGATCGCCACGATGCGCCCGGTGATCGTCGGGATCTCGATCTTGTCCGGCAGGTGGATGCCGACCTTGGTGATCTTCTTGTCCTCGTCCTTGCGGATGAGGACGCGCTTGCCGATCGGCTCGACCGTCTCCAGGCGCGTGGTTCGCGACGTGCGCGTCATGGCCCGATGATATAACCCTCGGCGCATGAAGGCCTCGGACAATCCCGTCGAGTCGGTGCGCCGCCTGATCCGTGCGGTGCCCGACTTTCCCAAGCCCGGCATCATGTACCGCGACATCACGCCGATGCTCGCCGACCCGGGCGCGCTCGCGCTCTCCGTCGAGCTGATGGCGAACCCGTTCCGCGGCGGGAAGTTCGACCTCGTCGTGGGGGCCGAGAGCCGCGGGTTCATCTTCGGGGTGGCGGTGGCGCAGGCGCTCGGCTGCGGCTTCGTCCCGGTGCGCAAGCCCGGGAAGCTCCCGAGCAAGGCCGTGTCGGTGTCGTACTCGCTGGAGTACGGGAAGGATTCGCTCGAGATGCACGACGACGCGCTGCACCCGGGCGCGAAGGTGCTCGTGGTCGACGACCTGCTTGCGACGGGCGGCACGCTCAAGGCCTGCTGCGAGCTCGTCGAGCGGGTCGGCGGGACCGTCGGCGGCGCCACGGCGCTCATCGAGCTCGAGGCCCTGGGCGGCCGCGCGCGCATCGCGCCGCGCGACGTGCACACGGTCATCCGGTTCTGACCGCGGGGGCGGTGATCCGCGTGCGCCGGGCTACAATCGGGTCATGACCACCGCCGTTCCCTCCGCCGCCGTCCGCCCCTCGACCGGGACCGACCCGCTGGCGCTGATCGACGTCGACCACGTCCGCTTCTACGTGGGCAATGCCAAGCAGTCGGCGTTCTTCTACGCCTCCGCCTTCGGCTTCCAGGTCGACCAGATCTGCGACCTCACCACCGGCAGCCGCGAGTCGGCGCAGTACCTGCTGACGCAGGGAAACATCCGGTTCGTGCTGGAGACCCCGCTCACCAAGGACCACCCCGCCGCGGACGAGATCCGCCGCTTCGGCGACGGCATCAAGGACGTGGCCTTCACGGTCTTCGACGCCGAGGCCGCCTGGAAGCAGGCCGTGCGCAACGGCGGGACCAGCGCCTACGAGCCGGTCACCCGCAGCGACGCCAACGGCTCGGTCACCATGGCCGGCATCCGCACCTACGGTCGCGCCGTGCACACGTTCGTGAGCCGCACCGGGGCC
>CAYTYU010000002.1:29757-59194 GCA_964440815.1 uncultured Chitinophaga sp.
TACGCGCTGCCCGAGGTCAAGCAGGGCGCGACCTTCATGCCCGGCTACCGCGCGTTCGGCGAGTTCGCCCTGAACGCCCACAACCGCGCGCACCCGTGCGGCCTCAAGTTCGTCGACCACGCCGTCGGCAACGTCGAGGAAGGCAAGATGAACCACTGGGTGTCCTGGTACGAGAACGTGCTGGGCTTCTCGATGTTCAAGCACTTCGACGACAAGGACATCTCCACCGAGTACTCGGCGCTGATGTCGAAGGTGATGGCGAGCGGCAACCAGCTGATCAAGTTCCCGATCAACGAGCCGGCCGCGGGCAAGAAGAAGAGCCAGATCCTGGAGTACCTGGAGTGGCACGACATGACCCCGGGCGTGCAGCACCTGGCGCTGCGCACCGACGACGAGCTCGCGAGCGTCGCCGAGCTGCGCCGCCGCGGCGTCGACTTCCTGTCGATCCCGGACACCTACTACGAGGGCGTGTGGGCGCGGGTCGACTCGATGCTGCGCCAGCACGGCCATGCGGCCGTCAAGGAAGACCACCAGCGCGTGCGCGACCTCGGCATCCTCGTGGACGCCGACGACGAGGGCTACCTCCTGCAGCTTTTCTCCAAGCCGCTCCAGGACCGCCCCACCCTGTTCTTCGAGATCATCTGCCGCCGCGGCTCGCAGAGCTTCGGCAAGGGCAACTTCAAGGCCCTCTTCGAGAGCCTAGAGATGGAGCAGGGCCGGCGCGGGAATCTCTGACGCTATCTTCCGCGTCCATGAGCACCTTCGGCGCGGTTCCCCCCACCGGTCCGACCCCCGGCGCATCCTTCCAGTCGGAGGAGTCCCTGAAGTGGCCGGGGCTCATCGGCGGGCTGTCGATCGCCTTCGGCATCATCACGCTGCTCGGCAGCTGCTGCGGCGGCGTGGGCATGGCGGTTCTCCCGTTCGCGCTGGGAGCGGCGGGCATGAAGATGGGGGCGATTCCCGGCCCGATCGTCGGATGGCTGGTGTTCGACGTGGTGGCCAGCCTGGCGCTCGGCTACATGCTCTTCGCCGGGGGCATCGGCACCCTGCGCCGCCGCGCGGGCGGTCCCCGGATGCTGCTTCGCTACGCGGCAGCACGCCTGGTGCTGGTCGTCCCCATGCTCGTGATCGGCCTGCTCCTCGTTCCGACGAGCGCGGCGTGGAGCGCGCAGTTCATGGAGGCCCAGTACGCCGCCCAGGAAGAAGCCGGCCAGCCGATCACCGAGGAAGAGCAAGCCGCGCTCGAGGCGGCTCGCACCCCGACCGCGCTCAGTTACGTGTCGACGGCGATCGGACCGATCCTCGGATGCATCTATCCGGCCATCCTGCTCGTGTGGCTGCGCCGTCCCGACGTGCGCGCCACGTGGGAGCGCTGGGAAGGCTGACGCCTCACCCGCACGGCGCGAACCGGCCGTCCGGCGGGCACTCGACCGCCGTGCCCTCCACCTCGACGCGCCAGGCGTGGAGCGCGGGCATGGAATCGTCGCCCGGCGCGCCGCCGTAGAGCGCATCGCCCTTCAGCGGGTGCCCCAGGCTTGCGAGCCCCGCACGCACCTGGTGACGCCGTCCGCGGCCGACCACTTCCACCTCGACCAGGTCGTGCACGCCATCGACCGCGCGCGTGCGCACGTGCCATCGGCAGCGGCCGCACTCGGGGCCGGTGCCCTCGCGCCGGACGGTCACCTTGCGTGATCCCTTGTGGCGGCTCGAGAAGTAGAGGCGGAACGACCCGTCCTCGACGAGGCCCGCACGCACGAGCGCCAGGTACGTCTTGCGCGCGCCGCCGGATGACCCGACCGACCCGCGCAGGCGCCCGTGCGCCGCGACGGTGCGGCCCGCCACCACGCATCCGCTCGTGCCATGGTCGAGACGGTGCGCGATGCCCGCCTCCGGGAGTGCGGCGTGCTCGGGGTACGCGTCCCGCAGCCACGACTCGAGCGTGGGGCCCGACTCGCCGGGTTCGCCGAGCGTGTGCCAGCCCGCGGGCTTGGCGATCACCCGCCAGTCCGGGCCCTCGGCGATGACGCGGGGCGCGTCGTGCGCGTTCGCTGCGGTGGGCTCGGATGCGGGCATGCCTCGTACACTACAGGCGCCATGCCCTACTACTCGAAGCTCGGCCAGATCCCGAAGAAGCGCCACGTGCAGTTCCGCCGCCCGGACGGCGCCCTGTACAGCGAGGAGGTCTTCGGCACCGAGGGATTCGTGGGCCCGACCTCGACCCTCTACCACATCAACCCGCCGACGCAGGTGATCGGCTGGAAGACCCTCTACGGAACCAAGCCCGAGTACATCGAGCAGGACGTGATGCGGATGCGCCACCTCAAGATGGCCGCCATGCCCGCGAAGGGCGACCCGGTCACCGGCCGCGTGGTGCTCTTCGGGAACTCCGACGTCGAGATGGCCATGTGCATCCCGGCGGAGAAGATGGACTACTTCTTCAAGAACGCCATGGGCGACGAGTGCCTGTTCGTGCACTTCGGCTCGGGCACCGTGCAGACCACCTTCGGCACGCTGAAGTTCGGGCCGAAGGACTACATCGTGATCCCCAAGGGCATCACCTACCGGATGACCTTCGACAAGCCGAAGCCCGGCGAGCCCGGTCCGCGCTTCGTGGTCTTCGAGACCGCAAACGGCAGCCACATCGGCCCGCCGCCGCGCTACGTGAGCAAGCAGACCAGCCAGTTCCTGGAGCACTCCCCCTACTGCGAGCGCGACCTGCGCCTGCCCGAGCTGCCGCTCACCTTCGACAGGAAGGGCGAGTACGAGGTGCGCATCAAGGCACGCGACCTCGTGCACAGCTACACGTACACGTACCACCCGCTCGACGTGGTCGGCTGGGACGGCTGCTACTACCCGTACTGCTTCAACATCGACGACTTCTCCCCGATCGTCGGCAAGCTGCACATGCCTCCGCCGATCCACCAGACGTTCGAAGGGCACAACTTCGTCATCTGCAGCTTCTGCCCGCGCCTCCTCGACTTCCACCCGGACGCGATCCCCGTCCCCTACAACCACTCGAACCTCGACAGCGACGAGATCCTCTACTACGTCGAGGGCAACTACAAGGCGCGCAAGGGCATCGAGCAGTGCTCGATCACCGTGCACCCGCAGGGCATCCCCCACGGGCCGCACCCGGGCACGGTCGAGAAGTCGATCGGGGCGCGCGAGACCACCGAGCTCGCGGTGATGTGTGACACCTTCCGCCCGATGTTCCCGACGAAGGCGGCCATGGGTTTCGACGACCTCGCGTATCCGCGCAGCTGGGAAGGAGAGCACTTCCCGGTGTCGCTCGAGCACGCCACGCCGAACGGCAGCCACCGCGCCAACGGGCACGCCGGCCGCAACGGCGCCGCGAAGGCTCGCGGCAAGAAGAAGTCGAAGGCCCCGGCCGCCCGCCGCGGGTCGCCGCTCTCGAGCACCTGGGAGTGAGGCTCGCGGCCACGATCGCGGCGGTCGCCTGCCTCGCGCTGGCGGGCGCGGGTGACCCCCCGGCGCCGAAGCGCTCGCCCGCGGGGCTTGCGCTCGCGGCCATGACCGTCGGCGGCGAGGCAGTCCAGGTCGAGGTGGTCGACACCCCGGATGCACGCGACCGCGGACTGGGCGGACGCACCGCCGTGCCGCGCGGCAGCGGCATGCTGTTCGTCTTCCCGGCGGCCGACTTCCTGTCGTTCTGGATGCTCGACTGCCTGGTGCCGATCGACGTCGCGTTCTTCGCTGCGGACGGCACGGTGACGGCCGTGCACGCCATGCGTGCCGAGCCGCCCCGGGGGAAGGACGAGACCATCGCCGCGTACCGAGCCCGCCTGCCCCGCTACGGGTCGCCGACGCGCGCCGTCGGTGCACTCGAGCTCGGGGCGGGCGAGATGGAGCGGCTTGGAGTCAAGGCGGGGACGAAACTCACGCTGCCCGAGGGCGTCGCGATCCCGGCGCGGCGCTGAGCGCCGTCGTCACCACGCCGCCGACATCACGCCGCCGGCGTCACCACGCCGCGGCACTGGCCGAACCCGATCCGCGGATGGCCGGGCGCCTCGCACCAGCCGGTGATCGTCACCTCGTCGCCGTCCTGCAGGAACCGCCGCTCGGTGCCGTCGCCGATCTTCACGGGCTCGGTCCCGCGCCACGTGCGTTCCAGCATGCAGCCGCGGCTCTCCTTGGTCGGCCCGCTGATGGTGCCGCTTGCCAGCAGGTCGCCCGGGCGCATGACGCAGCCCGTCGACGAGTGGTGTGCCAGCATCTGGCTCATGGTCCAGTACATGTCCGCGAACGACCCGAGGCTGATGCGCGTCGGCGCGGTGCCCTTCGCACGCATGCCGGCGCTCGCGATCGTGACCTCGAGCTTCACGTCCACCACGTAGTCGTCGCTGCGGCGCAGGTATTCGAGCACCGGCGGGTCGGCCGCACCGCGCACCGGGCCCGGCCGGAAGTACGGGCGCAGCGCCTCGAGCGTCACCACCCACGGGCTGATCGAGGTGCAGAAGTTCTTGGCGTTGAACGGCCCGAGCGGCTGGTACTCCCACTTCTGCACGTCGCGCGCGGACCAGTCGTTGACGATCACGCAGCCGAAGAGGCGCTCGTCGGCCCGTTCCACCGGGATGCGCTCGCCGAGCGCATTGGCGGCACCGCCCAGGAACACGCCCATCTCCAGCTCGTGGTCGAGCAGCTTGGACGGCCCGAAGGACGGCGGGCCGTCGTCGCTCGACACGGTCTGGCCGTGGGGCCGGCGCACCGGCGTGCCCTCGACCACGATGGTCGACGACCGGCCGTGGTATCCGACCGGCAGGTGCTTCCAGTTGGGCATCAGCGGCTGGTTCGGGCGGAACATGCTGCCCACGTTCGTCGCGTGGTGCTCGCTCGCGTAGAAGTCGGTGTAGTCGCCGATCTCGGCCGGCAGGCGCATCGCAAGCGCCGCGCGGTCGAGGAGCACGGCGTCGCGCCGGGGGTGGCGCTCGATGCTTCCGGCGCCGGAGGAGAGCATCGCCGACACGTGTGCGCGCGCCGCGGACCAGTCGGCGCGGCCGAGCGCCATGAAGGCGTTCAGGGTCGGCATGCGCAGCGCCGACACGATGCGCGGCGCGAGCCCATCGAGCATGCCGAACCCGGCGGCTTCCGCCAGGTCGAGCGCGGCATCGCCGATCGCGACCACGATGCGCGGCTCGCCCGGGCGGTCGGACCGCTCGGCCACGCCCCAGGGCAGGTTCTCGATCGGGAAGTCGGCCTCGGGGCGTTCGGCCCCGGGTACCCAGCAGCGCGTGCGCGTCGTCATGTGGTCAAGCCTTGGCCGCGGCAGGCGGCAGCAGGTTCATTGTCCGGAGGTCGTCCATCGGCTCGTCGAAGGAGCAGCTGCCGAAGCTCGACGCGAAGCGCTCGCGCGCCTCGCGCAGCTGCCCGAGGGCGAGCGAGCGCCCCTTCCAGGACACGTTCGTCGGCGCGAACTCGAAGTGGCGGCCGTTGGTGTCGGCGAGCAGCATCTCCAGTTCCTCCTGCTCGATCGCGCCATGGAAGAGGAGCGCCGAGCCGAAGAAGACGTTCACGAAGCCGAACTGGTCGCACCCCACCGACTCGGCGAAGTGCCGGAACGGGTGGTGCAGCCCGGCGGTGGCCTTGAACGGGACACCCGCGCCGGCGCACGCCGACAGGAAGCGCGCGAGTTCCAGCGTCCCGGGATGCGCCTCGGGCGCGGTGCCGCCGGTGCGGACCTTGGCGCCGGCCTCCATCTCGGCGAGCGCCGCCACCATGCCGCGCACGTCCTGCTGCCAGGGCAGCTCGAACCAGGGAAAGAGCGTCTCGGGCATCAGCTCGAGCGCCCCGTCGATCGCGTCGGCGTTCTTCGGCTTCAGCTCGACCGACTCGATGACGGCGCGACCGCTGCCCGGCTCGGCGTGGCGCGTGTTGAAGCGCTCGATCGCCTCGAGCTCAGCCTCGAAGGCCTCGTCGCCGGTCGCCTCGCACAGCACCGTCAGCGTCCACGGGTCCTCGGAGTCGTCGCGCTCGCCGGTGGGCAGGTGCCCTGCCGCGCAGCGCTCGAATTCGCCGATCCGCTTGAGCGGCACCACCAGCCGGCCCAGCGCCCAGCGGTCCGGACCGCCGCGGTGGCGCGCGTAGTTGGCCACGGTCCGCTGCATGTCGAGCGAGGCCGGCGGGAAGAGGCCGGCGTAGTCGACGATGCCGTGCATCAGGGCGCGGGTGGTCTCCATGGGAACCCCATTATGCCCGGGCGTGGCCGCCCTCGCCCGGCCCGTCGGTCCGCGTGCCGTCCGCGGCCTCGGTCCAGTCGAGGCTCGAGCCGAACGATTCCCGCAGGCTCATGGCGGCGAGCATCGCCACGGGCACCAGGATGGCCCCGAGGAGCGCGGCGGCACGCCACTTCGCCTCGCCGGCCGCGCCCGCACCCGCCTCCGGGTCGCCCTGGAAGATGCGCTCGAAGACGTGCCAGAGCGCGGCGCTGCCGGCCGCCGACCAGCGCACGAAGTTCGGGGCGCTGGTCGTGGCGGTGGCGCGGAGGTTGGTGCCGAACTGTTCGGCCGTGGTCGTGACGAACACCGCCCAGTAGCCGCAGCCGAACCCGATGGCCACGCAGATGGCGTAGAACGCCCCCGGGTGCGTCGCCGGCACCGTGAAGTACGCGACGATCGCCGCGGCCGTCAGCACGTGGAAGGCGAGCAATGCGCGGCGGCGGCTCCTGAGGAGCTGGCTGAGCAGCCCGCTCGCGAGGTCGCCGGCCGCGAGCCCGACGTAGCACCACATGATCGCCAGGCCCGGCTTCGGCGCCTCGTCCTTCGGGATCCCCATCGAGAGCCCGATCGCATCGCAGTACTTCACGAGGATCCCGACGCAGTACCAGATCGGCACGCCGAGCATGATCAGCGCCAGGAACCGCCGCGCGCGCTCCCACGGCCATCCAAGCAGCCAGAACGCGCCGCGCCCCGTGGCGTGCGCCTGCTTGACGCGCGAGAACATGCCGCTCTCCACCACCCCCACGCGCAGGAAGAGGAGCGCCAGTCCCAGCATCCCGCCGATCAGGTAGGCGTTGCGCCAGTCGGCCACCAGCTCGGTGACGAAGTACGCGCACACCGCGCCCATGATCCCGACCGTGGCCACCATGGTGGTCGCGAAGCCGCGCTGCTCCTTGCGCACCAGCTCGCTGACGAGCGTGATGCCCGCGCCCAGCTCGCCGGCCAGGCCGAAGCCCGCCACGAACCGCAGCACGGCGTACTGGTTGAACGCCGAACCCAGCCCCACCGCGTGCAGCCATCCCCACGCCCCGTCGGCGGGCACGTCGGCCACGAACGCGTTCAGGATGTTGGCCACCGAATAGACGATGATCGAGCCGAACAGCATCTGCAGGCGCCCCAGCCGGTCGGCCAGGATGCCCCAGGCCAGCCCGCCGAGCACCAGCCCGGTCGTCTGCAGGTAGTTGTCGAGCAGCACGCCGTTGCGCTGGAGGATGTCCGCCTCCAGCGCGGCCTTGGCCCGTTCCATCGACTCCGTGTCGGCGAACCGCGCGCGCGACAGCAGGTCCTCCTGCGCCGCGGCGATCTCCTTCCCCAGGAGGTCCTTCAGGCTGCGAACGCGCACCAGCGCGAAGAGCAGCAGGTCGAAGATGTCGACGAAGTATCCGAGTGCCGCGACCAGCGTCGCCAGCACCACGTTTCGGTCGCGAAGGGTCCCGGCGGTCACACCGGGCTCAGTGGTCCGAGGCCGGCGCGCATCCGCAGGCCTTCAGGAAGCGGCGGATGTCGGCGATCTCGTGGTCGTTGTCCAGCGTGTGGCCCGCGTGCTTCGGCACCGGGAACGACATCTCGTGGCCATTGAGCTTGACCTTCAGGTGGTCCTTCTTGGTCTCCTCGCACGTGGCCCCCAGGCCCTCGAACATGTGCACGACGTCGCGCCAGTGGATGTTGTGGGGCGTCGGGTGGGAGAAGACCTGCTTGAGGGTGTGCTCGACGTGGTGGCTCATGGGTGCGTCCTTCGTGACACGAAGTCTATCGGGCGCATTGGATGCCATGGCGACGCTAGCATCCCCTCCGCGCGGGTGTAGCTCAGTTGGTAGAGCGTCAGCTTCCCAAGCTGAATGTCGAGGGTTCGAGTCCCTTCACCCGCTTTCGTCCCGCCTCACGGCGTCCGAGCCACCCGGAACCCGACCTGGCTGCTCACGCTCGCCGGAGCGCCGAAGACGCGGTCTGAGGAGCGCAGGAAGTCCGTCGAGGCGGCCCACGATCCGCCGCGCACCACCCGGGTCGTCCCGGTCGCCGCACCGGTGGGGTTCGTCTGGCACGCGGTCGGGTAGGTGCCGTACCAGTCCGACACCCACTCCCAGACGTTGCCGTGCATGTCGTGCAGGCCGAAGCGGTTGCCGGCCTTGGTGCCGACCACCTTGGTCTGGCTGCCGGAGTTCGTGGTGAACCACGCGATCGTGCCCACCGAGTTGCCGTCGCTCGAGTTGTTGTTGAACGCGGTCAGCGTGCCGGCTCGGCAGGCGTACTCCCACTCGGCTTCCGTCAGCAGGCGCATGCCCGTCGCCGTCAGGAACCCCTGCACGAGGTCCCAGCCCACCTGCTCCACGGGCCGGTTGGCGGCGTCGGGATAGTTGCTTCCCTGGAAGAAGGAGGGGTTGGTCCCCATGCGCGCCTGCCACTGCGACTGCGTGACCTCGAAGCGCGAGACGTAGATGGCGTTGGTCAGCGTGACGGCCCGCACCGGGCTCTCGTCCGTCGAGCAACCGAACTGCGCCGAGGGCGTGCAGCCCATCTGGTACGTGCCCGGAGGCACGAGCACCATCTCGATCTGCGTGTTGGCATCGCGCACGCGCCATGCCCATCCGCTGGCGACGATCGCGGCGCGGGTCGCCGCATCGGTGACCACCGCGGGGTTCGGCGCCGCCTCCAGCACGGACGCCCACGGCGGCGCGATGACGGTCGCGCAGGGCCCCCAGGCGCCGAGGAGGATCCCGAGGTCATCTCCGTCGACGACTCCGTTGCCGTTGATGTCCGGCGCACACCGGGCCGGCACGTTCTGCGCGGGGACGGCCGACGCGGCGAGCGAAGAGGCCAAGGACCCGAGGCCGACCGCGTTTGCCTGCGGGACCAGCCGATCGACCACGGGCCAGGCGGCGATGCCGAGGCCGAGCACGCAGAGTCCGAGGCCGGTGGAGATGCGCTTCATCTGTCGGGTGTCTCCGTTAAGGACTTGCAAAGGTAGCGGGGCGCCCCAGCCCGGCCAAGGCAAATTAAGTTCCGATACGGAGGCCGATCGCCGCCAGTTCGCAGAATGCCCCGAGGCTACCGTGCGCCGGCCGAGAAATGACGCCCTCCGGCCCACCCATCCTCGCGCAATCCGTGCTCGTCGATGGCCTGGCGATCCTGGCCTTCGCCTATGTCGCGCTGCTCGGGGTGGCAGCGGTGAGAGATCGCTCGTCGCCGCGGCTCGCGTGGGGCATCTCGCTGCTCGTGACGGCCGCGGCGGGCGTCGTGGCGTGGCTCGGGATCGACGCCGAGATCCCGATCACCGTCTCGCGCCCGGCGGACGAGACGACCTACGTGGTCGACATCCCGGTGCTGCGGACACTGGCGGAGGTCGCAGCCGCGTCCGCGATCGGCGCACTGCTCGGGCGCCTGGCCGACACGGCGCTGGTTGCCGCCGGGCGCGAGCCCATGCTGCGGGTGCAGCACACGGCATTCTGGCTCGGGGCGATCCTCGCGGGCGTCGTGGTCATCTACCAGGTGCACTTCGCGGCGACGCTGCCCGTCAAGACGCTCGTCCTGTCCGTCGGCGGCGCATCCGTGTTCATCGTGGGCCTGGCGCTGCAGTCGACGCTCAGCAACGTGTTCGCGGGCTATGCGCTCCAGACCTCGCGCATCCTCCGCAAGGGCGACATCGTCCAGCTCGGGCATCGTGGCCCGGTCGGGACGGTCTGGGACAGCACGCTGGGCACCACCCGCATCCTCATGCGCGACGGCGAGCTGCTGGTGCTGCCGAACAGCGCGGTGCTCCAGAAGGACTTCCTCAACCTCGACCAGCCCCATCGGCGGCTGCGGCAGTCGATCCAGGTCGGCGTCAGCTACGACGCGCCGCCGGCGGTGGTCAAGGACGTGGCGCTCTCGGTGCTGCGCGCGGAGCCGCTCGTCCTCAGGGAGCCCGAGCCCGACGTCTGGGTGGCGAACTTCGCCGAATCGTCGGTGACCTACGACCTGCGGTTCTGGATCGCCAGCTACCGGGACCGCGATGCCGCGAACGACCGAGTCCGGACACGGCTGTGGTACGCGCTGCGCGACGCCGGGCTCGAGATCCCGGTGCCGATCCGGACGCTGCGCATGACGGACGCCTCGGAACTTCGGGCCCGCGACGAGGCAGCCGCCGAACGGACGGCTGCGGTCATCGATGCACTCCGCGCGTGCCCGCTCTTCGACGACGGCTCGATCTCCGCCGAGGAGCGTCGTGAACTCGCGCGAGCCGCCCTTGAGACGCGCTGGGACGCCGGCATCGCGATCGTCCGCCGAGGCGACCGCTCGGATGCCATGTACGTCATCGCTTCGGGAAGCTGCGAGGTGCGGCTGCCCGATGGCGGCACCGTGACGCTCGAGGCCGGCGGCCACTTCGGCGAGATCGCCCTGCTCCTCCGCCAGGAACGGACCGCCGACGTCGTGGCCGGCCCGGCCGGCGCAACCGTGCTCCGGCTGCCACGCCCGAGCGTCGCGCCGGTCCTCGCCCGGCGCCCCGAGTTCCGCGAGCGCGTCGGGACCGTGGCCACCCAGCGCCGCGACGAGACGATGGGCGACGTGGCTCCGAAGACCGATCCCGCGCGCCGCAGCATCCTGGCTGAGCTGCGGCACCTGCTGCAGCCCTTCTGAGCCCGTCCTCCGCGGGCCGCGGGTTAGACTTGGGCATGCAGACTTCCGCCGAGATCCCCGTGGCGACGGCCGCCGACCTGCAGCCGCTCGCAGGGGAGGATCCGCCGACGGCCGTCCTGCGCGTCGTGGGCGCGCGCGGCGGCCTGGCCCAGACGCTCCGGCCCAACGGCCGCCCGGGAAGCGTGCTCGTCACCGACCCCGCGCTCGTCCGGCAGGTGCTGGTGCGCGGCTCGATGGACGAGGACCTCGGCCTGATCCGGAACTTCGCCCTGCGCACCGCCGCGCCGCACGGCCTCATCTCGCTCACCGGCCAGGAGCACCGCAAGGTGCGGGTGGCGATGGCGCCCTGCTTCCGCGGATCGGGACTTGCTCCGCTCCAGGAGGCGCTCGACCGCCGGCTTGAGGGCGGCCTGGACGAATGGCCGGTCGGCGAGGCCGCGAGCTCGGCCAAGCTCGTCCTGGACCTGATGACCAAGGTGTTCATGGAATGGGTGCTCGGGCCGCTCGAGCCCGGGCGCGAGCGCGCCCTGTGCGCGGCGGAGCAGTCGCTGCTCGAGGTCTTCCACCACGCGATCCCCGACCTGAACCAGCTGTGGCCCGGTTCCGACGGCGAGGGCCCCGTGTCCTTCGACCAGATGGTGAGCCGCTTCTTCACGCTTCGGACGCTGATCTCCGACACGGTCGAGGAGTCGCCGCGCGGGATGATGGCGCAGCTCGACCAGATGCTGCCGCCGCAGGGCGAGGGCCTGCCGCGGAGCGCCCAGCTGACCGACCACGCGATCCACCTGCTGCTTGCGGGGCTCGACACAGTCTCGCAGACGACGGGCCTGCTGCTCCACCACCTCGGCGAGAACCCCGAGCACGTCGACCGCATCGCGGCCGAGTCGAAGCTCGGCGTCGAGCAGCCGTTTACGGAGGCATGCATCAAGGAGATCCTGCGCCTCTACGCAGGCGTGCCCGTGGCGGTGCGGGTCACCGGCCGGCCGGTCGAGGTGCGCGGGCTGGTGATCCCGGCGCACCGGCCGCTGATGGCGTTCCTGATCTGCATGCAGCGCGACGCGCGCAGCTTCGAGCGGCCGCTCGAGTTCCTGCCCGAACGGTGGCTGGAGGGATCGACGCTGTTCATGGATCCCTCGGCGTACATGCCCTTCGGCACCGGCCCGCACATCTGCCTCGGCGAGACGGCGGCCAAGCTCATCATGCGAAGGCTGGTGCCGGCGATCTGCAGCCGCTTCTCGATCCGCACCGAGACGCCCGGACTGGTGCCGGTGCTCGTCCGCATCGTGGCGCTGCCCATGCGCGCACCGAAGATCACGCTCTCGCGCCGATGATCGCCGCGGCCGCCCTGGTCATCGCCTCGATCGTCGCGGCACAGGCGCCCGCCGCTGCGGCTGCAGGTGCTCGGCCGACGTTGTTCGACCACGTGGTCGTGCTGAGCGTGGACGGACTGCGGCCGGATGCGATCGACGGACCGGAGGACGGCGCCCTGCCCGGCTTCCGACGCATGCTGCGCGGCCCGCACACGCTGCAGGCACGCACCGACCCGGACACCACCATCACCCTGCCGAACCACGTCTCGATGCTGACGTCCCGGCCGCTGGGCGGGCCCGGCGGCCACGGCTGGTCGGAGAACAACGACCCGCCCGCCGTCCGCCACGGCGGCACGATCCACCTGCGCAAGGGCGCGTACGTCGCCGGCATGTTCGACGTGGCGCACGACCACGGGGTGGCCACGGCGGTGATCGCGACCAAGTCGAAATTCTCCCTGATTGCCCAGAGCTACGACGACTCCGCGGGCGCACCGGACGCGACGGGTGCCGACGACGGCAAGGCGAAGGTCGACCACTTCGTGTGCACGCGCACGACCGCGGCCGCGTTCCGAATGGCCGCGGACCAGCTGCGGTCGGGCGCCCCCCGGACCCTGACGCTCCTGCACATCGCCGAGACCGACGCCACCGGCCATGCCCATGCCTGGGACATGGCCGGTGGCAGCCGCTACCGGGCGGCCGTCGCCAACGTGGACGCCGCACTCGACGCGTTCCTGAAGTCGCTCGACGCGGAACCATCCCTGAGGGGACGCGTGGCCATCCTCATGACCGCCGACCACGGCGGGGGCGCGCCGCCGCTGTCGCATACCGAACCTCGCGCACCCGTCAACTTCCTGATTCCCTTCGCCATCTGGCTCGGGCAGGATGGGGCCCCGGAGGAACTTGTGGCCCTGAACGCCGATCGCCGTGCCGTGGTGCCCGCGAGCGAGCACGTCCCGCTCGAGGCCGTGCCGCCGCCGATCCGCAGCGCGGAGGCGGGGAACCTCGCGCTGCAGCTGATGGGCCTTCCCGCCATCCCGGGTTCGTCGGCCAATGCCGCGCAGGACCTTCGCCTGGCGCCGGTCCCGGCGGCGCGCCCGGTCCCCGTGCCATGACCGCCGCCCGTCCCGTCGACGGCGGCACGTGCCACGTGTTCCATGCCTTCGAGGCCGGGGTCGCGGTGGACCTCGACCGCGCCGCCGCGGCGGTGCGAGGGGCACGCCGCACCGGCCTCCAGCCACGCGACGGCCAGCCGATGCCGGCCGACTTCGCGCCGCAGCCGGTGACGTTCGCGGTGGAGGTCGATCCGGTCGCATGCGGCAACGCCCGCACGTCGGGTACCGCGCACGTGACCGTCTATGACTTCGGCGCCCTCTCGGTGCGGCTTGACCTGCCGCTGGCAGGGTCTGCCGACCGGCTGCCGTCGCAGGCGCGCGCCCTGGCCGGCAACGCCGCCATGCTGCAGGCGGCCCGCGCAGCGGCGGAACGCGCCCTCGGCATGCTCGGCAGCGCGGTCGAACGTCCGGCGCTCGCCGGCGCGACCGAGGACTACGTGGTGTTCGCCCTGCCCCCCGTCGGCGGCGCAGCCTCGCTGCGGGATGGCCTGCCGGACCAACTGCTGGCGCGCATCCTGCGCGCCGAGGAGTCGGCCCTCGCGCACGAGACGGTGGTCGATGCGCTCTCGGCGAGCGTCAGCTGGGGCGACGCGGACCTGGCCGTCGTCGACTGGAACGGGGCCGTGGTGGTCGACCGAAGCCCCGCCGACGCGCTGGCCATCCTCGAGTTCGCCAATGCCGAGCTGGTCGAGATGCGCTGGCTCGACGACCGGCTCGACCGCGCGCTGGAAGAGGCCTTCCAGGCCGCGGCGGCATCGATGCGCGGGCCGAGGATCCTCGCCGTGCAGACGGCCCGCCAGGCCCGGCGCATCGCCGAGCTGCAGATCGACGCCGCGGCGCTCTATGAGTCCGTCGACAACGCGCTGAAGCTCTTCGGCGACCAGTGGGTGGCGCGCCTCCACCAGGCGGCCACGCGCCGCATGCACATCGAGGACTACGAGCGATCCGTCCTGCGAAAGATCGGCACGCTCGAGTCCGTCTACGGGAAGGTCCGAGACCGCCAGGTGCAGATCCGCGCGGAACTGCTGGAAGTCATCATCATCCTGCTCATCGCCTTCGAGGTCGTGAAGAGCCTGTGGCCATGAAGAACGCCGCCGCCATCGTCGCCGCCTGCCTGCTCGCCGCCTGCACCACCGTGAGCGGCACGGGCCGGAAGCAACTGAACGTGATGTCGCCCGAGCAGGAGTTCGGCCTCGGCGCCGATGCCTACGCCGAGATGCTCGGGGAGAAGGGCGTGGTGCGCCTGCGCGCCGGCCCCGAGTTCGACCGCGTGCAGCGGATCGCGGGGCGCATCGAGGAGGCCTCGGGCCGCCTGCACCCACGCGCGGTGCAGGGCTTCGAGTGGGAATGGGCCGTCATCAAGGACGACGCCACGGTGAACGCCTGGGCGTTGCCGGGCGGCAAGAGCGCCGTCTACACGGGCATGCTGCGGATGGCCGCCGACGACGACCAGCTTGCCGCCGTCATGGGCCACGAGGCCGCGCACGCCATCGCGCGCCACTCCGGCGAGCGCATCTCGAGCAACATCATGCTCCAGGGCATGATGCAGGGCGCGTCCATGGCCCTCGGCGACATGTCGCCGGGTGCGCAGCAGGCCACCATGATGGCCCTCGGGCTCACGTCGCAGTACGGCGTCGCCCTGCCCTGGAGCCGGATGCAGGAGGGCGAGGCCGACGAGATGGGACTCCTGATCTCCGCGGACGCGGGCTACGACCCGCGCGCGGCCATCACGCTCTGGCAGCGGATGGCCGCGCAGTCGGGGGGGCCGCCGGAGTTCCTCTCCACGCACCCGAGCGAGAACACGCGCATCGCACGGCTGCAGAAGCTGATGCCCCGGGCGCTCGAGGCCTGGGAGGCCGCCAAGGCGCGTGACGGCGGGGCGGCTTCGCGGTAAGGTTCGCGGCCCGAACCCCCGAAGGACCACGATGGCAAAGAAGAGCACCCGCCGCCCCGTCAAGCACGCCCGCACCGCCTCCGGCCGCAAGGCCACGCCGGCCACGCTCCGCAAGGGCCACGAGGCGGTGATCCGCGACTTCATGCGGCACCACTACCGGCACTTCAACGCCGCGTCGGTGATCGATGCCGCGGACGGCTACGTGAAGCACGTGAACTCGGGCGGCAAGATGCTGGTCACCCTCGCCGGCGCGATGAGCACGGCCGAACTCGGCCTGAGCCTCGCCGAGATGATCCGCCGCGACAAGGTGCACCTGATCTGCTGCACGGGCGCCAACCTCGAGGAGGACATCTTCAACCTGGTGGCCCACGACCACTACGAGCGGGTGCCCGACTGGCGCCAGCTCTCCACCGAGGGCGAAGTCAAGCTCTACGACAAGCACCTCAATCGCGTCACCGACACGTGCATCCCGGAGGAGGAGGCGATCCGCCGGCTGGAGAAGGCGGTGCTCGACGAGTGGAGGCGCGCCGACGCCAAGGGCGAGCGCTACTTCCCGCACGAGTTCTTCTACCGGATCCTGCTGTCTGGACGCCTGAAAAAGCACTACCAGATCGACCCGAGGAACTCCTGGCTGCTCGCCGCCGCCGAGAGGAACCTGCCGATCTTCGTCCCCGGCTGGGAGGACTCGACGCTCGGCAACATCTTCGCGGCCCACTGCATCGAGGGCACCATCCGCAACGTGCACACCGTGCGCACCGGCATCGAGTACATGATGTCGCTCGCCGAGTACTACACCCAGGCGACCAAGCGCAGCTCGATCGGCTTCTTCCAGATCGGCGGCGGCATCGCCGGCGACTTCCCCATCTGCGTGGTGCCCATGCTCCACCAGGACCTGCGCCGCTCGAAGGTGCCGCTCTGGGGCTACTTCTGCCAGATCTCGGACAGCACCACGAGCTACGGCAGCTACTCCGGTGCCACCCCGAACGAGAAGATCACCTGGGGCAAGCTCGGTCCGAAGACTCCGCGCTTCATCGTGGAGAGCGACGCCACCATCGTCGCGCCGCTGATGTTCACCTACATCATGGCCTCGTGACGGGCCGCAGGGCGCGCAGCCGGTCGGCCGCCGCCTGGATCGTCTCGAGCCGCTTGCAGAACGCGAAGCGCACCAGGGAGTGCGCCTCGGCGTCCTTGCGGCCGTCCGCTCCCGCGAGGTGGAACGCGCTGCAGGGAATGGCCGCCACGCCGATCCGCTCGACGAGGTGCATGCAGAACGCCACGTCGTCGGCGAAGCCGAACGACGCGTGCGGTGCCAGCACGAAGTACGAGCCTTCCGGGACATGCGGCGCCATGCCCGCCCCGCGCAGGGCGGCAAGCAGCGCATCCCGCCGGGCGCGGTAGTCCGCGCGCAGCTGCTCGTAGTACGAGGCAGGCGCGGCAAAGGCGTCGGCAGCCGCCCGGTGCAGCGGGGTCGCCCCGCAGAATGTCAGGAACTGGTGCGCGGCGCGGACGCCGGCACTGAGGTTCGGCGGCGCGATGGCCCATCCGACCTTCCAGCCGGTGAGGCTGAACGTCTTCCCGAAGCTCGAGAGCGTGACCGTGCGTTCGCGCATCCCGGGAAGCGTGGCGATCGAGAGCGGCCGCTCGCCGTACCAGATCTCGTCGTACACCTCGTCGGCGAGCACCAGGCAGTCGGCCGCGCGTGCGATGCGCGCGATGGCTTCGAGCTCGGCGCGGTCCAGTACCCGCCCCGTGGGATTGTGCGGCGTGTTCACCACGATCATCTTGGTGCGCGCCGTCACGGCTCGGGCCAGCGCGTCCACCGGGAAGCGGAAGTCCGGCGCGGAGAGCCGCACCGTGCGGACGGTGCCGCCGGCAAGCGCCACGCACGCCGGGTAGGAGTCGTAGAAGGGCTCGACGAGCACCACCTCGTCCCCTGGGCCGACGAGCCCGAGGATCGCGGCGGCGATCCCCTCCGTGCTGCCATGCGTGGCGGTCACCTCGGCGTCGGGATCGACCTCGAACTTCCCGAGCGACGCCCACCGCGCCGCGATGGCGCGGTTCAGCTCCGGCAGGCCGATCGACCGCCCGTACTGGCCGGCGCCGGCATCGATCGCGCGCTTGGCGGCGTCCTTGACCTCGACGGGCCCGTCGAAGTCGGGGAACCCCTGCCCCAGGTTCACCGCGCCGTGCTGCACGGCCAGGCGGCTGACCGTCGCGAAAACGCTCTCGCCGAAGGGGCGGAGCGCCGGGGAGATGCCGTGCATGCGGCCGCTCACGGCCGACCTCCGGGCTCCGGCATGGCCTTCACGTGCACATCGAGCTGCGGGAAGGCGATCTCGATGCCGCGATCGCGCAGCAGGCGATCGATCCGCAGCCCCACGTCGTGCTTCACCTCGCGCACCACGCCCGCGGCGTCGACGTGGAACAGGACGTCGAAGTCGATCGAGCTCGCGCCGAATCCTGCCAGGAAGACCCGAGGAGCCGGGGCCGGAAGCACGCCGTCCACGCCAGAGACCGCCTCCTCCAGCGTCCGCGTCACCAGCTCGAGGTCCGACCCGTACGCCACGCCCACCCTCAGCACGTCGCGGACCACGGCATCGTTGAGCGTCCAGTTGGTGATCGGCTCGGTGATGAGCGACTTGTTCGGGATCACCACGTCCTTGTTGTCGAAGTCGACGAGCGTGGTCGCGCGGGTCGAGATCCGCGCCACGCGCCCGGTGCTGCCGCCGATGGTGACGAGGTCGCCGACCCGCACCGGGCGCTCCGTCAGCAGGATGATGCCGGAGACGAAGTTGGCGAACACCTCCTGCAGCCCGAATCCCAGGCCCACGGTCACGCCGGCTGCGAGCCACTGCACGTCCGCCCAGCGGATCTGCAGTGCGCCCAGGCTTGCCGCCAGCCCGACGAGCACCAGCACGTTCCGCGCGAGCGAGACGAGCGCATAGCGCAGGCTCCTGTCGATCGGGAATCGCCGCAGCACGAGCACGTTGAGCAAACCGGGCAAGTCGCGCACGACCACCACCGTCAGCACCGCGATCGCCACGAACGAGAGCAGGTCGCCGACCGTCACGGGAGTGGCGGCCACGGCGGGTGCGGACGCGGTCGCCGGCGAGCCGCCGACGGACCACACCGCCGTCGACGCCATGCTCCAGAGCGCCGGCACCTGGTCGCGCCAGGCCCACAGGAGGCCGCCGATGGCCAGCACCACGGCCACCAGGCGCCCGAAGCTGCGCACCTGGCGGTCGAAGCGTGCCTCCTCCTCGGCATCCATGGCCGTGGCGTGCGCCGTCAGGCGGTCGATCGCGCCGTGGCCGACGCGGTCGAACGCCGACAGCCCGACGGCGACCGCAAACACCACGGCATAGCTTCGCAGCAGGTCATCGAGGACGAACGAAGCGGTCGACTGGTACCCGAGCACCGCGGCGATCGCCAGGGCCGCCGGCACCGCCGACAGGAACGCATGCAGGAACGGCGACAGCGTGGCCAACCAGCCGTTCGGCACGCGCGAGATCACCCCGGCGAACACCCCACGCCGCGGACTGAAGATCCGCGCCGACACCAGCGCGAGGGTCGCGAGCGCCGCCGCCGTCGCGAGCCGCGCGACTTCCCGGCTCCCCGCGACGTCTGCCGACCACGAGGCGAACCGTGACACGAGGACCGCCGGCACCACCGCCTGGGCCGCAAGCAGCGCGGCCCTGCGGATGGAGGCACAGACGGCGGGAGTCCACCCCAGGTGACGTTCCGCGAGGCCGCCGGATACGCATGTCGCCGAGATCGCCAGGAGCCAGGCAAGCGGCGCGGCGGCCCACGCGATGGCATGCGCGAGTGCCCCCAGGCTGTCGCCGGTGCCGGTCGAGAGCAGCAGGGTCCCCGCGAGCCAGAGCGCGAGCGGGATCGGCAATGCGGCGACCGCCGCGTCGAGCGCCGCCCGGCCCGCGCCGGGAATGCGCGGGTGAGCTGCCGCCTCGGGCAGGATGCGCCCCGCCCATGCGCCGAAGACGCGCCCGCGATCGAGCAGAAGGAGCACGAGCAGCGTCGACAGCGCCCATGCCGCCGGACGTGCCGTCACCGATTGGCGAAGGTCGTCCGCAGCCGACGCGATGGACTCCCGGGATGCCGACGCACGCAGGAATCCCAGGGCTTCGCCCACGTCCCTCCGCCCAACGGCAGGCATGTCCGGGATCCAGAAGAGCTGCGCGTCGAGGAACGCCCGGTAGGACTCGGTGGCATCGTCGAGCTCGACCAGCGCCGCCTCCAGGTCCACGTGCAGCGCCGCGTTGCGGGAAAGCGCCTCCTCGAGCGCGCCGTCCATGGACTCCCCGGCATCGAGCCGTTCGAGCTCGCAGCGGGCGGCCGCCGCACGCACGTCGGCGAGCTGCCGCCGCTCGTCGCGGATCGCAGGCAGCGCGTCGCGGTGGCGCAGGAAGACCTGGCTCACCGGCCCTGACGCATCCTTGGCGAAGCGGACGCGCGCTCGGTCGGCGTCGAAGGCGCGCCGCAGCTCGTCCGAGCGGGCCCGCAAGCGCCCGAGTTCGGCGTCAAGGCGCGCGCCCTCGTCGACGGTCGCCTTCAGGCGGGCGGCCTGCTCGGGAGCGGGCCCTGCCTGGGGATGCGCCGACGCCGGCCGCGACAGTGCGACGGCAAGCACCATCGCAAGCCCGATGAGTCGGCGAGGCATGGCGAGAGATCATAATCTTGCGCCCGCGCGGCACCGCCGCCGCAGCGATGAGCGCTCCCTCGGCCAACCCCGCCATCGTCGTCACCCCGATCCTCGAGGACGCGGACTTCGTCGCGATCGCCAAGCCCGCAGGACTCGTGAGCGAGCCGGGGCTCGGGCATCGCCGCGACTCCGTGATGAACGGCGCCATGGCGCGCTGGGGCGACCGGCTGCGCCCCCTCGGAGAGGCGCGCGACCATGGGTTGCTGCACCGGCTCGACCGCGACACGAGCGGCGTGCTGCTCGTCGGACTCACGGCCGAGGGATACGACGCGATCCGCGCGCAGTTCGAGGCGCGCTCGGTACGAAAGCGCTACCTCGCGGTCGTCGAAGGCCGCCCGCCGCGGCCCGAAGGAACCGTGGATCGCGGCATCGACGAGGTCCGCGTCGGCGACATGAAGGTGGCCCGCGTCAACCGCCGCGGCGGCGGGCGACCGGCAGTCACGCGCTGGCGGACGCTCGGGGCCCCCGGCGGGCGCACACTGCTCGAGGTCGAGATCGAGACCGGGCGCCTGCACCAGATCCGGGCACACATGGCAGACCTCGGTTGCCCCGTCGCGGGCGACCGCGTGTACCGGGTGGACCTGCCCCCGAACACCGGCGATGCCGCACGCGCCCGCGGCGGCGAGCCGCTCGCGCTTCACGCATGGATGATCGAATTCGCGCACCCGCGGACCGGGAAACCGGTGCAGATTTCGGCGCCGATCCCCGAGTCGATCCGTGCGGCGGCGTCTGCCGGCGGGATCGCGCTGCCTGCCCAACTGCGCTGAACGCCTGCGTGGGCCGCCTCAGGGC
The DNA here is from genome assembly GCA_964440815.1 of uncultured Chitinophaga sp. Classification (GTDB taxonomy): domain Bacteria; phylum Planctomycetota; class Phycisphaerae; order Phycisphaerales; family SM1A02; genus UBA966. The sequence continues at coordinate 50,433 of CAYTYU010000002.1, forward strand.
GCGGGATCGGCGACGTCCACCGCCGCGGCAGGCTGGGTGGGTTCGCCGGCACGGGACGCGGCCTCGCGCATGCGGCGGACCGACGCCTCGACGCGGACGGGATCGAGGGCGTGCGTGGCCGTCCGGTCGTAGCGGGCGATGTTCAGGCCGACCGCCCGTCCGTCGAGGTCGACGATCGGGCCGCCGCACTGCTCCGGCCACACGATGGCGTCATGGGCGATCACCTCGCCGAAGCCCGTCGACACCGCGGAGATCGGCGTCACGGTGTTGCCTCGCTGCACGGCCGCGCCACCGTCGGAGCCCCTCGTCGCCAGCGTCGCCTCGAGTTCCATCCGCTCGCCCCGGCGCAGCAGGTCCAGGCGCACGCGATCCCCCACGGCGCGGTCGTAGATGCGTCGGCGCAGGCCCTCACGGCCGGACAGCGGCTGGCCATCGAGCGTCACCAGGAGGTCGCCGACCTTGACTCCCGCCCTCGAGGCCGGGGCGTCCGGCACCACCTCCAGGACGCGCACCGCGCTCTCGACGCCCGCCTCGCGCGCGTCGGCGCGCGCCACCGGCTCGGTGCGCACGCCCAGGTACGGACCCGAACGCCAGTCCCGCTCGCTCTCGCGGCGCTCGATGGCCGCGAACCCAAGCGCGGGGCCCGTCGGCCCGAAGCGCGGGGTGAGGAGCACCTGCCCGGGCACCACCTTTGCACCGAGTTCCCACGGGATCGGCGGGAGCGGCGCGCCCTCGGTCTCCAGGAGCGCCAGGTCGAGCGCCCCATCGGTGCCGACGATTCGCACGCGGCGCGACGCGCCGTCGCGGTCCTCCGCACGGAGCCAGCCGTCCGAATCTGGCTTCGGAAGCTGCGATCGCTTCGACACGGCATGACCCTCGGCATCGATGACGGTCGCGTAGCAGCCGGTCGACGAGCCGTCGAGGATGCGCAGCATCGACGCCTCCGCACGCCCGACCACCTCGTCGAGCGGGAGGGCGCGCTGCACCGCCATGCGCCCGCTGCGGTCGCCGCCGCGCGTGAAGCGCGTACGCACGTCGTCGTCGCTGTCGCCCAGCCCCAGGCGCATCTGTTCCTCGTCAAGGCCCTCGGCGAACTCCGCCATCCGCTCGCGGAGGCGGTCCACCGGGGTGGCGGCGTTCTCCCAGGGCTGGCGGCCGCAGCGCGAGCTGATCATCACCACCTCGCCGCGGAGGTTGAAGCCGGGGCCGCCGGAGTCACCCGCGTCGATGGGCGCGTCGAAGAGGATCTCGCGGTCGGAGGCACGCAGCACCCGGCCGACGCGGGCAAGCGATGCGCGGCTCTCCGCGGGCGGTCCCTGCGTGTAGCCGAGGACCACCAGCCAGTCGCCGGGCGCGAGGTCGCGCGAGGTGCCGAGCGGTGCGCTCGCCAGCGACTCGCCGTCGGTGTCGAGCTTGATCAAGCCGCAATCGAGCGCACCCATGTTCGCCTGCCCGAGCGTGCGCCCGCGGAAGACGCGGCCATCGGCCGTGGTCGCCGTCACGCGGCGGCCCGCGCGATCACCCACGTGCCCGCAGGTGGCCACGAGCCCGTCGGGCGAGATGACGACGCCGGAGCCCGTCGAGGATCCCTCCTGCCCGGAGAGGCGCAGCATGACCACCGTCGGCCGGACGCGATCGACGAGGCCAGTGACCTCGCGTTCCACCTCACGGATGGCCTCGAGCGACTCGACCGAGTCGAAGGGGTCGTGCCCGCCGTCGCCGCACACCGGGCCGGCCGCGGCCAGCACGAGCATGGCAAGGAAGTGCACGACGGGACGGGTCACGGCGTGGAGGGCGCCTTCGGGGCCGGCGCGGGGGCGGCAGGCTCGGCGCCGGGCGCCGCCGGCGCGAGGATCGGGCGCACCTTGAGGTTTCGGTACTTCACCACGTCCCCGTGGTCCTGCAGCGCGATGTGGCCGGATGGGCGCGTGGCGAAGTTCGGCATCGAGGCGAACTTGCTGCCCTTGACCTTGTCCTTCCACTCCTGGCTCGACATGTCGAACTCGGCGGTCTTGACGCCGTTGAGCGTGTAGGTGACCTTCGGTCCCGCGACGCGGATCACGGCCGTGTTCCATTCGCCGGCCGGGCGCACGGCGCCCTCGGGTGCCGGATAGAGCCCGTAGCACGCCCCGGCCGACGTGAGCCGGCTCTTGCCGTCGCCATGGCGCTCGTCGTCCAGGACCTGCATCTCGGGGCCCGTCTCCCAGGGGTAGCTGAACTCCTCGGACACATGCCACATGATGCCGCTGTTGCCGCCCGGGGCCACGTTCCAGTCGCAGGAGAACTCGAAGTCGGCGAACTGGTCCTTGGTCACCAGGTCGCCGCCCTTGCCGCGCAGCACGATGCAACCGTCCTCGACCGCCCACTCCGAGGGGAAGTCGGCGCGCTTGAACCCGCGCAGCTTGGCGCCCGCGGCCTTGCCGTCGAAGAGGAGGATCCAGCCGGCCTTGCGCTCCGCGTCGGTCAGCGCGTTCTCCGGCGGCTTGGGAGCGGCGGCGGAGAAGCCGAGGAGGACGGCGGACGAGGCAACGATGGCGGAGAGGGTCTGGGTCATGGTTCGGTTCTCAGGGAGCGGGCGTCGCCGGCACCGAGGCCGCCGGCGGGGTCGCCACGGGCCGCGGGCGGGCGACGATCCGGGTGGTCGCGTCGCGCGCCAGCTGCACCGCGACGAAGTCGCTCCCGGGCGCCACCTTGACGGGAGCCCCGTTGACGGCGAGGTCGATGGCGGGCTTCATGCCCTCTGGATCGAGGTCGAAGGGGGCGTCGAGCGAGTAGCCGGCGGGAAGACGGTCCACGGTGTAGGAGAATTCGATCGACCCGTCGCGCTGGACCACCCTCCGGACCCGGACCGTGGCCACGAGGTCGTCCGGCGTGCGGAGGGTGAAGCGCTGGGTCCGGTGGTCGACCGGGGCGTCCACGATCTCGAAGACGACCATCCGTCCGTCGTACCCCAGCCGGGGTATGGGAGCCTCCATCCACGGGATGTTCACCACCAGCGAGTCGCGGCTCGCGGCGCCGGTCACCCGGTTGCGGCGGGACTGCGGATCCTCGCCGGACACCACCTCCCGGACGCAGCCGGGCGTGGGGACAAGCATCAGCCCCCCCGCGAGCAAGCCGCAGATGCACCTGAAATGTGGACTTGCTACGATCCGCACGACGACATCCTAGTCATAGGCGGGAATGCGTCGGTGCGTCACCGAATGCGGGAAAAGGGCGGAACATGGAGTTCGTTCCGAGACCTTCGAGCACGGAGCGCCGCCATGAAGCGAACAACTGTTCTGGTCGCGGGAGTGATGGGGGTGGTGGGGGCGTCGGCGGAGGCGACATTCGTCACCGGGGCGCGCGCATTCTTCACCGGCGCGATTTCGACGAGCAACGAGTCGCCGGGTGCCGCGCCAGGAACGTTCACGGCGTCGGTCAGCAGCGTGTCGCCGGCACCCGTGGCGTCGGCATCGGCGTCGCTCGTCTGGGGCGCGGCCAGCTACGCGTTCAACGGGACGGCATCGGGCGCGGTGGGATCCCCGACCTCGACCTTCGCCAACTCGCAAGGCATCGCCATGTTCACCTTCGCGACTGCGATGAACGTCTCGATGTCCTGGAACCTGGACAGCGTGACCGGCACATCCTCGACGGCACTGGCAGGCTGGTCGCTTGACGATGCATCGACCGGGAACACCGTCTTCGGGATTCAGTTCTTCGGCACCTCGACAACCCCGAGCAGCATCACGGGAGGCATCTCGGCGGCCACCAGCGCATCGGGAGTGACCGGGCAGATCGCGGCCGGGACCTACTTTCTCGCAACCGCCATCCAGATCGCCGCGCCCACCTCGGGCAACTTCACGGTCAACCTGACCTTCACCCCCGTTCCCGCTCCCGGCGCCCTGCCCCTCGTCGCCGTCGCGTCGCTCATCGCTCGCCGCGGCCGGCGCCGCTGAGTCGCGGAATCACGGGTTCACCGGACCCCACGCCGCGAGCAGCATCCCGAGGTCCGTGCCGTCCACGGCGCCGTCCCGGTTGAGGTCGGCACGGCTCATGCCCGGGCCCCATTCCGACAGCAGGATGCCCAGGTCGTTGCCGTCGACGACACCGTCGTTGTTGAAGTCGGCGGGTTGGTCCTCCGGGCAGATGTCCGCATGCCCGTCACCGTCCGCGTCATCGCAGGTGCTGCCGGGCCCTGCCCATGGGATGAAGAACTCGGCCGCTTCGACGTCGGTGATGCGCCGGCAGCCGGTGCCGTCGCAGAATGCGCCCATGGCGCGCACGCAGTCGGCCCACGGCTGTCCCGGGCAGCGCGCATAGGGGATCGACAGCGACGCGCAGAGTTCCCCGACCAGCGCCTCGGCCAGCATGCGCTGCGCGTAGGGGCGGAAGTGCGCACCGTCGTGGAGGTACAGCGTGTTCGGTCCCCAGAGGTACTCCTCCTCGGTGATGCGACGCAGGTTGATGCCGAGGATGCGCGGATCCTGCATCGCCAGCTCGTGCACGATCGCCGGCATGCGGTCGATGTTGACGAACGGCTGTCCGCCGATGCCGCCGCGCAGGTCGCTCGCGATGATCACGGGAAATGCCGGATCGCCCATGGACGAGCGGATCCACGCGATCGCCTGCTCGAGCATCGGCCGCCACGACTCCGGGTCGGTGAGCATCATCGCGTCGTTGGCGCCGAGGTGGATCATCACTGCCCCGGGGTTCCAGGCCTTGAGCATTGGCCCGCTCGCCCCATGCTGCGGCAGGAGCTGCACAAGCTGGAATCCGCCCTTGGAGAAGCTGTGCACGATCACGCCGCGGTCCGCCACCGTGGAGCGGAACCGGAAGCCCACCAGGTCGAGGCCGTCGCCCCAATCGGTCGCGCTCATCGCCACCTGCAGGTGCCGGCGACCGCCGAAACCGAGGACGGGAGTCGAGAGCCACTCGTAGGTGCCGGCCGCACCCGATGAGGGCACAAGCTCGCCGCCTCCCACCTCCGGCGCATGGATCGGCGCCGCACCATCGACGGGCTGGCTCGACCAGAGCACCCCCGAGGATCCCGGGCGGCGGAGGATGAGTGCTTCGGCCACGCACGACTCCTTGCCCGCAAACCAGTTCCCGCCGATCAGCTCGGGATCGATGGCATTGGCCATGTCGTGCAAGAGCAGCGCCCGCACCGGGATGCCGCCGAGACCGCAGCCCGCGGGAATTCGGTGGACATCGATCGCCGGCAGGACCTCGGCGGGCGACAGTGCAGGACTCGTCGCGCTGCAGACCGCCCGCCGAGTGGCTGCCATCCAATAGGGACCTTCCACGGCGTAGAAATTCGTCAGCAGCCCCGTTTCGCTGCAAGGGCCGAAAGCGGCCGCGAACCGCGCGTTCAGGAATGCCATGTACACGTTGCCCCAGCCACCGACCGTCTCCTGCGAATCCCCGATCAGCGCGATCCTCAGAGCCGACGACCCCGAAGACTGGAACAGCCCGCGGAAGAACGCGACGTCCGACGTCGACACGCGCGGCACATCCGCGTAGGTCGGCGGGTCGGCACGGCACCACCCGGCCGCGCCAAGGGATGACACGACCGCCAGCGCCGACAGGGCTCGACGCGCGAGGCTCACGGGGAACAGTATGGCCCCGGTCGCACGGAACGCCATCGGCTGCCCCCCAAGAGGTACCCCGTGGGCCCCAGAACCCCTCAATACGGGTGCCCGAGCAGCCAGACAGCCGCCGCCAGCTCGGTGACCGACAGCCTGCCACCCGACCAGTTGCACGCCACGTCCGACGAGCCGGAGCCGCGGAACAGCTTGCCGCCGGACACGTTGAAGATCATCTTGGCCGAGCCCGCGCCTTCGTAGACCCGGTCGCCGTCGATGGTGTAGAGCACCGTCGACGAACCGGCACCCTCGTAGGCCTTCCCTCCACGCACGTTCAGGATCGGGGTCCCGGTGCCCGCGCCCTGGAAGACGGTGGTGCCGCTGATGGTGCAGAGCACCTTGCCGGACCCGGCACCGTCGTAGAACTTTCCCCGTCCGAGATTGAAGATCGGGCTGCCCGACCCCGCCCCCTTGAAGAACTGGATGTTCGCCATCATCGCCCCCGCGGTGAGTGCGACCGTGACCACCCCGGCCGCCACGCGCCAGCCGAATGCCTGGAAGGTCCCACCGGTCATCCCGAAATCCTAGCAACGACACGGCCCCCGGAAGAATCCGGGGGCCGCGGTGAGGTGGACCATACTGGACTTGAACCAGTGACCTCCTCCGTGTCATGGAGGCGCGCTAGCCAACTGCGCCAATGGTCCCTGCCGAAAGTGTAGCGGGGACGATCGGCGCCGGCAATGCAGCGGTCAGCGACGGCGACGGGTGCCGACCAGTCCGGCGGCGGCCAGCAGGGCGATCGCTCCCGGCGCCGGAACAACCAGCGAGAAGGTGTTCACGCTGGTGGAACCGTCGCTCTGGCGAACGGTGGCGCCCATCCGCCACGAGAGCTGGTCGTCGAGCAGGTAGAACTGTGCGACCATCACGCCCAGCGTCCCGGCGGCCGCCGCGGCGCTGGAGCTGGCGACGCGGTTGGTCAGGCCGGCGAGGCTGCGAGAACGGCCCGGGCTCGTCGCGGGATCGGTGGCGCCGGCAAAGAACCAGCCGGCGGTCTCCGGGATGAAGCTCACGTAGGGGTTGGTGAACCCATCGCCGTTGGACGGGGTGTTGAAGGCGTTGACCTCCACCGTGTCGCCGACGGCGCTGTCGAAGTAGCTGCGCAGCCACGGCGGGTCGCCCACCGTCGAGCCATTCGCGGACCAGGCGCCCGTGGCCGTGTTGTAGCCACCGCCGATGGTCAGGAAGCTGTCGAGGGTGGTCCAGCCCTGCGACCCCGCGGGCGCGAACTGGCCCTGGGCGCCGCCGCCCTGCAGGAAGCCGCCGTGGGAAGTCGTGGTGATGAATCCGGCATTGGCGTTGCCTGCGGTGCCGCCGAAGACGTTCAGGAGCACGTCGGTGGAGCTGTCGGTGACGGCGAACACGTTGACGAGGTAGCCGCCGGAGACCGGAACTTGGCGGACCGTCGCGGTCCAGCCGACGAAGCCCGCCTGGGAAGCGGAAGCCACGGATGCCGCAAGGGCGGCAGCGAGCGCACGGGTCATGGGAACTTGCCTTTCTGAGCGAAGGGAGGGAATCACGCATGCGCCAGGCGGGCGAAGGGAGCCCGAAAGGGAACTCTGGCGCTCGGGCAAGGTGTCGCGGATTCCGATGCGGGCAAGCCATCCGCCCGGTCAGCGGGCATTCCGAATCGCTTCTGCACGGGTTCGCAACAATCGACGCCTGATTTCAAGCGACGATTCCGGCCAAGCCGATGCTCCTCGAGTCCATGCCGAAAGACCCATCCAGCCGCGCAACAGGCGTACCGGAACGGGGGTGGCGCGTCGACCCCTTCACGCCGGGCGTCGGCATGTCGCTCGTCGGTCTCGGCCTGTGTGCCCTGGCGGTGGTTGAGGCCGCGAGCCTGCTCGCCGGCCCGCGCGCCACGGCTCCGACGCAGTTGTTCTCGCCCGCATCGGTCGCGCCGCTCGCGGCGTGGACCCCTGCGCCCCTCGAGGTCGCCACGGAGGACGCCGCGGCCGATCCGCAGAGCGCCGTGGGAACCGGACCGGCCGCGCCGAAGCCCCGCGAACGAGGCACGGCACCGTCGCCCTCGGGATCGGTGATCGGCATTGCGGCCACCCCCATCCCAAACGGCACCGCCCTGTACCGGCTGTGGTCGTCCGGCGCCATCGAGGCGATGATCAGCACCGAGGCGAACGTGTGGAGCGACTGGTCGTCGGCCGCGCCGGGCGAGACGACGCAGAAGCGCCGCCCACGGGCGCCAACGGACAATCCCGACACGACGCCCTGACGATCAGCGGCCGAAGGACGCGAGGCACCGGCGCATGCGGCCGAGCGCGCTGTCCTTGCCCAGGATGGACAGCGTGTCGAAGATCGGCGGGCTGACGGTGCCGCCGCTGACGGCCACGCGCAGGGGCTGGGCCACCTTGCCGAGGTTGCTCCCGGCGGAGGCCTCGGCGTAGGCGCCGATCGTGGCCTCGAGCGAGGCCGGGGACCAGTCGGCGACCGACTCAAGCGCGGGAACCAGCGCCGCGAGGTGGTCGAGCCCGCTCGGAGACGGTCCCAGCAGCGCCTTCTCCACGTTCTTCGAGCGCTCCCACGCAAGGGCATCGTCGGCGACCACGAAGAACCGGTTCGTCCGGAACATGTCGTCGAGGGTCTTCGAGCGCTCCTGGCTGGCGCCGGCGAGCTGCTCGAACTGCGCCGGCGTGAGCCGGGCCATGAACTGAGGATGGAACGCCTCGCCGTGCGCGCGCGCCCGGCGCAGGAACTCCTCGCGCGGCATGCCGGTGATCGCGTCGCAGTTGAAGGACAGCAGCTTTGCGCGGTCGAACTTCGCCGGCGTCTTGACGACCCGCTTCAGGTCGAAGCGCTCCTTCATGAACTGCACGTCGAACTTCTCGACGTCGTTGCCTGGGCTCCAGCCGTTGAGCGCCAGGAAGTTGCAGAGCACCTCCGGCAGGTAGCCGCTGCGGCGGAAGTCGTCGACGTTGATCTCGGGAAGCTGGATGCCGAGCGCGTCGGCCAACGCGTTGGCTTCCGCGAAGTCGAGCTGGGCGTTCTTGTCGCCAAGCCACGCCATCCAGCGCTCGGGCGGCACCGTGCCGGCGGGCGGTCCGGCGAGCGTGCGCTCGGTGACCGTCTTGCGCAGCAGCTTGTCCTTGTCGCGCTTGGACATCTTGCTGCCGTCGGGATTGGTGA
>CAYTYU010000003.1:0-56370 GCA_964440815.1 uncultured Chitinophaga sp.
GGCGGCGGTCGACCCCGCGGCGCTCGCCGCGCGCGGCGTCGCGCAGGTCGGGCCGTCGTCGGCCATCGGCCAGGCGCGCGTGCTCGAGCTCTACGACCCCGAGCGCAGCCGCATCGCGCTCGAGGGCGGCAAGCCCTCGACCGCGGCCGCGTTCGATGCCTGGCTCGAGGCGCGCCGCGCCGAGTGGAAGCGTTCCGGCGGCGCGGGCCTCGTGGTGGTGGCCGAGCCGTCGGCGTCGCCGACCATGGCCGACGTGCGCGCACGCCTGCTCTCGGCCTTCCCGAAGGCCACGTGGGCGTCGTGGTGCTCGGTGAACGAGGACAACGCGCTCGCCGGCACGAAGCTCGCCTTCGGCGCGCCGCGCGCCGTGCGCCCGCGCTACGACCGCGCGAAGGTCGTGCTGAGCCTCGACTGCGACTTCCTCCACGAGTCCCCGTCCTCCGTCGAGCACGCGCGCGCGTGGGCCGCGGGCCGCACGCTGGTGCGCCGCGAGAACGGCCGCCTCGTCGCCAAGGACGCCGCGAAGGCCGAGATGAGCCGCGTCTACCAGGTGGAGGGCCTGCTCACCGTCACCGGCATGAGCGCCGACCAGCGCCTTGCCGTGCGGCCCTCGCAGGTCGCGGCGCTCGCCGCCGCGGTGGCCGACCGGCTCGGCGTCGGTGGCGCGCGCCAGATGGCCGCGTTCGCGCCGAAGCTCGGCGACCATGACCAGGAGATCCTCGACGCGCTGGTCGAGGACCTGAAGTCCGCCGGCAGCTCGGCCCTCGTCGTCGCCGGCAGCCGCCAGCCGCCCGTCGTGCACGCGATCGCCGCGGCGATCAACGCGCACCTCGGCGCCTACGGGACCACGGTCGAGACGATGTCGACCGATGCCGAGCCGTGCGGCCCGTCGCTCGAGAAGGCCGTCGCCATGCTGAACGCCGGCAACGTCGACACGCTGGTCGTCGTCGGCTGCAACCCGGCGTTCGATGCGCCCGCCGACCTCGGCTTCGCCGCCGCGATGGCCAAGGCGAAGCACGTCGTCCACCTCGCCTACCACGTCGACGAGACCTCGCGCGCCGCGGGCGTCTCGTGGCACGTGCCGATGACCCACTTCCTGGAGAGCTGGGGCGACACGCGCGCCGCCGACGGCACGGTCGCCGTCGCGCAGCCCCTGGTGGCGCCGCTCCTCGACCCCGCCGACGGCGGGCGCAGCGCGATCGAGCTGGTCGCGGCGCTCTCCGGCGACGCGGTGCGCGACGGCCGCGAGCTGGTGCGCCGCCGGCACATGCAGCTCTCGGGCCGCTCGGGCAACGAGTTCGAGGCCCACTTCCGCACCTGCCTCGACCGCGGCGCCTGCGAGGGAACCGTGGCCGCGGCGCAGCGCACCCCGGCCCCCTCGGGCGCCGAGCGCGCCATGTCCGACTGGGTCGCCTCGCGCACCGAGGCCGAGGGGATGGACCTCGCGTTCTTCTCCGACGGCAAGGTGTTCGACGGCCGCTTCGCGAACGTCGGCTGGCTGCAGGAGCTGCCCGATCCCGTCACCAAGATCACCTGGGACAACGCGCTCCTGATGTCCGCGGCCACCGCGGCCAAGCTCGGCGCGAAGACCGGCGACATGGTGTCGGTGTCCGTTCCCGGCGGCGCCGCGGCGGTGGACGCCGCCGCGTGGGTGCTTCCCGGCATGGCCGACGACACGCTCGGCCTGGCCATCGGCTACGGCCGCGGCGAGGCCGCGGGCTCGATCGGCGCGGGCGCCGGCTTCGCCGCCGCGCCGCTGCGCACCCTGAAGGCCGCGTGGATCGCCACCGGCGCCAAGGGAACGAAGGGGCAGGGCACCTACGCCTTCGCGCACACGCAGGACCACGGCACGGCGGACGCCGCGGTGCCGTCCATCCCGCTTGATTCCATCCAGGAGCGCCTGCCGACCCTGGTGCGCGAGGCCTCGCTCGCCCACTACCGCGAGCACCCCGACTTCGCCAAGCACGCCACGCACGTGGCGCACCGCCTGTCGATGTGGGAGGAGACCAACCTCGAGGGCGCGAAGCACCGCTGGGCGATGACCATCGACCTCGCCAGCTGCACCGGCTGCAGCGCGTGCGTCGTGGCCTGCCAGGCGGAGAACAACATCCCGATCGTGGGCAAGGACCAGGTGGCCCGCGGCCGCGAGATGCACTGGATCCGCATCGACCGCTACTTCAAGGGCGGCGACGCGCAGAAGCCGGACGCCTTCCGCGTGCAGCCGGTGACCTGCGTGCACTGCGAGAACGCGCCGTGCGAGCAGGTGTGCCCGGTGGCGGCGACCGTCCACGACAAGGACGGCCTGAACAACATGGTCTACAACCGCTGCATCGGCACCCGCTACTGCAGCAACAACTGCCCGTACAAGGTGCGGCGCTTCAACTTCTTCGACTACAACCGGCGCGACCCGGTGCGCGAGGGCGACGTCCTGATGACGAAGCCCGAGTACTACGTGAAGGACGGCCCGAACGACTGGCTGCGCATGCAGTTCAACCCGGACGTCACCGTGCGCATGCGCGGCGTGATGGAGAAGTGCTCCTTCTGCACGCAGCGCATCCAGGAGGCGAAGATCTCCGCCAAGAACCGCTGGGTGCGCCAGGGCGGCAACGCCGGCGGCGGCGAGCAGGCGATGCCCGACTGGGCGGTGCAGACGGCCTGCATGCAGGCCTGCCCGACCGGCGCGATCGTCTTCGGCGACCTGAACGTCGAGGGAAGCGACGTGCTGGCGCTGCAGCGCTCCAAGCGCAGCTACGACCTGCTCGAGGAGCTGAACGCGAAGCCGCGCCTGAAGTACCTCGCGCGCGTCGACAACCCCGCCATCGACCACGGCGCGCACGACCACGGCCACGACCACGGGCACGACCATGGCCATGACCACGGCCATGGCGGGCACGGCAACGCCGCCGCCGCCAACGGAGCCAAGGCATGACGAGCATCCCGTCCGACCCCGGCCACCCGATGCGTGGCTTCACCGAGACCGACAACACCGCGGACGTGCCCGGCCGGCGCGCGCCGCTGGTGCTGGGCACCGACCGCTTCCACCAGGTGACCAACACGGTCTGCCGGCCGAACGAGACGCGCAAGCCGCCGATGGCGTGGACCGTGATGTTCGTCCTCAGCATGCTGCTGGTGATGAACCTCGGGTTCTGCGTCACCTACCTGATCTTCACCGGCGTCGGCGTCTGGGGCCTGAACAACCCGGTGATGTGGGCCTTCGACATCACCAACTTCGTGTTCTGGGTCGGCATCGGCCACGCGGGCACGCTGATCAGCGCCATCCTGTTCCTGTTCCGGCAGAAGTGGCGCACCGGCATCAACCGATTCGCCGAGGCCATGACGATCTTCGCGGTCATCTGCGCCGGCCTGTTCCCGGGCATCCACGTCGGCCGCGTGTGGATGGCCTACTGGCTCTTCCCGATCCCCAACCAGATGGAGATGTGGCCGCAGTTCCGCAGCCCGCTGCTGTGGGACGTGTTCGCGGTGAGCACGTACTTCAACGTGTCGCTCCTCTTCTGGTACGTGGGCCTGATCCCCGACCTGGCCACCATGCGCGACCGCGCCACCGGCAAGGTGCAGCAGATCGCCTACGGCCTGTTCGCGCTCGGCTGGCGCGGCTCGAACCGCCACTGGCACCGCTACGAGCGCGCGTACCTGCTGCTCGCGGCGCTCTCCACGCCGCTCGTGCTCTCGGTGCACAGCGTCGTGTCGTTCGACTTCGCCACCAGCCAGCTGCCCGGCTGGCACACCACGATCTTCCCGCCGTACTTCGTCGCGGGCGCCATCTTCAGCGGCTTCGCCATGGTGGTCACCCTGGCGGTGCCGGCGCGCGAGCTGTTCGGCCTGAAGAACCTGATCACCCTGCGCCACCTCGACAACATGAACAAGGTCATCCTGGTGACCGGGTGCATGGTCGGCTACGCGTACGGCATGGAGTTCTTCATCGCGTGGTACTCGGGCGCGCTCTACGAGAAGTTCGCGTTCATGAACCGCGCCTTCGGCCAGTACGCGTGGGCCTACTGGATCATGGTCAGCTGCAACGTGATCACGCCGCAGCTCTTCTGGTCGAGGCGCCTGCGCACCAGCATCCCGGCGATGTTCCTCCTGAGCCTCGTCGTGAACGTCGGCATGTGGTTCGAGCGCTTCGTGATCATCGTCACCAGCCTCGCCAACGACTTCCTGCCCACGAGCTGGGACCGCTTCGTCCCGACCTGGGTGGACATCGGCACCATGCTCGGGGCCTTCGGCCTCTTCGGCGTGCTGTTCCTCCTCTTCTGCCGCTTCCTCCCGATGATCGCCATCGCCGAGGTCAAGGCGGTCATGCCGCAGGCCGACCCGCACTGGGAAGGCTGGCAGCGCCACGGCGCCGGGGCCCACCCCGCGCCCGCCCACGAGCCCGGCGAGCCGGGCGGCCGATCGGCCTGAGCACGCGACCCGACAACCGGAGACACGAAACGTGACCACCCTCCAGCCCACCACCCACGCCCACCAGGCACCGGCCGCCGCGCCGCGCCGCCTCGCGTGCATGCTCGCGGAGTTCGAGAACCCCGCGCAGCTGCTCGAGGCGGCCGAGAAGGTCCGCGACGCCGGCTACCGCTACTGGGACTGCCACACGCCGTTCCCGGTGCACGGCCTCGACCGCGCGATGGGCATCCAGCGCACCATCCTGCCGGTGCTCGTCTTCTGCGCCGGCGCCGCCGGGTGCACGACGGGCCTGCTGCTGCAGCTCTTCACCAATTCCTTCGGCTTCACGCTGTGGGCGCTGGTGTGGGTCACCGGGTACCCGTTCCTGATCAGCGGCAAGCCGGCCCTCAGCATCCCCGCGTTCATCCCGGTCATCTTCGAGCTCACCATCCTGTTCTCGGCGCTCAGCACCGTCGGGCTGATGCTCCTGATGAACGGCCTGCCGCGGCTGCACAACCCGCTGTTCGGGTGCGACCGCTTCCGCCGCGCCTCCGACGACCGCTTCTTCATCTCGATCGACGCGCGCGACCCGCGCTTCTACCGCTCCAAGACCGAGCACTTCCTGAAGTCGCTCGGCGCATCCGCCGTCGAGGCGGTGGAGGACTGACGTGCCCAAGCTCCCGCGCATCCTCGTCTACTCGCTGATGATCGCCGGCTGCCTGGCGCTCATCCCGCCGCTCGTCTTCGCGCGCATGCGCGCGGTGCCGAGCCCGAACCGCCCGATCCACATCTTCTACGACATGGACTTCCAGCCGAAGTTCAAGACCCAGGTCGGCAACCCGCTCTTCGCCGACGGCCGCGCCATGCGCCCGCCGGTCGAGGGAACGGTGGCCCGCGGGGAGTCCTACGTCGACGTGCACATGTACGAGGGCGTCTCCGGCGGCCAGTGGGCGACCGCGCTGCCGGCGCCGATGAAGCTCGACGCCGCGACGCTCGCGCGCGGCCGCCAGCGCTACGACATCTACTGCTCCGCCTGCCACGGCTACGCGGGCTTCGGCGACGGCGCCGTCAACCAGCGCGCCATGGAGCTCGTCACGAACGCCAGCGGCCCGGTGAACGGCACCCAGTGGGTGGCCGCCAAGAGCCTGCACGACGACACCACGCGGAACCAGCCGGTGGGGCAGCTGTTCAACACCATCACGCACGGCATCCGCAACATGGCCGGCTACGCCTCGCAGGTCACGGTCGAGGACCGCTGGGCGATCGCCGCCTACGTGAAGGCACTGCAGCTGAGCCAGGACGCCGCCGCCGCCGACTGATCCCCGAAGGACCTTCCACCCAATGGCCCACCACGACCACCACGCCCACGACCTCACCGACGCCAATCTCGGCGGATCGGTGGCCGCGGGTCCCGCCCGCGCGATGCTCGGCATCGGCGCCGCGCTCGTCGCCGCCGGCGCCTGGCTCGGCTACCGCTCCGGAGATCCCTCCCACTTCGCGCGCCACTGGCTGGTGGCGATGATGCTGGGCCTGGCGATCTGCCTGGGAGCGATGTTCTTCGTGGTCGTGCAGCACCTGACGCGCGCGGGCTGGAGCGTCGCGGTGCGCCGCCCCGCCGAGGCCTTGATGCAGAACCTGCGCTGGGCGTGGGTGCTCTTCCTCCCGATCGCCTGGATGGGCTGGAACGGCTCGCTCGACGTCCTCTACCCCTGGGCGAACCTGGAGGAGCTGGCGAAGGTCGCTCCCGCCGAGGCGGAGCTCGTCGGCAAGAAGGCCGGCTACCTGAGCGAGCGCTTCTTCTTCGTCCGCGCCGCGATCTACTTCGTCGCGTGGGCCGCGATCGCCTCGTTCTTCTGGGGCGCGAGCGTCCGCCAGGACCGCTCCGGCGACCCGGCGATCAGCGCCTCGTGCCGCAAGTGGTCGGGGCCCGCGATGATCGTCTTCGGGCTGACCATCACCTTCGCCGCCGTCGACTGGATGATGAGCCTCTCGCCCGCGTGGTTCAGCACCATGTTCGGCGTGTACTTCTTCGCCGCCTGCGCCACCTGCGGCCTGTCGGCGATCGTGCTCCTGACCAAGCGCCTGCAGGGCTGGGGGCGCCTGCAGGGCATCGTCACGGCCGAGCACTACCAGGACCTGGGCAAGATGCTCTTCGCCTTCGGCATCGTGTTCTGGGCGTACATCGCCTTCAGCCAGTTCATGCTGATCTGGTACGGCAACCTGCCCGAGGAGACCACGTGGTACCTGGCGCGCCAGGTCGGCGGCTGGCTGCCCTTGAGCTGGGCGCTCCTGGTCGGCCACTTCATCGTGCCGTTCGTGTTCCTGATCTCGCGCTGGACCAAGCGCTGGAACGCGACGCTCGCCTTCGGCTGCGGCTGGATGCTGGTCTTCGGCACCGTCGACCTCTACTACCTGATCGTGCCGCACGTGCCGCACGACCTGGGCACGTTCGCCACCTACGGAGAGTTCGCGGCCAAGCATGCCGACTCGGCACCGCACCTCCTCGACCCGTCCTTCCTGTGCATGGCGCTCGGCGTCCTGGCGCTGGTGGCGGGCGGCGCGCTCAACGCGCTCCGCTCGCACGCGCTGGTGCCGGCGCGCGACCCGTCGCTCGCCGAGAGCCTCGCCTTCGAGAACATGTGACCCCTCCGCACGGAGCACCCATGAGCACCGCATCGCCAGAGAACGAGTTCGTCACGCCCGCCGGCGTCCTGTGGGACGACCCGGAGCCCGGCCGGACCTGGACCGTCTCGCTCGTCGGCATCATCATCCTGGCCGCGCTGATCATCGCCATCAGCGTCATCTACTTCCGCACCGAGCAGGCCGAGGTGAACGCCAAGGTGATCGAGCCGGAGTACCTCGCCCTCAAGGACCTGCGTGGGGCGCAGGAGTCGCTCCTCGCCTCGACCGGCACCTACACGATCGAGATCGGCGGCACCGCCGTCGAGCGCCGCCGCATTCCGGTCACCGAGGCGATGCGCCTGATGGCCGCGAATCCCGCCCTTGCCGTGCCCCCGGCGGCCTCGAAGCCCGCCCCCGCCGCCCCGGCGGCCGCGGCGCCCGCTCCAACCAACTGACCGCGCCTACCGTTTCCCGATGGCCTCCTGCCGCACCATCCTCGCCCCGCTCGCCGCAGCCCTCGCGCTGGCGGCCGCGGCGCAGGCACAGGTGAAGGTGGGCGGCGGCTACGAGGCCCCGGCGCCGACCGTGGACGCCGCGCCCGAGCTCGAGGGCGTCGACATCATCGACCGCCTCGATTCGCAGCTGCCGCTCGACGCGACGTTCCGCGACGAGCGCGGCAACCGCGTGGCGTTCCGCGACGTGCTGCCCAAGGACCGGCCGGCGATCCTGCAGATCGGCTACCTGCGCTGCCCGATGCTCTGCAGCCTGGTGATGAACGCGCTGGTGCGCGGCATCCAGGGCGTGGACTGGACGGTGGGCGACCAGTACGACGTGATCTCGCTCTCCGTCAACCCGACCGAGGGCCCCGAGCTCGCCGACGCGAAGAAGGCGGGCTACGTGGCCGAGTACGGCCGCGCCGGCAGCGCCAAGGGCTGGCACTTCCTCACCGGCGACGAGGCCGAGATCCGCAAGGTGACCGACGCCGTCGGCTTCGAGTACCGCCTGCAGGAGAACGGCGAGTACTCGCACGCCGCCGCGGTGTTCGTGCTCACCCCGCAGGGACGGCTCAGCCGCGTGCTCTACGGCGTGAAGTACGAGCCCGCCAACGTGCGCATGGCGCTGCTCGAGGCCTCCGAGGGCCGCATCGGCACCACGCTCGACCGCATCATCCTCTGGTGCCACATCTACGACGCGCAGGCCGGCGGCTACGTGGTGCTCGCCATGCGCGTGATGCAGCTCGGCGGCGCGCTGACGCTCGCCGTGCTCGCCGGAGGCCTGGGCTGGTTCTGGTGGCGCGAGGCCCAGTCGCGCCGGCTCGCCCCCCAGGCCGCTCCCGCGCCCCACGCCGAATAGACCCGAAGAGACGATTCCCATGGACACCCCCACGCCACCCACCTTCTGGATGCCCACGGGCGCGTCGACCATCGCCCCCGGCGTCGACCACACCCTCGACGTCATCAACTGGATCTGCTACGTCTTCTTCGCGATCATCCTGGTGCTGATGGTGTACTTCGTGGTGAAGTACCGCCACCGCAAGGGCGAGCGCTTCCGCACCGACTACCCCCACCACAACACGCCGCTGGAGATCGGCTGGTCGATCCTCCCGACGATCATCGTGATCGGGATCTTCATCGTCGGCTTCCGCAGCTACCTCGACATCTACACCGCGCCCAAGAACGCCTTCGACGTCAAGGTCACCGCGCAGAAGTGGGGCTGGACCTTCCAGTACCCCAACGGCGCGCAGTCGGACGACCTGTACGTCCCCGCCGGCCAGCCGGTGCGCCTGGTGCTGCGCTCGAGCGACGTGCTGCACTCGCTCTACATCCCGGACTTCCGCGTCAAGCGCGACATCGTGCCGGGCCGCTACACGTACGCCTGGTTCCAGTGCGACTTCCCCACCGGCCAGCCGGGCAAGGAGCCGCGAAACCCCAACGCCGCGCGCGTCGAGGGCGGCCTGGACGAGGCGCAGCGGCACGCGCTCTTCTGCACCGAGTACTGCGGCACCGGCCACTCCAAGATGAACCGCTACGTCTACGTGCTGGACGAGGCGTCCTTCGGCGAGTGGATGCAGAAGCAGAGCCGATGGATCGACGACATCCCCGAGGACCAGCTGTGGTTCAAGGCCGGCCCGAAGCTCTTCGCCCGCTGCAGCCAGTGCCACTCGCTCGACGGCACCGACGGGATCGGCCCGACGTGGAAGGGCATCGTGGAGCGCGTGAAGTCCTACCCGATCGTCGGCGAGGGCAGGAAGTACGGCACGTGGGAGGACTACGTGCGCACCTCGATCCTCGTGCCCGGCGACTACGTCGTGCCGCCGTATGCCAACGCCATGCCGACCTTCAAGGGCCAGCTCAACGACCTCGCCATCGACGCGCTGATCGGCTACATGCAGCACATCGACCAGCTCGACCCCAAGACCGGCAAGCTGCTCCCCACCCTGGATCCCGAGACGGCCCAGCCGCGCGCGGCGGGCGCGACGAAGTGACGCACCCGAACCCGACGAACACGCACAGGACGCCAACGCCATGACCACCATCCCGCTTCCATCCGCCGGCCCCGTCCGCGACACGATCGAGGCCCGCCCCGAGGGCGACAACTACCTGACGCACACGCGCGGCGTGCTGTCCTGGGTCTTCACCCTCGACCACAAGCGCATCGGCGTCATGTACCTGTGGTCGGTGCTCGGCTCGTTCCTGCTCGGCGGCGTCTTCGCGCTGCTGGTGCGCACCGAGCTGCTCACCCCCGGACCGACCATCACCGAGAGCGCCGACACCTACAACCAGTGGTTCACCCTGCACGGGGCGATCATGGTGTTCCTGGTGATCATCCCGAGCATCCCGGCGGCGCTGGGGAACGTCATCCTGCCGATCATGCTCGGCGCGAAGGACGTCGCCTTCCCGAGGCTGAACCTCTTCAGCTACTACCTGTGGGTGACGGGCGCCGTGCTCTGCATCCTGTCGCTCGCCATGGGTGGCTTCGACACCGGCTGGACCTTCTACACGCCGTACTCCACCACCACCGCCGCGGGCGGCGTGATCCCGGTGCTGACGGCCGTGTTCATCCTGGGCTTCAGCTCGATCTTCACCGGCCTGAACTTCGTGGTCACCGTGCACAAGCTGCGCCCGCCGGGGATGACCTGGTTCCGCATGCCGCTCTTCCTCTGGGCGCTGTACGCGACCGCGATCATCCAGGTGCTGGCGACGCCGGTGCTGGGCATCACGCTCCTCCTCCTCATCGTCGAGAAGACGGTGAACGTCGGCATCTTCAACCCGGCGATGGGCGGCGACCCGGTGCTGTACCAGCACTTCTTCTGGTTCTACAGCCACCCGGCCGTCTACATCATGATCCTGCCCGCGATGGGCATCATCAGCGAGATCATCGCGATCAACAGCCACCGGTCGATCTTCGGCTACCGCTTCATCGCGTTCAGCTCGATCGCCATCGCGATGTTCAGCTTCATCGTCTGGGGACACCACATGTTCACCTCGGGCCAGTCGGCCCTGATGAACACCCTGTTCTCGGCGATCAGCTTCAGCGTCGCCATCCCCAGCGCGGTCAAGGTGTTCAACTGGATCGCCACGCTCTACAAGGGCTCGGTCTCGCTGACCACGCCCATGTGGTACGCGCTGGCGTTCCTGTTCCTGTTCACGATCGGCGGACTGACCGGCCTGCACCTGGCCACGCTGAGCACGGACGTGCACCTGCACGACACCTACTTCGTGGTCGCCCACTTCCATTACGTGATGATGGGCAGCGCGCTGATCGCCATGATCGGCGGCGTGCACCACTGGTGGCCCAAGATGTTCGGGCGCATGTACGACGAGCGCCTGGGCACGATCGCCTGCTGGATCATCTTCATCGGCTTCAACCTGACCTTCTTCACCCAGTTCATGCTGGGCTCGCAGGGCATGCCGCGCCGGTACTACGACTACCAGCCGGAGTTCCAGACGTACCACGTGATCTCCACGATCGGCAGCTACGTCATGGCGTTCGGCTTCGTGCTGACGGCCGTGAGCCTCTTCGGCAGCTTCTTCAGCGGGCGCCGCGCGCCGGCGAACCCGTGGGGCGGCCGCAGCCTGGAGTGGCAGTGCGCCAGCCCGCCGCCCTTCGACAACTTCGCCAAGGCGCCGCGCGTCGGCGACTGCTACGACTTCAGCGTCGTCCACTGGGACGAGAAGACCGGCGGCTACTGGGTCGACGAGTCCACCGACCCCGAGGTGAACCCCTCCGCGGCGCCGAAGGCCGCGCACTGACCGAACGACCAGGGAGCCACACGTGACCCAGACCATCGCCCACGCCCAGGACAGCCACGGCCACGACGGCCACGGACACGGCCACGACGGCCATGGCCACGGGCACGACCCGCACCTGGCCCACCACTTCGACAGCATGGCCCAGCAGTTCGACAGCGCCAAGCTGGGGATCTGGCTGTTCCTCGCCACCGAGGTGCTGTTCTTCGGCGGCCTCTTCGCGGCCTACGCCATCCTGCGGATGCGCCACCCCGAGGTGTTCAGCTACGCGAGCCACTACCTCGACACGATCATGGGCGGGATCAACACCTGCGTGCTGATCGCCTCGAGCCTCACCATGGCGCTCGCGGTGCGCTGCGCCCAGACCAACAACCGCAAGGGCCTGATCCTCGGCCTGGTGCTGACGTTCCTGGGCGCGGTCGGCTTCCTGGTGATCAAGTACTTCGAGTACTCGCACAAGATCCACGACAACCTCGTCTGGGGCAGCACCTTCTACGTGCCTCCCGAGGGCAAGGAAGGCGACGCGGAGCGCGAGGCGCTGAAGACGGCGCCCACCGTGTCCACCACGCTCGTGGTGCAGGACCCGGCGCCGTTCGTGGTGCCGGACCTCGCGAAGAAGCCCGCCGTCGACGCGTCGGCGGTCAAGCAGGCCTCGCGCGGACCGACCGGCATCGCGCGCGCCTCGGGCGAGCCCGCCCCGGCGCCGGCCGCCGAGCCGGCCCCGGGCAAGGTCGAGCAGGCCCACCCGGCGCTCCACCTCGAGGACCCGGCGATGCCGCCGAACACCCACCTGTTCTTCGCCATCTACTACGCGATGACCGGCCTGCACGGCGTCCACGTCGTGGCCGGCATGGGCATCCTGGCGTGGCTCACCTGGCGCGCCGTGCGCGGCGACTTCTCGAGCAGGAACTTCACCGCGGTCGACACCGGTGGCCTCTACTGGCACATCGTCGACCTCATCTGGATCTTCCTCTTCCCGCTCTTCTACCTCATCCACTGAGCGACCCCCGAGGACCCCGACCATGGCCCACCATGCCCACCACGCCCACGGAGACGAGGCCCACCCCGAGGTGGGGCACGTCGTCCCCGTGCGCTACCTGTACGCCGCCGGACTCGCGCTCCTCGTCCTGACCGTCGTCACCGTGGCCGTGCGCTACGTCGACCTCGGCGAGGCGAACATGCCCGTGGCGCTCGGCATCGCGCTCGTCAAGGCGACGATCGTCGCGCTGATCTTCATGCACCTGCGCTGGGACCGGCCGTTCAACCTGCTGGTGCTCGTCGGCTCGATCGTCTTCGTGCTGCTCCTGATCGCCTTCGCGTCGATGGACGTGCACCAGTACGAGGCGACGATCTTCGGCGGCAACGCCCCCGAGGCCCAGGCGACGCTCGACGCGAACGCCCCGGGTGCCCCCGTGGCGCAGATGAAGTCCCCGGACATGTGAACCCGCGCCGGCCGCGCGGTCCGCGGGCCGTCCCACGATGGCCATCAAGACCGCCACGGTCGTGGATCCCTTCGACAGCGCCCGCGAGCGCGGCGGTGCCGGCGTGCTGGGCATGTGGGTGTTCATCGCCGTGGTGGCGATGATCTTCCTGGCCACGATCCTGGGCTACGTGGTGGTGCGGGTCGACCGCCCGCCCGGCAGCGACTGGATGCCTCCGGGGACCCCCGGGCTGCCGCCGGCGCTCCTCCTGTCGACGGCGATCCTGCTGGTGTCGAGCTGGACGATGCAGTCGGCCGTCGGCGCCGCGCGCGCGGGACGGCCCGCGCGGGTGGTGGCGTCGATCGGCACCACGCTCGCGCTCGCCGTCCTGTTCCTGGCCATCCAGGCGCTGGCGTGGGCCGAGCTCTGGCGCGCGCAGGCCACGATCGCGAGCGGGCTCTACGCGTGGACCTTCTACGTGCTCACGGGCCTGCACGCGGTGCACGTCCTCGGCGGCCTGCCGCCGATGGTGATCGCGCTGCGCCACGCGCGGGCCGGTCGGTACACCCCGGCGGACCACGCGGGACTCGTCCTGTGCGCCATGTACTGGCATGCGCTGGACGCGATCTGGCTGCTCCTCTACGGGACGCTGCTGCTCGGGTCGTGAGTGCGCCGCCCGGGGCGGCGTCGCGTCACCAGCGCGCGGCGTTCGCGAACCAGAGCATCGGCACCGCCACGACCGGCCGGCCGTCCGCGCCGCGCGCCATCGCGGCAAGCGGCGCCGACTGCACGCGGAGCTCGATGTCGCGGCCGCCGACGTTGACGGTCACGCGGTCCGCACCCGCGGCCCTCGCCGCCAGTTCCGCAAGCGAGAACGCCGCGCGCTCGCCGCCCTCGCGGACCTCGATGACGGCCGTCTTCCGCGTGCGCGGGGCGCCTGCGACGGCGGCCTCGAGCGCGGCGGTCGCCGTCTGCGGCTCGGGCGCGGCATCGACCAGGCCATCGACCGGGAAGTCGACGCGCGGCGTCAGGCAGTAGCGCGCGTAGCTCAGCTCCTTGTAGCGGCTGGCCATCGCGGGCGTGCCGAGGGCCACCGTGGTGTCCGGCCACGCCGCGAGCCACATCTGCCACGAGGCGATGTTGACGTCGGGCAGCGGCACGAGGCGCGTGCCGCGCGCTGCCTCGGGGCCCGCGATCGCGCGCATGCCGAGCTGGCTCCAGAGGCTGGTGGCGGTGCCCTCGGCCGCGCCGTCCGCCGCGCCGCCGGACGTGCCCGCGGGCCGGTCGTACATCACCAAGTTGCTGTTGAGGAGCAGGCCGCTCACGTGGAACGTGCGCTCGGTGCCGTCGATCCGGCGGTCAAAGGCCACCAGGCTGTCGGTGAGCGGCGAGAAGGTGATCGCGACGGGCACGCCGCCGACCACGTCGTTCACCACCTCGTGGGCGTTGAGGATGGAGAGCGGATAGGCGCGCGCCTCGCCGTTGACGACGATGCCGGCCACGCGGTCGGTGGGGACGACCAGCTTGCGGCGGTGCTCGCTGTTCCACCGCAGCACCTCTGCGCCGCGGATCGTGTCCGGCCGGTCGAGCGAGACCAGGAAGTCGCGCGGGTTGCCGCTTCCCACCAGGTACGCGCGGTCGGCGAGCATCGGCTCGAGCGTGAACCCATAGGTCGACGGGTCGCTGCCGCGGCCGACCGGGCGCTCGGCCATGAACACGCCGCTTGTCGCCCAGAGCAGGAACGCGCCGATCACGAGCGCCATCGCCACCAGCACCCATCCGCCGCCGCGCAGGGTGAGCGTGGGGTGGCCGTGCGGACGGGCGCTCACTGCGGCTCCTCGAATGCCGAGGGCGGCACCTCGAGGATCACGGCACCGTCGGCAGGCGTCGCCACGGTGACCGCGCGCGTTCGGTCGGCCACCATCGCACCCAGGACGATCGGCAGGTACGCCAGGCTCGCCAGGAACAGCCGCCGTGCGCGCGCGTCCGATCGCTCGCGCAGGAACCCGATCGCAAGCCACGACATCCAGAGCCCCGCCACCAGCGCCACCGGCGCGTACCAGCGCACGCCTGCCACGCCGGTGAGCACGGCGAGCAGCCCGACCGGCACGAGCGCCAGGCTCGAGAGGAGCGCCGCCTGCGCGGTGGCGGTGCCCGACGGGTCGCGCACCGGCAGCATCACGAAGCCGCCGGCGGCGTAGTCGGCGCGGTAGAGCCACGCGAGCGCCAGGAAATGCGGGATCTGCCAGGCGAAGAGCAGCGCGAACAGCGCCCACGCACCGGGTGCCATCGTGCCCGTGACCGCGGTCCAGCCGATGACGGGCGGGATGGCGCCCGTCACCGCGCCCACCAGCGTGTTGAACGTGGTGCGCGGCTTGAGCGGCGTGTAGAGCAGGACGTAGAGCAGGATGTTCGCGGCAGCCAGGGCGCTTGCGAGCATCGTGGTGCCGAAGGCGAGCGCCGCGCACCCTGCGTAGCCGGCGACGATCGCGACGACGAACACCGTGCGCGGCCGCGCGTGCCCGGCGGGAAGCGGCCGCCCCGCGGTGCGCCGCATGCGGGCGTCGCGCCGGACCTCGGCCAGCTGGTTGAGCATCGCCGCGCTCGTCGCGGCCAGGCCGGTACCCAGGCACGCCCACCCGAGGCGCACCCAGTCGACCGCCGGCGCCGGCGCCACCAGGAAGCCGACCGCCGCGGTCACCAGCACCAGCGCGCTCAGGCGGGCCTTCGCCAGCCGCGACCACACCACGGCCGCGCCCGGCGTCGGGGCGGCGCCTTCGGTCGGGGCGGCGGCGGGCGCGGTGATCACGGGATCAGGCTGGCTCGAGGGCAGCCTGAATAGCATAGGTCTCCCCCTTCCTCCCCAAGGATCCGCATGCTTCCCATCGCCGCGCTCCAGGATGCCGTTGCCGCCACCACCGCCGAGCCGACCCCGCTCGGGCTGGGGCCGCTGCTGGCGCTCTTCGTCGTGGGCTCGATCGTGGTCGTCGCGTGGTCGCGCTGGGTGCGGCCGATGAACCTGGCCCTCGGCTACGCGGCGACCGTCGCGATGTGGGCGCTCAGCTACGTGGCGATGCTGCAGCCCGGGATCGTGGCGGGCGAGGCGCTCTTTGCCGGTGCGCTCGCCTGCGTGTTCGCCGCGGGATGGCTCGCCGGCCGCCGTGCGCCGGGCGAGGCGAGCGGCATGTCCGTCGGCATCGTCTCGGCCACCATCAACCTCATGGTGATCGGCGCGTTCCTCCACGACGAGCAGGGCGGTTCGGTGGTCCGTCCCATCGCCTACGTCGCGGGCCTCTACGCGGCAAGCGCCGTGCTCGGCTCGCTCGGCGACCGGCTCGGCCGCCGTTCCCCGCCGTCGGGCGCGCTGCCCTCGCCGGTGACGCTCATGGGCATCGTCGCCACCGCGAACATCCTCGTCATGATCGTGCTCGGCGGCCTGGTCACGAGCTACGAGGCGGGCCTGGCCGTCCCGGACTGGCCGAACAGCTTCGGCCACAACATGCTGCTCTACCCGGTGAGCGAGATGAAGGGCGGCATCTTCTACGAGCACGCCCACCGGCTCTTCGGCATGCTCGTCGGCGCCACGGTGCTCTCCTTCGCGACGCTTGCGTTCCGTTCGGCCGTCCCGACCGCGGCGCGCGTGCTGGCCGCGGTGCTGGTGGCGCTCGTCGTGGTGCAGGGGATCCTGGGCGGCCTGCGGGTGACCGGCAACGTGACCGCCAGCATGTCGGCCGCGGACCTGGCGCCGGACACGCGCCTGGCGGTGGTGCACGGCATGCTCGGCCAGTGCGTCTTCGCCATCGCCATGATCGCCACCTTCGCCTGCGGCGGCGCGCTCGAGCGCGCGCGGGTGGCGGTGTCGGGCGCGTCGTCGATCCACATGCTGCCCGCCGCCGCGCTCGGCGCGCTCGTCAGCCAGCTCTTCCTGGGCGCATCGATGCGCCACCTGCAGGTGCCGCCGACGGCCGAGGCGGGCGCGAAGATTCCCGCCTGGGCCCTCCATGGCCACATCACGATGGCCCTCATCGCCTTCGTCCTCGTGTTCCTCGCCGGCAGCCGATGCGCCAAGGCGACGGACGTGCCGGTGCTGCGCATGACCGGAAAGGCCGCGATGCACACCGTCTCGCTCCAGCTCCTCCTCGGGATCGGCGCGCTGGTGGCCGTCCTCCTGCGCCGCGGGGCCGACGTCCCCTGGTGGGAGGCGGTCTCGACCACCGCGCACCAGGCGCTCGGAGCGCTCCTGCTCGCGATCGTCGCCACGCTCGCGGTGCTGTCCCGGCAGGTTCGGTCGCCGCTCGATTCCCCGGCTCCCGCGGGGCGCGTCAGCGCGAGCGCGTGACCGGCTTGATCGCCTCCTCGAGCGCAAGCACGGCGTAGACCGTCGCAAGTTCCGGCTGTCCCTCCATCCATCGCTCGACGGGGTTCTTCCAGCTGCCGTCAGGCTGCTGCATGCCGCAGACGGCATCCACGAGGTCGTCGCGCCAGTTGCGCGCGGCCGGCGACTCGCCTGCGGCCTGCGTCACCGTCACCTCGTTGGTGGCAAGCAGCGTCCGTGCCGCGGTGTGCAGGTAGTAGTAGTGTCCCTGCGCGCCCAGGCCCGGGTTCTCGGCGAACCCGTAGTGCATGCGGATCCACTCGAACGCCGCGCGCACGCGCGGGTCCGAGGGCGTGAGGCCCGCGTAGAGCATGCTCTTCAGGCCCGCGTAGGTCATGCTGCCGTAGCTGCGCAGGCTGCGCGTGCCTTCGGGGAGGTTCTCTCCCTTGCGGCCTTCGCCGGCCGCTTCGCTCGCGAAGCTCTCGCCGCCGCCCGCCGGCGTGTAGACGAAGCCGCCGTCCTTCGAGCCCTTCTGCGCCCACGCCTCGGCGTTGGTGGCGACGTTCTGCGTGCGCGCCACGAAGGCAAGCGCCCGCTGCACGGCGGGGTCGTCGGTCGAGACGCCGGCATCGTGCAAGGCGTCCAGGACGAGCTGCGTGTTCGAGAGGTCCGGTCGCCCGCGGTTGCCGTAGCCGTAGCCGCCGAACCAGTCGGAGTCGGGGGCGTGCCCCTCGGCCTGGTCCCACTGCACCTCGCGCAGCCAGCCGCGCACCTGCGCCACCTGCTCGGAAAGCGCGTCGTCCTGCTGTGCGGCAAGGGCCATCAGCAGCGTGCTCGCGACGTAGGTGCCGAGCCCCGACGAGGGATCGGGCTCGAAGGCACCGCCGACCCCGGTGTGCGCGCGCAGGAACGCCATCGCGCGTGCGGCCGTGCGGTCGTCGGCGGCGACGTGCCCCGCCTGCGCGAAGGCCTTGACGGCGAGCGCGGTCACGGCGCTCGGCACGGCGTACGACGCCTTCTTCTGGTCGGTGGCCTTGGTGGCCGATCCCTCGAGCCAGCCGCCCTCTGGTCCCTGCGCCGTGCGCAGGTACGCGAGCCCGCGCTCGACCGATGCCCGCGCCCGCTCGAAGCGCGCCGCATCCATCGGCACCTCCGAGGCGCGCTCGGCGATCCGCAGCACCACCGGCAGCGGCTGGATGGCGGCGGGAGCCACCGGCGCGGCGGGCGCGACCCCCGCGGCGGGTGCCGCTGGCGCGGGCGCCGCCTGCTCGATCTTCCCGTAGACGACGAAGTCCGACTGACGCGGCGCCGACGCGGCCGGCTGCCCGGGCGGCACCGGCTGCTTCGGGTCGGGTCCGACGCCGGTGAAGCGCAGCGCGCCGATGACCACGCCGGCGGCATCGGGCTTCGCAGTCACCGCCGTTCGCACCAGGATCTCGTCCTCGGCACCTGCCGCCTGGTCCAGGAAGCGGGCCTCGAGCCGCGGGTCGAGGCTGTCCACGCGGTCGATGCGCACGCCGTTGGCGCGCTTGACGACCAGCTCGAAGACCCGGGTCTCGCCCGGGGCCATCACGCCGAGGTTCTCGCGGAACTGGTCGAAGGCGAAGTTCGGGCTGATGCGCGTGCACTGGTGGCGGATGCGCATGTCGATGAGCCGCGCGTCGGGGCGGTCGGTCTCGATCACCAGGTAGGGCGGCATGCGCTCGCAGGGGATCGCCGAGAGGTCGTAGCGCAGCTGCCAGCTCTCCTGCGGACCCATCGCCGCGCGCGCGGGGTCCACGAGCACGGCGGGCGCGCCGTTCACGGTCAGCACCCGGAACGGCTTGCCGTCGAGGCTCTCGACCGTGACCTCGCCGCGCACGTTCTGCGGCAGGTCGAAGGCATTCACGAACGGGTCGCGCTTCGTGCCGCCGCCGGGCGCGGGGTTGAGCTGCCATCCATGCACCGGGTAGGCCACGGTGGCCTTCAGCTTCAGCTGGACCACGCCGGGCACGCCGCCGAAGGTGAGCACCACCTCGGCGGCCTTCTCGCCGGTGGCGCCGCTCGTCTTCATCGAGATCGGCACCTCGATCGTGCCGCCGGCGGGGATCGTCTTGCCCACCAGGTCGAGCGTGGTGCAGGTGCAGCTGGGCGCGCTGCGCACGCAGGTCACCGGCTGGTTCGTCGTGTTGCGGAGCATGGCGGTGAACTTCACCTCGGAGCGGGGCTGCACGAACCCCGCATCCACGGATGCCGGCTCCGCCTTCACCGGGCACAGCGCCATCTGCCGGGCGAGCTCCCGCTCGCGGGTCGCCACGTCATTCACCTGCGCGGACGCGACGGGGACGGCAGCGAGCAGGGTGGCGGCGGCGAGCGCGAGCGGTCGGAGCATGGCCATGCATCCATCGTAGGTCTCGGCCGCTCCTACACTCGTCGCCATGCGCGCCATCGAGGTCGTCCGCCAGGGAACCCCCGTCGCCCCGAACGTCCGCTTCACCGCCGACCGCGCCGCCTGCGCGCCGGGTGCGGGCGAGCTGCGCGTGCGCACCGAGGCGAGCGCGCTGAACCACCTCGACCTCTGGGTCGGCCGCGGCCTGCCGGGGATCGACGTCGCGTGGCCGACGGTCGGCGGTTCGGACGGCGCCGGCACCGTCGACGCGGTGGGCGAGGGCGTCGATCCCGCGTGGGTCGGCCAGCGCGTGGCGCTGAACGCGGCGGTCATGCGCCCCGAGCCCGCCCGCCCCGGACGCGCGCCGGCCGGCGAGGACATCTGGATGATCGGCGAGCACGGGCCCGGCACGCATGCCGAGCACTTCGTCGCGCCGGCGTCGAACGTGGTGGCGATCGGCGACGCGGACCCGGTGCAGGCGGCGGCATTCGCGCTCACGCACTTGACCGCGTGGCGCATGCTGGTTACCCGCGCTCGCCTGCAGGCGGGCATGACCGTCCTCATCCCGGGAATCGGCGGCGGCGTGGCGCTCGCCGCACTGGGCATCGCGCGCCACTTCGGCTGCACCACGATCGTCACCAGCCGCCACGCGGCGAAGCTCGAGCGCGCGCGGCAGCTCGGCGCCGACCACGCCGTCCTCGATTCCGGCAAGGACTGGTCGCGCGAGGTCCGCGCCGCCACCGGCGGGCGAGGCGTCGACATCGTCGCCGAGAGCGTGGGCAAGGCCGTTCACATGGCCTGCATCAAGAGCATGGCCCGTGGCGGGGTGCTGGTGACCTGCGGCTGCACCACCGGGCCGGACCCTGCCACGGACCTCACGCGGGTCTTCTGGAACCAGCTGTCGATCGTCGGGTCCACGATGGGATCGATGGACGAGTTCCGGTCGGTCATGGCGCTGTTCCGCGCCGGCGCGCTCAAACCCGTGGTGGACGAGGTCTTCCGTCCCGAGGATGCCGCGGCTGCCTACGCCCGGCTCGAGGCCGGGGAGCAGTTCGGCAAGATCGTGTTTCGGTGGTAGCAGGGACGCGATAACGGCGGGCGGACCATTGATTCCCGGCCCCGACCTCGGTCAAATGGGGTCTTCATGCAGTTTCCTGCCGTTGCCCCCATTCGTTCATCCGACCAATCCAGCCAGTCCGAGGGAAGCACCGCGACCGTCGAGATGCCGGCGCCGCCCGTTCGCAAGCCGATGCCCGGCTGGGCCGTGCTCCTGCACAACGACGACGTGAACGACTTCGCGTTCGTCACGCGCTCGGTCATCGAGTTCGCTCGCCTGCCGCATCCCGATGCGGTGGCGCGGACGATCGAGGCGCACCAGTCCGGCGTTTCGATGCTGCTGGTCACCCACCGCGAGCGGGCAGAGCTGATCCAGGACCAGTTCCAGACCCGCGGGCTGACGGTCACCATCGAACCCTCGCGCTGAGCGTCCGGGGCCGCGGTTTCCGGCCACGGATTCCCAGCGAGGGCCGATTCCAGGGGCGGGCGTATCATTTGCCTTCCCCATGAAGCGGCCCTGGGCCATTTCCGCGTCCGTCCTGGCCGTCCTCGGCCTCGTGGGCCTCTTCTTCGGGCGTGACCTCTACAAGATGGTCCAGATGGGCGACGACGGCGTCCCGGTCCGCATGGAACCGGCCGTCCGCTCGACGCTGGTCGAGGTGGTGTCCGCCCCGGGCATCGTGGAGCCGGTCCAGAAGGTCGACATCTCGGCCGAGGTGTCCGCCCGCATCATGGAGCTCCCGAAGCGCGCCGGCGAGCGCGTGCGGGCCGGTGACCTGATCATGCGCCTCGACGACCGCGACCTGAAGGCCGCGCTCCAGAGCGCCGAGGCACGCCGCGACGGCGAGCGCTACCGCCTGGAGGCCGAGCGGTCCCGGATCATCGGCACCCAGAACAACCTGGAGTTCGCCCGCATCACCGCGCAGCGGCAGGAAGGCCTCCTTCTCACCGGCGACATCAGCCGCCAGGCGTTCGAGGACGCCACCGCGCGCGCCCTCGACCTGGAGGCGCAGTTCCAGGCGCAGAAGAACGTCATCGTCCAGCTGGAGAAGTCGCTCGCCGCCGCCGAGGCGCAGATCGAGCAGCAGCGCGAGGCCCTGCGCCGCACGGTGGTGATCGCCCCGATCGACGGCATGATCACCGAGCTCAACGCCGAGGTGGGCGAGCTGGTGGTGGTCGGCACCATGAACATGGCCGGCACCAAGATCCTCACCGTCGCCGACCTGAGCCGCATGAAGCTCACCGCCAAGGTGAGCGAGACCGACATCCCGCGCGTCGCCGAGGGGCAGCGCTCGGAGGTCCGCATCAACGGCTACAAGAACCGCGTGTTCAAGGGAACGGTCGACGAGGTGGCCCTCAGCCGCACCGTCGAGGCGCGCGACGGCACCGGCTACTTCAAGACCGCCGTGATCCTGGAGCTCGACGGCGAGCAGGTCTTCAGCGGCCTCGGCGGCAACGTGGACATCCAGATCGCCGAGCATGCCGGCCTGGCCCTGCCGAGCCAGGCGATCGTCGAGCGGAAGGTCGAGGAACTGCCGGAGAAGGTGCGTTCCAGCCCGCTGATCCCGCCGAAGGCCCAGCTCACCAACGTCGTCTTCCGCGTCGTCGACGGCAAGGCGGTCGCCACGCCGGTCGTCACGGGCGCATCCAACCTCACCGACACCATCATCGTCGACGGCCTCGAGGAGGGCGAGGTGGTGGTGACCGGGCCCTACAAGTCGCTCGAGCGCCTGAAGGACGGCAGCGACGTCACCAAGGACACTGGCCGTGGCGGCGGCGGCGGCGGCGAGTGGGGCGGCGGAGGCGGAGGAGGCGGCGGCCGCGGCGGTCGCGGCATGGGCATGCGCTTCTAGGGCGCGCCCCGACCATGGACGACTCGATCATCAAGCTCCGTTCGATCGCGAAGGTCTACCGCGTCGGCGTGGAGACGATCCACGCGCTGCGCGGCGTCGACCTGTCGATCGGCCGCAACGAGATGGTCGCGATCATGGGCAAGTCCGGCTCCGGCAAGAGCACGCTCATGAACACGCTCGGCTGCCTCGACCGCCCGACCTCGGGGGAGTACTGGCTCGGCGGCCGGCTGGTGAGCGCCATGAAGGCCGACGAGCTGGCGCTGGTGCGCAACGAGGAGATCGGCTTCGTCTTCCAGACCTTCGAGCTGCTGCCGCGGCAGACGGCGCTTGAGAACGTCGAGCTGCCGCTCCTCTACAGCGCGACCGGCGGCGGCGCGTCCGCGCGCCGCAAGCGCGCCCTGGAGGCGCTCGAGCAGGTGGGCCTCGGCGGTCGGGTCGACCACCGCCCCAGCCAGCTCTCGGGCGGCCAGAAGCAGCGCGTGGCGATCGCTCGCGCCATCCTCAACAACCCGAGGATCCTGATGGCGGACGAGCCGACGGGAAACCTCGACAGCGCCACCACCACCGAGATCCTCGGCCTCTTCTCGGCGCTGCACCGCGCCGGGCAGACGGTGATCCTGGTGACGCACGAGAACGACGTCGCCGCGCACTGCCAGCGCGTGGTGCGCCTCTTCGACGGCCGCATCCTGAGCGACCTGCCCGCCGAGCAGGACGACGAGGTCGCGCCCCACGTCCCGGCCGCGCGCGCCATGGGGGCAGCGGCATGAGGTTCGGCATCTTCTTCGTCCTCAAGACCGTGCTCATGGCCCTCAGCCAGATCTGGGCCAACAAGACGCGGTCCTTCCTCACCGCGCTCGGCATCATCGTCGGCGTGGCGAGCGTCACCGCGGTGATCGCCGCGCTCACCGGCCTCAAGGCCAAGGTGCTGGCGGAGTTCGAGAGCGTCGGCGCCGCGCGGCTCTACGTCTTCCCCAACCGCCCGGACAACGTGCCGCGCTCCAAGATCCCGTGGGAGAAGTGCCGCCTGAGCATCGACGAGGCCCGGGCGATCATGGAGCAGTGCCCGTCGCTCAAGGGCGTGTCGCCGATCGTCGACGTTTCCATGAGCGTGGAGAGCGACACCGAGCTCATCGAGGCGATGACCGTGAGCGGCATCTGGCCGGCCTGGCACGACGCGGTCGGCCGCAAGGTGATGCGCGGCCGGCCCTTCAGCCAGATCGACACCGAGACCGCCCGCCAGGTGGCCCTCGTCAACGAGGCGGCGGTCGAGGAGCTCAAGCTCGACCGCGACGGCAACGGCGGGGTCGGCGAGCACGTGCTCCTCGGCGGGCGCCGGTTCCTGGTGATCGGCGTCGTCGAGACGCTGCAGGCGCGCATGATGGGCATGAACTCGAGCCAGGCGGAGGTGTTCATCCCCTTCAGCGTGGCGGAGAAGATGCTCACCGGCTGGTACTTCATGCAGTTCGTGGCGCTTGCGAAGAGTCCCGAGGTGGCCGAGGAGGCGAAGGCCGAGATCGAGTACGTGATGCGCCGCCAGCGCGGCCTCACGCGCACCGACCCGGACACCTTCCGCGTCGCGGCGATCGACCAGTACATCAACCAGTTCAAGAGCATGGCCGCGGGCGTGACCGCGATCGCCGGCGGCATCGTGGGCATCTCGCTGCTGGTGGGCGGGATCGGCATCATGAACATCATGCTGGTGTCGGTGAGCGAGCGCACCCGCGAGATCGGCCTGCGCAAGGCGGTCGGCGCGACGTCGACGGCGATCCTGCTGCAGTTCCTGCTGGAGGCGGTGACGCTCACGGTGCTCGGCGGCATGGTCGGCCTGGTGGTCGGCAAGGCCCTCGCGCTCGGGCTGACCTTCATCCCGGGCGCCAACCTCGAGCAGGCGGACGTGCCGATCTGGGCCGTCGCGGTGTCCCTGGTCTTCTGCGCCGGCGTCGGCGTCGCGTTCGGCATGTTCCCCGCCATCAAGGCGTCGCGCCTCGACCCGATCGAGGCGCTGCGGCACGAGTGACGATGGGTGCGCTCCGCTCCATCCTCCTCCGGTGCGCGCTGCCAGCGGCACTGCTCGCCGGCTGCCAGGAGTCGCTCTTCCGCGACCAGCAGACGCCCTACACCGTGCCCGAGGAGACCCTGCGCGAGCTGGCGCCGGCGGACCTCGCCTACGCCCAGTACGGGCCGCCGGTACCGCTCGAGGAAGCCATCGAGGGTGCCACCGCAGGCGGGTTCCGCTCGACCGCCTACGAGCGGTCGCGCACGATGACGATCGCCGAGATCCGCGCGCTGACGCTCGCCAACAACCTGGACCTGCGCGTCCAGCTGGTGGCACCGGACATCGCCAAGACGTCGATCACGCAGGAGGAGGCGAAGTTCGACTCCACGTTCTTCGCCGAGTACCGCCGCAACGGCAGCAACCTGCTGACGCAGCTGCAGAACAACGAGGGCCTGTTCGACGACCAGTACAAGCTCGGCCTCAACATGCCGCTGGCCACCGGCGGCGCGCTGACCTTCACCCCCGAGTTCACCGATTCCGCCGCGACCCTTCCCGGCGATCCCGCGGCCGACCAGGCGATCATGAACTTCTCGATCAGCCAGCCGCTCCTGCGCAACGCGGGCGTCGACGCGTTCACCGCGTCGATCCGCGCGGCCAGGCTGCAGGGCCAGATCGTCGACTCGCGCACCAAGCTGGAGGCGCTGCGCATCCTGGCCACCGCCGACCGCGCCTACTGGAACCACTACCGCGCCTGGCGCGAGCTCGAGGTGCGCAAGCAGCAGTACGAGCTGGCCCTCCTGCAGCTGGCGCGCGCCAAGGTGCGCGTGAGCGCAGGCGATGCCCCCGAGGTCGAGCTGATGCGCGCCGAGAGCGGCGTCGGCACCACCCTGGAGAACGTGATCCTGGCGGACGCGGCGGTGCGCAACCGCCAGCGCGACCTGAAGCGCATCATCAACGACCCGAACATGCAGATGTCCGACGGCACCGCCATCGTGCCGGCGACCCAGCCGAACCCGGTCGGCCTGCAGCTCGACGCGTTCGCGCTGGCCGACCAGGCGGTGCGCGACCGGATGGAGATGCTGGAGCTCGAGCTGCAGCTGGCCATCGACGCGACCAACGTCGAGGTGACGCGCAACGCGGCGCTGCCGCTGTTCAGCTTCGACTTCAACTACCAGCTCACCGGCCAGGGCGATGGCCTGGGCAACTCGCTCTCGAACCTCGGCAACGACGACCAGTTCCAGGTCGGCGCGCGCGCCGAGATCCCGATCACCAACGAGCTCCGCCTGAGCCAGTTCCGCCGTGCGATCCTGCAGCGCGTGCAGCGCCTTGCCACCAAGGACGCCCGCGCCCAGTCGATCCGCCAGGAGGTGCTGAACGCGGTCGACAACCTGGACACCGCGTGGCAGCGGATCCTGGCCGCGCGCCTGGCGACGATCTTCGCCGCGCGCACCTACCAGGCCGAGCGGAGGCAGTTCGAGGTCGGCCTGCGCACCAGCATCGAGGTGCAGGACGCCGCCGCGCGCCTCGGCGACGCGCAGACCCGCGAGGTGAACGCCCTCGCGGCGTACGAGATCGCCCTGATCGACGCGGCCTTCGCCACCGGCACGCTGGCCGGCGGCGCGCGCATCCGCTGGGACCAGTTCGACGCGCGCGATCCCTCGGCCATGCCTGCCACCGGCATCGACGGAACGCTGTCCCCCGCGGCGACGCGTGCGGCGCCCGGCGCGGTGCCTGCCGCCATCCCGGCGTCCTGACCGCTCGCAGGCGCGGGGGCGGGCGCTCAGCCCATCTCGTGCGCCAGGCGACGCTCGGCCGCGTTCACCATCTCGCGCACCTTCGGGTCGAGCCCATCCCCGGACGCCGTGCTCCGGAACGACGCCAGCAGCGCCGCGTCGTCGTGGTTCGTGAGCCGCTCGCCGTGGAAGAGGTAGGCGGCCGCCGCGCAGGCGACCGCGAGCCGGCTGCCGAGCGTGCGCTCGCCGGCGGTGTCGCCGTCGGCGCGCAAGGCGGCGTAGAGGATGCGGGCGCGGCGCAGGCGCGAGACCGGCGTGGACGGGTCGCAGAGCAGGGCGGCGGCGCCGGCGCGCGCCGGGTCCACCTCGTAGGCGATCCAGTCGCCTGCGGCAGAGGCGGGCTGCTCGAGCGACTGCAGCACCCAGGCGAGCGTGTCGCGCAGGGGCCGGTCGCCGTAGGCGGCGTCGGGTCGGTGCGGCGCCGGTCCGTTCGCGGGTCCGTTCATGAGGCACGTCCTTCCATCAGTCCGAGGAGCGCGCGCAGCTCCGCGCGCGCCGAGGCAGGGGTCGAGTCCACCGTGTCGCCGACCAGGGTGGCGAAGCGGCGGGCGAAGGCGCGGCGCATCGAGACGATGGCGTTGGCGACATCACCGGGTGCGTCGAGGCCCCAGCGCTTCATGAGCGCCTCGTAGGGCGGCGGCTCGGCGCCCTCGAGCATCGGGCGCAGGACGCGCGACTCGAAGGCGTCCCACGCCATCTCGCGGCCGCCGGCAAGCGCTTCCTCGCGCACGGCATCCGCGGCCTCGCGCACCAGCCGCGAGATCCAGGCGCGCGCGAAGGCGCGTTCGGGGTCGACGCTCGCGGGGTCCACGATGCCGGACTCGATTGCGTCCCCGCCGACGTGGCGGCGGTCGCCCGAGGGATGCCGCCGTGCCGCGTGGTCGTGGCGGTAGCGGTCGGCGAGGTAGTTGCGCACCGAGCTCAGGAGCAGCGTGCGGAACGCGCCGCGGCGTTCGTCGAGCTTCGAGCGCAGGTCGCGCCCGAGCAGGACGTCGGCGATGAAGCCCTGGGTGAGGTCGCGGGCCTCCTCCGGGCGGCGCCCGCTCTGGCGGATGTAGGCGTAGATCGCGCCCCACTCGCGCACCGACGCCTCGTCGCTCGAGGGCGGGGCGGAGCGGAGCCTGTCCGGGGTGGTGGTCATCGGGGCCGCTGGCACGTCCTCAGACGGATACGCAGGCGGAGCCCGCATCCGGCGGGGAACCCAGTGGGATCCCCGCCGATTGCATGGAAATGGAGCCGAGGGGAGTCGAACCCCTGTGCCGAAACAGTCCGCACGGCGCCTCTACGAGTGTGTCTGCGGAACGATTGTCGTCCGGGCGTGTCCCCGCAGCGGGGCGCTCCGTTCCAAGACATGCGTTTTCTCGGTCCTCCGGGGCATGTCAGCCCGTCGGACCCAGCCTGATGTTTGACAGCGGCCCCCTTAGTCAGGCGTGGGGGGACTCGCTGCGCTGCCTAATTAGGCGGCGAGAGCGTACTGCGTGTTGGCAGTTGTGAGTTTGCATGCTGATTAACGTGGCCTGCATGCTCCACGACTCGCCACGCCGTGCGTTGCCTGTCCGGTCGATGCCGGTACGGCCCCAAGTTGAGAAAGACCGAAATTGGTGCCAGGAACCCCTGTCACCATTTTCCCAAGTGTAGGGTCGTGCCGCGCGAATGCAACGACGCGTATGCCCTTCGCCGTACTTTCCCCCTCCATGCGCCCGGACGGCTCCCCGACCCGCGTCCTCTTCCTCTGCCTGGGAAACATCTGCCGAAGCCCCGCAGCGGAGGGCATCTTTATCCACCGCGCGCGCGAGCGCGGCATGCTCGACCGGTTCGAGGTCGACAGCGCCGGCCTCGGCAGCTGGCACGCGGGCGAGCGCCCCGACCCGCGCACCCTCGCGGAAGCCGCGCGCCGCGGCATCCACCTGCCGAGCATCGCACGGCAGCTCGCGGAGCGCGACCTCGACCACCACCACGTGATCGTCTACATGGACGCGCAGAACCGTGCGGGCCTCGAGCGCCGCGGCGCGCCGCGCGAGCGCCTGCGCGCGATGTCGAGCTTCGGCCCGGACGCGGGCCCGGACGACGTCGCCGACCCGTACGAGCACGGCCCCGAGGCATTCGCCGCGATGTTCGACCACCTCGAGCGGGCCATCGACTGCATGCTTGACGAGCTCGCCGGCGGCGATGCGCCCCGCGCCCCGGGTGCGCGCGGCAGCCGCCGCTGACGGTCAGTCCGCGCGCGACCAGCACACGTGGTGCGCCAGCGCTGCGCGGCCCGAGGGGATCGACGCGCGCTCGCGCGTGGTGCAGTAGTCCATGCCGCCCATGCGCCCGACCGCCGCGAGCCGCGTGGGGTCGATGCGCATCCGGTCGTCGACGAGGTCGTCGCGCACGTGGATGAACACCACGCGCCCCACGAGGAGGTTGCTCGCCCCCGGCACGCCCGGGGCCATGCGCACCACCTGCTGCGTGACGCACTCGAAGGTGACCGGGCTCTCGGCCGGCCGCGGGGCGCGGACGCGCCGGCTCGCCACCGGCGTCAGGCCGGCGAGCTCGAACTCGCTTTCCCCGTGGGCGAGCGCCTCGGCGCACGCCACCACGCGCGCGACGTTCGACTCCGTCGCCACGCTCACGGTGAAGACCCCGGTCCCGCCCTCGGCCTCGGGCTTGGCGTTGCGCAGGGTGTCCTTCTCGCCGGCGCCGCCCGGTGGGTTGGCCACGCTCACCACCAGGCCCATGGGCTCGCTGCCCACCCCGGTGAAGAAGCTGAACGGCGCGAGGTTCGGCCGTCCCCCGGCATCGCACGTGCCGACCACCGCGATCGGCCGCGGCACGATCGCCCCGATCATCAGCGCGTAGCGCCGGTCGACCGGGAGCGACTCGGGATCGATCTCCATGCCCGGGGCCGCGGGCTACATGCGCCGGGTGATGATGCTGAGCGTGGCGCTCAGCACGTTCGGGTTGGCGCGGATCGCGGCGAGGTGCTCCTCGTGCGGGGTCTGGTCGAGCTGGATGCGCGCGAGCGCCGCCTCGCCGCCCCCGTACACGATGTTCTCCATCTCCTCGACGTTGATCCCCGCCTGGCCCAGGGTGTAGAAGACGTGCGCGAGCACGCCGGGGCGGTTCATGTGCCGCACGGCCATCAGCGTCGTCGCCGGCGTGGCCACGGCGCGGTTCACGCAGTTTGGCACGTGGCCGCGCTCGGCCCAGGCCTTCACCACCCGCACCACCTCCTCGGCCACGGCGCGCTGCGCCTGCTCGGTGAGCGCACCCACGTGGTGGGTGCCGACCACGCCGGGCTCGTGGATCATCGGGTCGCGGAACGTCGCCTCGGGCGCGTCGGGCTCGTCCGCCCAGACGTCGAGGCCCACGCGCAGGTGGCGCGTGCGGATGGCAGTCGCGAGCGCGGCCTGGTCGATCACCCCGCCGCGGCTCGTGTTCACCAGGATCGCCCCGTGGCGCATCGAGGCCAGGAACTTCTCGTTGACCAGGCTGTCAGTGTCCTCGCCGCCGCCGACGCTGACGCTCACGACGTCGCTGAGCTTCGCGAGGTTGATGAGGCTGGCGCAGAACTCGCAGCCGTGCTCGAGCGCCTTCTCCTCGGTGAGGTTGCGGCTCCAGGCGATGACGTCCATGCCGAAGGCGGTGCCGATCCGGGCCACCTCCTGCCCGACCTGCCCGAGGCCCACGACGCCCAGCGTTCGTCCGTGCAGGCCGCTCGCCGCCGCGAATCGCCGCTGGTCCCAGCGGCCCAGGTGGAGCTCCGACGTCTGCTCGGCGATCCGCCGGTCGCAGGCCAGGATCAGCCCCCACGCGAGCTCCGCCACCGCCGTGGAATTCCGGCCGGGGCAGTTGGCGACGAAGATCCCGCGCCGGCTTGCCGCGGCGACGTCGACGTGGTCCGTCGCCGTGCCGGCGACGATGATCATCGCCAGGCGCGGGCTCGCCTCGATCGCCTCGGCGCCGACCGGCGTGGTGGCCGTCACGAGGACGTCCGGACCGGTGTCGCGCACCGCGCGCGCGAGCGTCTCCTCGGACAGTTCCGGGTCGTTCATCACCGTGCACCCGAGGCCGCGGAGCTGGTCGAGCCCCTGCTTGGCGATCGGGTCGCAGACGAGCACCTTGGCGGGGCCCGCGATGCTGTGGGCAGGGGGTTGCGGCGTGACGAACGCGGTCATGCCCGAAGTGTAGCCCGGTGCCGACCGCGCGCTCGGCGCCAGGCGCTCAGCGCGACGCAGGCGCGGTCGTGCCGTGCGCGACGAACAGCCCGCAGCGCGGGGCGAGCGATCCGCCTGCGCACGCCTCGGCATCCGCGGTCAGGATCGCGAGCGGCATGGCGCCGGCAAGGTGCGCCGCGGTGACCTGCGCGCCGCCGCCGACGATCGCCGACGCATCGAGCTCCGCGAAGGCATGCACGTAGGCCTCGGGCCGGTGCACCGTCCACGCCGAGTGCGTGGATCCGTCGGCGGACACGAAGTGGTACGCGGGGCGCTCGTTGGTGTCGCAGGTCATCAGGTACGCGACGTCGTCGGAGCGCTCGACGCGCACCAGCGCGGGCACGAGCTGCGCGCCAACGCGCTCGAGGTCTGCGCGCGCGGCGGAGATCTCCGCGTCGGAGGCGGCGTGCGGCAGGAGCGTCACGAGGTCGCGCGTGTCGACCGCACACACCACGCCCATCCAGCGCCTGCCGGCGTGCGCGGCGCGGTAGACGAACATGCGCGGCTCCGGGTCGTGGGCGAGGGCACCGGCGGCGGCGAGTCGGTCGAGCTCCGCGCGCACGGCATCCGTGCCGGCGTGCCCGCCGAGCACGCGCGCGAAGGACGCCGGCGGCATCGCCGCGATGTCCGCGGGCGCGTCGGGTGCGCATGCCACCTCCACGGCGCGGGCCTTCGGCGGTCGGGTGCTGGAAACGGCGGCGATGCGCATCGACGCGGGAGTCTAGCCCCGTGGCCGGTAACGCACGCCGTCGCGGCCGCCGCATCGCACTTTCCCGGACCTTCGGCGGAATCTCCGGCATTTGCCGCATGCACGCTTCAGTCGCACCTCGATGCCGCCGATCCCCCGTTCGCGGCGAAGCGCCGCACCGAACCACACACAGGAGAGACGACATGGACCGCCACGCCACCGAGCCCCGTTCCGAGCAGCCCGCCCCGATCGCCGCCCGTTCGCCGTGGATGGCGGTCGAGCCGCGCGACCTTGCCCACCACGTCTCGATGGCCGCCACGGTCGCGGCCCCGGAAGCCAACAGCGGCTTCGACCACCTCGTCGACGAGCTCGTCGCGCAGGTGGATGCGACCGACCCGCGCCAGGCCGGCCACTCGCACCGCGTGTCGGTGCTGGCCACGATGCTCGGCTCCTCGCTGGGCATGGACCAGCGCGAGCTGCGCGACCTGCGCGTCGCCTCGCTGCTGCACGACGTCGGCAAGATCCTGGTGCCCACGGACATCCTGCGCAAGGACGGCCCGCTCTCGGTGGTGGAAGCCGCCGCGGTGCGTCGCCA
The DNA here is from genome assembly GCA_964440815.1 of uncultured Chitinophaga sp. Lineage (GTDB taxonomy): Bacteria > Planctomycetota > Phycisphaerae > Phycisphaerales > SM1A02 > UBA966. Next base: position 31,561 of record CAYTYU010000003.1, read on the forward strand.
CGGCATCTACGGAGGCTCGATCCTCCGGCGGATTCCGGCGCTCGCCTTCGCCGCCCCCGCCGCCCGCTGGCACCACGAGCGCTGGGACGGCCTCGGCTACCCCGACGGCCTGGCCGGCAACGCCATCCCCCTCTTCGCCCGCATCGTGGCGGTGGCGGACGCCCTGGACGCCATGACCTCCGTCCGTCCGTACCGCGAGGCGATCGGCATGCAGGAGGCCTTCCTGGAACTCGAGGAGCAGTCAGGCGCGCAGTTCGACCCGCTGGTGGTCTCCGCCCTCGGGCCCCTGGTCGGCGCCCCCGGCTTCGAGGCCGAGGTCGCCGAGGTGGCCGGAAACGTCCGCGCCCGCTTCAGCCTGTCGACAGCGGCCTGAGGATCCGTTAGGATTGCGTTGCGACCTCCGGAAGCGCCCCTTTCGCGCCCCGGATTCCCTTGGTCGCCGACGTCCTGGCAGGGCCGTCGACAACTCGGCCAGTCGTTCCGCCGCGGTGCAAAGGAGTGCACGCATGACGGAAGTTCAGACCCTCGAAGCGCCCTCGGCGCGCCGACCCTCGGCACCGAAGGCTCCTCGGACCAAGAAGCCCACCGCGACCCTCGGCGAAGGATTTGCCGCCCGCGTCCTCTCGGTGCTCAGCGAACACCAGCGCATCGCGCTGCGCCTGCGACACGGCGAGGGCCTCTCGCCCGAGCAGGTGGCCGCACGCATGAAGCTGCCGCAGGGCGTCACCGACCGGCTGCTCGCCGATGCGGAGCGCACGCTGCAGGCTGCGCGCCGTGCGTTCGTCGAGGCACTCGTCGAGACGTCCGCCGGTCGCGACTGAGCGCGCTCAGTTCCACGCGGAGAGCAGCTGGCCCAGGTCGTCGCCGTCCACGGCGCCGTCCCCGGTGAGATCCTCCGCGCAGCCGCCGCAGGTGCCCCAGGCCGCGAGCAGCCGGCCGAGGTCGTCGCCGTTCACCGCGCCGTCGCAGTTGAAGTCGGCGGGCAGGCATGCCGGGCCGTCGGTCGCCTCGATCACGAGGCGCGCCGCGCGCGCCGCGCCGATCGCCACCAGCGCATTCTCCTTGGCGACGAAGCTCGGGAACTGCCCGGACTGCTGCTGCACGAAGGTGAGGCTGGTCACCGCAAGCGCCAGGCGCCCGGAGCCGATCCCGTCGCGCAGGTAGCGCTGCACGCCGGGATCGAGGACGTCGATCTGGAACCGCATGATGCGTCCCGCAGGGACGAGCTCGCCGGCCGCGACGCCCTCGATCGCCCCGACCGCGAAGGGTGCCGGCGCGTAGCGCTCGCGCGGGCTCTGCGACACGTCGCGCAGCGAGCCGTCGGGCGCGCAGGTCGCGGCGAATGCGTTGCGCACGCCGGGCGCGAGCGGGCTCGTGCCGACGGGCGCGTAGGGCGAGTTCTCCGCGAACGAGGCGAGCGAGAAGCCGTTTCGGTACCCGGCGCCGAAGAGCTCCACCGGCTGGCCGGCGTCGGCGTCGGCGATCCACTCGGGGTCGGTCGGCCCCAGGAACGTCTGCCACGGGTCGGGCGTGGGGTCGTAGGCAAAAGTCAGGTTGCCGGCGACCTCGAGCTCGAGCACGGCATGCGTCACGGTGAGCCCGTCGCCGAGTCCCGTCGGCAGGGAGCCCGCGGTGTCGAAGGCCACCAGCATCTGCCCGTCGCGGCAGTCGAAGATCGCCGCGCCCGGCTCGCTGCCGAAGGTGCTGATCGTCGGGCGCGTGCCCGGCGTCGAGTTGAACGGGTACATCCAGCGGTCGTACGCGGGCGTGCCGAGGTCGGCCGTCCAGGTCTGGGCGGCGGCGGCGGCGCAGGCGAGCAGGAGGGCGGACGTGATGGCGGCGGGGATCGTGGTCTTCATGGGCATCCGAAAAAGCGGGGGAGGAATACTATGTGGCGTTCCCGTGAACCGTCCCGGCAATCCCAGTTCCCGGCCCAATTCGGCCCTTCCCGGCTTCTCGCTCGTCGAGCTGCTGGTGGTGGCGGCGGTCATCGGGCTGGTGGTGGCGATCGTGGTGCCGGTGTCGGCGGGGGCGCGGCGCGCCGCCGCGCGCGTGCAGGAGGCGGCCGCGCTGCGGTCGCTCATGGCGGCGTGGAACTCCTACGCCGTCGACGAGGGCGGGTTCGTCATCCCCGGCTACCGCTCGGGCCTGGCTGCTCGCGACGACCGGGGAAACCCGATCCCGCCGGAGTCGTTCGGCGGCGACATCGAGGTGCAGCGGCGCTGGCCCTGGCGGCTGGCACCATGGCTCGGCGGCGACCTGCGGCGCCTGTATGCCGGGCCGAACGCCGAACTGCTGGAGAAGCTGCAGTCCGGCGACCCGTCACGCTTCCACTACTTCGTCTCGCTCTACCCGAGCTTCGGGATGAACACGGCGTGGGTGGGCGGCGACGAGTCGCGCTTCCCGGTCGACGAGGCGCTGCCGAACGGCTCGCCGAACCCGCTCCGCCGGCTCACGGTGACCAGGCTGTCGGACGCGAAGCACCCCGCACGGACCATCGCCTTCGCCTCCGCGCGCACCAACGCGACGGCGGACGGCTCGATGAGCGAGGGTCACTTCCGCATCGACAGCCCGTGGCTCTCCTCGCCCGGCGTGCGCTGGGCGCCGGAGTATGCGTCGGACGATCCCTCGAGCTTCGGCTCGCTCAGCGCACGCTTCGGCGGCGACGTGCTCGCCGCCACGCTCGACGGCGCCACGGAGTTCGTTGCCGTCGATGCCCTGCGCGACATGCAGCGCTGGAGCGACCGCGCGCCCGAGCCGGCGTGGTGGATCGGGAAGTGACGCACGCCGCGCGTGGCGGGCGCGCCGTGCGCGGCGTCTGAGCGGTCAGTCCTCGTCCGCGCGCAGCTTCGCGAGCACGGCGAGGTCCTCGAGCGTCGTGACGTCCTGGGCGCTGTCGCGGCCGGCGGCCACGTCGCGAAGCAGGCGCCGCATGATCTTGCCGCTTCGGGTCTTCGGAAGGGCATTCGTGAAGCGGATGACGTCCGGGCGCGCGATCGCGCCGATGTCCTTGGCGACGTGCTCCATGAGCCGCCGGCGCATCGCATCGCCCGCATCGTTCGCGTGGTCGGGGTGCAGCACGCAGAAGGCCGCGACGCCCGTGCCCTTGATCTCGTGCGGCATGCCGACGACGGCGGCCTCGACCACCAGCTTGCTGCCGACCAGGCTGCTCTCCACCTCTGCCGTCCCGAGCCGGTGGCCGCTGACGTTCAGCACGTCGTCGATGCGTCCCATGATCCAGAAGTAGCCGCGCGCGTCGCGCCGTGCGCCGTCGCCGGCGAGGTACATGCCCTTGACGCGCGACCAGTAGGTGTCGATGAACCGCTGCCGGTCGCCGTGCACGCCACGCAGCATGCCGGGCCACGGACGGCGGATCACGAGCAGGCCGCCCGTGTTCGGCGGAAGCTCGTTGCCGTCCTCGTCGACCACCGCCGCGTCCACGCCGAACATCGGCAGCGTGCAGCTTCCCGGGACGGTGGGCGTGGCGCCGGGCAGCGGCGTGATCACGTGCCCACCCGTCTCGGTCTGCCACATGGTGTCGACGATCGGGCAGCGCCCGCCGCCGATCCGCTCGTGGTACCAGACCCATGCCTCCGGGTTGATCGGCTCGCCCACGGTGCCGAGGACGCGCAGGCTCGAGAGGTCGTGCCTGGCGGGGTGCCCGTTGCCCCAGCGCATGAAGCTGCGGATCGCGGTGGGCGCGGTGTAGAAGTGCGTGGCCCGGTGGCGCTCGACGATCGCCCAGAAGCGGTCCTCGGCGGGGAAGTTCGGCGCGCCCTCGTACATCAGGGTGGGCACGCGGTTCGGCAGGATGCCGTAGACGATGTAGCTGTGCCCGGTGATCCAGCCGAGGTCGGCCGTGCAGAAGTAGACCTGCCCGGTGCCGGGGACGAGGTTGAACGTCCAGCGTGCGGTGGCGGCGGTGAACACCATGTATCCGCCCGTGGTGTGGACGATGCCCTTGGGCTTCCCGGTGCTTCCCGACGTGTAGAGGAGGAAGAGCGGGTGCTCGCTGTCGACCGGTTCGCATGTGCGTCGGCCGGGCTGCGCGGCGACGAGCTCGTGCCACCATGCGTCGCGGCCGGGCTTCATCGGGCAGTCGGTCCCGGTGCGCCGCAGCACCAGCACGTGGCGCACGTCCGGCAGGCGCTCGCAGGCGGCATCGACGTTCTGCTTGAGCGGCACCAGCGCGCCGCGCCGCCAGCCGCCGTCGCAGGTGACGATCACCGTGCTGCGCGCGTCCTGCACGCGGTCGACGATCGCCTGCGACGCAAAGCCGCCGAATATCACGCTGTGCGGCGCGCCGATCCGCGCGCACGCGAGCACCGCGACGGCGAGCTCCGGGACCATCCCCATGTAGATCGTGACCACGTCGCCCTTGCGGACACCGAGCGACTCGAGCGCCTCGGCGCAGCGCGCCACCTCGCCCTGCAGCTCGCGGTAGGTGATGCGGCGCACCTCGGGACCGCCGGGGCCGACCGGCTCGCCCTCCCACAGGATCGCCACGTCGTCGCCGTGGCCCTCCTCCACCTGGCGGTCGACCGCGTTGAAGCAGGCGTTCGTGGTGCCGCCGACGAACCACCTGGCGTCGGGCAGTTCCCACTCCAGGACCTTCGACCACGGCGTGAACCAGCGGAAGCCGCGCGCCACGTCGCCCCAGAAGCCCTCTGGGTCGCGGATCGACCGTTCGTGCATGGCGCGGTAGGCGTCCATGCCGTCGACGTGCACCGTGCCCATGCGAGCGGCGAAGTCCGCCGGAGGCGGGAACAGGCGGTCCTCGGTCAGGACGGACGTGATCGAGGCGGGCTGGGCCATGGCGCGGAAACTACCCCCCACGGAAAATGGTTCCCGTTCCCCCCGGACCATTTTCGACCGCCGGCGAAAATGGGATAAATGGCACCCGGCCCCATTTTCAGTCGACGCGGCCGGCGGCGAAGGCGCGGGCGATGCGCAGCGCATCCGGCGCGCGCGACGGGTCCTTGCCGCCCGCCTGCGCGAAGTCGGGGCGTCCGCCGCCCTTGCCGCCGCACGCCTCGGCCGCGGCGCGCACCCAGTCTCCGGCCTTCAGGCCCTTGGCCTGCAGCTCCTTCGGCACGTCGGCGGCGATCGCCACCTTGCCGCCTGCCTCGTCGGCGCTCAGGAGGAGGATGGCGCTCGCGGGCCGCTTGGCACGCACGGCGCTCAGCGCCGAGAGCAGGGCTGCGGGGTCGGCGCCCTCGACCGGCTCGACGATCACCGCGCCCGATGCGCGCTCGGCGATGTCGCGCGCCTGCGCGACCACCGCGTCGCGGTTGGCGCCTTCCTGCGCCTTGCGCCAGTCCTTGACCTTCTCGCGCAGTTCGGCGAGTGCGGGCTCGATGCGGTGCCGGAACGAGACCGAGAGCGGTGCCTCGGCGATCTCGGCGGCGATCGCGGCCACCTCGGCGGCGAGCACCTCGCCCGCGTGCTTCCGCGCGGCGGCCATGCGCTGCTCGATGGACGCGGCGGTGGTCGCCGCAGCGTGCGCCGCCGCGCCGGTGATCGCGAAGATCCGGCGGATGCCGGCGCTCGAGGCACCCTCGCCGACGATCGCGAAGTGCTGCGCCTCCTCGGCGTTCCGGAGGTGCGTGCCGCCGCAGAACTCGATCGAAAGGCCGCGCCAGCGCGCGTTCGACGGGTCGGCCAGCATCTCCTCGACGGTGGCGCCGATCGCCACCACGCGCACCGGGTCGGGGTAGCGCTCGCCGAACACCGCGCGAACGCCGCTGATCGCCCGCGCCTTGTCGAGCGGCACGCTCGCGTGGTGCACCGGGAGCGTCCGCGCGATGGCCGCGTTCACCAGCATCTCGACGCGGCCGACCTCCTCGGGCGTCATGGCGCGGCCGTGCGTGAAGTCGAAGCGCAGCCGGTCGTCGGCCACAAGCGACCCGCGCTGCTCGACGTCGCCGCCGAGCACCTCGCGAAGCGCGTGGTTCATGAGGTGCGTGGCCGTGTGGTTGGCGGCCACGCGCTCGCGCCGGGCGCGCTCGACGGTCGCGGTGGCGTCGTCGCCGACCGAGATGGCGCCATGCGTCGAATGCCCGACGTGCAGCACGTACTCGCCGGCGCGCTGCGTGTCCTCCACGCGGAATCGGTGCGTGCGCGAGGCGCCGCGGCCGCACTCGACGATGCCGGTGTCCCCGACCTGCCCGCCGGACTCCGCGTAGAAGGGCGTCTTGCGCAGGATGAGCGCCACCTTCTGCTCGACGACGGCCTTCTGGACGAGGGCATTGCCGTCCCAGATCGCGGCCACGGCCGTGCTCGTCGGCTTCGGGTCGTCGCGGCCCGTGTCGTCGGTGGCGTGCACGTGCAGGCCGGTGCGCAGCTTCTCCAGGACGTCCGGCGGCGGCATGCGGAACCCGCCGTCCTTGCCGCCGCCCTCGCGGCTGCGGTTGCGCGCGGCCTCCATCAGCCGCTCGTACCCGGCCGTGTCCACGGTCAGGCCGCGCTCCTGGGCCATCACCTGCGTGAGGTCGATCGGGAAGCCGAACGTGTCGTGCAGGCCGAATGCGTCCTGCGCCGCGATGCAGCCGCCGGCGCCCGCGCGCCCGGCCGCCTCCTCGAAGAGCGCGATGCCGCGCTCGAGCGTGCGCCCGAAGGCCACCTCCTCCTCGCGGATCGCGTGCACCACCTTCGAGGCGTTCTGCACGAGCGTCGGGAACGTCTCGCCGAGCGTCTCGACCACCGCCGGCACGAGCCTGAAGATGAACGGCTCGCGCGCACCCAGGTGCTGGTGGCCGGCGCGGATCGCGCGGCGCAGGATCCGGCGGAGCACGTAGTTGCGGCCGTCGTTGCCGGGCGCGGCGCCGTCGGCGATCGCGATCGACAGGCAGCGCACGTGGTCCGCCACCACGCGGTAGGCGGTGTCGACGGGGTCCTCGAGCTTGCCCTGGTACGGGCGCGTGCCCGTCACCTTCTGCGTCAGCTCGAAGATGGGCGTGAAGAGGTCGGTGTCGTAGTTCGAACGCCGGTCCTGCAGCACGCTCACCAGGCGCTCGAGGCCCATGCCGGTGTCGACGTGCCGGGCGGGCAGCGGCGTCAGCCGTCCGCCGGGCTCGCGGTTGAACTGGATGAAGACGAGGTTCCAGATCTCCAGGACGTCCGGGTCGCCGGAGTTCACGAGCGCCGCCGCGTTGCGGCCGCCGATCCGGTCGAAGTGCACCTCGGTGCAGGGCCCGCACGGGCCGGTCTCGCCCATCTCCCAGAAGTTGTCCTTCATGCTCCCTGGGATCACGTGGTCCGCCGGCAGGAACCTGAGCCACAGGTCGCGGCTCTCGTGGTCGGGCTCGACGCCCTGCTTCGGGTCGCCGGCGCACCACGTCGCGTAGAGGCGCGACGGGTCGATGCCGTAGACCTTCGTGAGGAGCTCGAAGGCCCACTCGATGGCCTCCTTCTTGAAGTAGTCGCCGAGGGACCAGTTCCCCAGCATCTCGAAGAAGGTGTGGTGGTAGGTGTCGCGGCCCACGTCCTCGAGGTCGTTGTGCTTGCCGCCGGCGCGGATGCACTTCTGCGTGTTCACCGCGCGCGTGTACGGGCGCGTCCCGCGTCCGAGGAAGACGTCCTTGAACTGGTTCATCCCCGCGTTGGCGAAGAGCAGCGTCGGGTCGTCGAAGGGGATCGCCGGGCTCGACGGCACCATGACGTGCGCGGCCTTCTGCTGGAAGAACGCGATGAACTCCCGGCGGACGTCGGCGGCTCGGCGGGCGGGCTGCGGCATGAGGGGGCGCAGTGTAGGTGGGGCCACGGTGCATCCCGCCGCGTCCGTAGACTGCCGGCATGCAGCGATCCAGGCGGCCGTTCGTGGGCGGGAACTGGAAGATGAACACCGACCTCGCGGCCGGCGTGGAGCTCGCCGAGGACACCCTGGCGGCGCTTGCCGCGGGCGGGCTCGAGCAGTCGGTCGACGCCGTGCTGTTCCCGCCGTTTCCGTACCTGCAGTCGGTCGGGCGCGCGCTCGGCCATTCGAACGTGCTGCTCGGCGGGCAGGACTGCTCGGCCGAGGCGTCTGGCGCATTCACCGGGCAGGTGAGCGCCGCGATGCTCTCCGACCTCGGGGCACGCTCCGTGATTATTGGGCATTCCGAGCGTCGCCACGGGCTCGGCGAGGACGACGACCTGCTCCGCGAGAAGCTCGCCATCGCGCTCGAGAGCGGACTCGTCGCCGTGCTGTGCGTGGGCGAGACGCTCTCGCAGCGCGACGAGGGCCGCGCCGAAGCCGTGGTGGCGGCGCAATTGCGCGGGTGTTTCGGGACGCTCACTGCCGATGCGGCCGTGCGCGCCGTGGTCGCCTACGAGCCCGTGTGGGCGATCGGCACGGGCCGAACGGCCAGCCCGGACGACGCGCAGGCGATGCACGCTTCGATCCGGGGGGTGCTGGCCGACCTGTATGATTCTTCGTTCGCCGCGCGGACCCGCGTCATCTACGGCGGCTCGGTCAACGCGAAGAACGCACGCGCGATCTTCGACCGGCCCGACGTCGACGGGGGCCTGATCGGCGGTGCCAGCCTCAAGGCTGACGACTTCGTCTCGATCTGCCGCGCCGCGGCAGAGGCGTGGTCGGCGACCTGAGGCCGCGAAGGAACTCGGCCCATGGGCGTCCTCTTCACGCTCCTCGTCATCCTCTTCCTGATCGCCTCGGTCTGCCTGGTGCTCATCATCCTGGTGCAGCGCCCGCAGGGCGGCGGCCTCGCGCAGGCCTTCGGCGGCGGCTCGGGCGGCACCGACACCGCCTTTGGCGGCCGGACCGGCGACGCGCTGACCTACGCCACGGTGACCGCCTTCGGCATCTACCTGGCGCTGGCGATCGCGCTGAACATCATGGATGGCTCGCTGAACGCCCCCGCGGCGCCGGCCGAGGAAGTGCCGGTTGCCCCGGCCCCCGCCCCGGCGGCGATGATCCCGCAGCCGGTCGAGATGCCTCCGCCGACGGAGGTGCCGGCTTCCGCGCTCGCGCCGGTGACGCCCGTGCCGGCCGAGCCGACGCCCGCGCCCGCACCCGCTCCAGAGCCGGCCCCGGCCCCCGCCCCATGATCCGGTCGATGACCGGCTTCGGCTCGGCCTCGGCCGAGCTCGACGGCGCGCGCTGCACGGTCGAGATCCGCTCGGTCAACAACCGCTTCTACAAGTCGTCGATGCGGCTGCCGTCGCAGCTCGATTCGCTCGAGCCCGACATCGACGCCGCCGTGATGCGCCGCCTCTCGCGCGGCAGCGTCACCATCGCGGTGCGCTGGACCGAGGTCGCCTCGCGCTCGGTGGCGCGGATCAACGTCGCGGCGCTCGAGGCCTACATCCACCAGCTGAGCGGCGCCGGCCTGCATGGCCTGGGCAAGGACCTGCGCGTGGCCGACCTGCTGCCGCTGCCCGGGGTCATCGTCGACGACCGCGCCGAGTCGATGGCAGAGGCGGCGCGCCCGCTCGTGATGCGGCTCGTCGAGCAGGCGTGCGACGCGCTGCTCGAGATGCGCCGCCGCGAGGGCGAGGCGCTTCGCGCGCTCCTCTCCGGCTTCGGCGACCAGGTCGAGTCGCGCCTCGCGGAGATCCGCGTCCGTGCGCCCGAGGTGACCGCGGGCTACCAGGACCGGCTTCGCCAGCGCCTGGCGACCGCGCTCAAGGACCTCGGCGCGACCGTGAGCGACGCCGACCTCGTGCGCGAGGTGGCGATCTTCGCCGAGCGCTCCGACATCGCCGAGGAGGTGGCGCGGCTCTCCGGCCACGTCGCCCAGTTCCGCTCGGTGATCGATGCGTCGAACCCGCAGCCGGCGGGGCGCACCCTCGACTTCCTGGCCCAGGAGATGCTGCGCGAGGCGAACACCATCGCCTCCAAGAGCGGCGACGTCGAGATCAGCCGCCGCGTGGTCGAGATCAAGACGGCCATCGACCGGATCAAGGAACAGGCGCAGAACGCCGAATGAGCCCGCACGCGAGAGGGGAACTCACCCGCGAGCAGCTGCGCGCGGTGGTGAACGGCTACGGACTGCGCGGCCCGGTGCGCTTCGAGCCGATCGCCCGCGGCGCCTCGCGGCTGGCGAAGGGACGGCTCACGACCGCGAGCGGCGACTGGATGCTCAAGCAGCGGTCCCCCGACGCCATGCCCTCCGGCCATGCCTCGTTCCTGCACCGCTTCCAGGCCTACCTCGACGCCGCCCGGGTGCCGGTCGCGCCGCTCGCGCACACGCCGCAGGGCGCGTGGTCCCTCGACCTCGGGGACACGCTCGTCGAGCTGCACCGATGGATGCCGGGCGGGCGATGGGAACGCACCGAGGCAGAGGCGAACGCCGCCGGCGCGGCGCTCGGTCGCCTGCTGCGCGTCTCGCCGCACTTCGAGGCCGGGCCGCACGCGCCCTCGATCTCGTTCCATCGGCCGGGATCGCTCGCCGGCGCCGCGCGCCTCGTGGTCCAGGCGGCCCGGAACGCGGATCCGGACACCGATGCCGCGTCGCTGCGCGCGACCGTGGATCGCCTGGTCGACCGCGCCGGCCGCGCCCATGTGCGCGCCGAGGAGGCAGGCCTCGCGGCGTCGCCGGCCATGGCCGTGCACGGCGACCTGCATCCCGGGAACGCGCTCTTCGAGTCGGGCGCCCTGCGCGCGATCCTCGACTTCGACGCCGCGCGCATCGACCGGCGCGCGTGCGAGGTGGCGAACGCGCTCCTCCACCACGGCAACGACCCGATCGCGGGGATCGATGCGGCCGCATGGCGCATCGAGCTCGACGTGCCGCGCATGCGCGCGTACCTCGCGGGCGTCGAGGCCGCGCTCGGTGCCACGCTCCTGCCGGAGGAACGTCGCGCGATCCCCTGGCTTATGATCGAGGCGTGCACGCTGGAGAGCGTCGTTCCCGTGGCGAAGGCCGGCCGCTTCGCGCGCCTGCGGGCGGACGCGTTCCTCGGCTACGTCGAACGGAAGACCGCGTGGATCGAGTCCCAGGCCGACTCGCTCGCCTCGCCCTGAGCCTGGCAGCGGCGCTCTTGCTGGCGGCGCCGGCGCGCGAGGCCGCGGCGCAGGCGCGCGAGCCGTTGCCGTGGCGCCCCGAGGCGCTGGCCGCGGTCATCCCCGATCCGCGCGTGGACGCGCTGGTGGACGAACTCGACGCCGACGACCACGCGACGCGTGCCCGCGCGAGCGCGGCGCTCCTTGAACCCGCGGTTCCCGAGGAGCAGGTGTGGCTTCGGCTCTCGCGCGGCGGACTCTCCGCCGAGGCACACCGGAGGCTCCTCGCCGTGGGTCGCTCGCGGATCGTGGACGCCCCGCGCGGCGCGCTCGGCATCCAGATGGCCGGCCGCTTCGGCGACGCCGACGGCGTGACGGTGACGGCCCTCATCCCCAACATGCCCGCGCGCAAGCACCTGCAGCCCGGGGACCGGATCGTCTCCATCGACGGCCGGCCGGTGCGCGTGAGCCAGGAGCTCACCGCGATCGTGCAGATGAAGCGCCCCGGCGAGCCGATCGACGTGGTCATCATGCGCGGCGAGCGCGATGCGCAGGGCCGCGTCAAGGCGGGTCCCGACGGACGCGCCGCCGAGCAGCGCGTCGAGGTGCGCATGGAGGTCGGCTCGCGCGACGACCTCGAGCGCTTCGGCGACGGCGGACTGTCCGCGCCGGTGGCCGACTTGGCGCGCGAGCGCCTGGCCGACGAGCTGGCGGCTTCGTTCCCGATGCCGGAGCGCACGCTGCCGTCGACGCGCGTCGAGGGAGAGCCGCTCGATGTCGAGGCGCACCCGGACATCGTGCAGCTGCGCGCGCAGCTGGCCCGGCCCGATGGGCTCGGGCCCGGGGTCGGGGTGCGTGCGGTGCTTCGCGCGCGGCTCACCCAGCTGGAGGCAGCATCGCGGGCGCCGGCGCTCGACCCCGCCGAGCGGGCGTGGTTCCGCGCGGTCGCCGAGCGGTACCGGGAGCTCATCCCGGAAGACCTGCGCCCGGAACCGGAGGCAGCTCCCCGGCGGCCGGCGGCGCCGATCTGAACGCCGCAAAAACAAACGCGCCGCGGACCGTGAGGTCAACGCGACGCGCTTCCGGGGGCTCGTGCGGCTGGCCGAGGACGGCTGCCGCTGGAATGAATCTATGGTTCCTTCGGCGAAACGTCAACCGAAGATTCAGGCTTTCGGGTCTCCCGCGAGCGGATTGCGGAAATGTGCGTCCTGGATCGGGGCCACGATGTCGAGGATCCGCTGCAGGATCACGGCGGGTGATCCCACGGCGTCCACCTCATGGACGACAGATTGCGGGTAATGCCCGAGCACCGGCGCGGTTTCTCGCTGGTAGACCTCGAAACGGCGACGAATCACCTTCTCGTCGGCGTCGTCGAGGCGATTTTCCTTCAGGGCCCGCCGGCGCATGCGCATGACCATGGCGTCCACGTCGCGGCAGGTGAGGTGGATGACGTTCAGGACCTCCAGGTACGGGTCGAGGGCCTTCGCCTGCGCCAGGCTGCGCGGGATGCCGTCGAGCACCAGCAGGTCCTGCGCGGGCTTGTAGATGCTGAGCACGGTCTGGGCGTGGATGTTCTGCTTCCACATGCCGATCGTGACCTCGTCGGGGACGAGCTCGCCGCGGGAACTGTGCTCGAGGAACTTCTTCCCGAGGTTGCTCGTCATGTCCATGGCGCGGAAGACGTCGCCGCACGCGAGGTGGAAGAAGCCCGGAATATGGCCGAGGATCTTCCCCTGGGTTCCCTTGCCGACGCCCGGGGCGCCGAAGAGCAGGATGGTCTTGTATCGCTGGGTCACGCGGAGGAGCCTACCGCGCCGGGCAGCGGGGTACCTTCCCCGCGATGTCGTCCGCCGAGCGCCGCTGGGTTGGTCCGGGAATCGACGTGGGCGGCAGCCTGCTGCAGCGGGTGCTGGCGGCGCGTCCCGGGCTCGGCGAGGCGCGCACGCCCCGTGACCGGGACCTTCTGCACCGGCCGGGATCGCTGTCGCTGCTGCATGGCTCTTCGACCATGCCCGGCGCCACGGACGTCGCCGTGCGCCTGGAGGCCGCGGTGCGCGCGGGCCGGCCGATCGCCATCTACGGTGACTACGACGCCGACGGGATGACCGCGACGGCCGTGCTGTGGCGGACGCTGAAGGCGGCCGCGCCCGATGCCGACGTCCGCGCCTACGTGCCCGACCGGCTCGAGGAGGGCTACGGGCTGAACGAGGGCGCGCTCGAGTCGCTCGCCCAGGGCGGCGTTCGCACGGTGGTCACCGTCGACTGCGGCGCCTCGGCGCTGGGGCCGTCGCGGCGTGCGCGTGCGCTCGGCCTCGAGCTCCTCGTCACCGACCACCACGATGCCGATGCGTCGAGCGTCGCCGAGGCCGACGCGATCGCGCACCCGGCGCTGCCCGGCCGTGCGCCGGCGCCGTTCACGCACGTCTGCGGCGCGGCGGTGGCCCTCAAGGTGGCCAACGAGTTCGCGCGTGCCTGGTGCGGGGGCGACAACGTCGCACAGGTCCTGCGCACGGCGATCGCCGGGTGCCTGCCGCTCGTGGCGATCGGCACCGTGGCGGACGTCGTGCCGCTCGTCGACGAGAACCGCGTGCTGGTCGCCAAGGGCCTCGACCTCATGCAGTCGACGACCCAGGTGGGCCTGCGCGCGCTCCTCGACGAGGCACGCGTCGGCGGCCGGCGGAGGGTCGATGCCTCCGACGTCGGGTTCCGCCTCGGGCCGCGCCTGAACGCCGTCGGAAGGCTGGGCCACGCGCGCGAGGCGGTCGAGCTGCTCGTGACCTCCGACCACGCACGGGCCGCGGAGATCGTCGCGCACCTCGGCGAGCTGAACGAACGCCGCAAGCGGATGGACGCGGAGGCGTTCGCCGAGGCATGCGCGCGCATCGATGCGGATCCGGCGCTCCGCGACGCCGGGGCGATCGTGCTGGCGGATGCGCGCTGGCATGAGGGCGTGGTGGGCATCGTGGCGGCGAAGGTCGCGGAGCGCTACGGCCGCCCGGCCATCCTGCTCTCGCTGCGCGACGACGGCACCGCCAAGGGAAGCGGCCGCAGCGTCGAGGGGATCGACCTGCTGGCGACCGTGCGCGCGGCGGCCGGGGGCCTCATGCAGCGCGGCGGCGGCCACGCCTACGCGATGGGACTGACGCTGCGCGCGGAGGACGTCGCGGCGTTCGCCGAGCGCGTCTCGGCCGCGTGCCGCGCCGCGGGCGCCGGCGCCGGCACGGGGCCGGCGCTCCGCTACGACGCGGAGGCGACGAGCGAGGAGTTCACGCGCGACGCCGTCGAGGCCCTCGACATGCTTCGCCCCTACGGACGCGGCAATCCGGCGCCGACCTTCCTGCTGCGCGGGGCGCGGCCGCTCGCGCCGCCGACGCGGTTCGGTCGCGATCGCGAGCACCTGGACTTCTTCCTCTCCGGAGGCGCGCGCGCGATCCTGTGGCGCGCCGGCGACGCGGACGCCGGGCGCATCCGCCACGGCGTGCCGGTCGACCTCCTGGTGCAGCCCTCGATGGACACCTTCGGCGGCGTGCCGCGCGTGCAGGTGATCGTCGAGGCGATGCGCGCGGCCGAACCCGCCGGCGTCAGATGAGGACTTCGCCGCCGCGCGGAATCGGCTTCTGCGGCGGCGAGCGGCGCAGGTCCTCGGGCCCCGAGGCCGTCAGCGGCGAGATCTCCACCATGCAATCGGGCTGGCCGTTGGCGTGCACGGGCACGTCGATCCCGGCCTCGCGCAGCCAGCGCACCGCGCGCTCCACCTGGATCGCCTTGCTGGTGGCGGGGCTGTCCTCCCCGGATGCGTTCTTGATGGGCGCGAACTCCTCGACGCGGTCGGTGCGCAGGACGATCGGCCCCTGCGCCTCGAGCAGCGCGTCGAAGACGAAGCACTCGAGCTTGACCGCGTTGGCTTCCTTCGGGTCGACGGCGGCGCCGGTGGCGGGATCGACGAAGGGCACCTTCTTGATCGCACGGTGCCAGGGGAGCACCGAGCCGAGCGGGTGGTCGGTCAGCCGGCGGATGAACTCGACGCCGATCGCGTGGATGGCGATCGATCCCTCGCCGTAGGTGATCTGCCCGTCGGGGTCGCGCGCCTCGGCGATCTCGCGGGGGGCATCGCTGTACTCGAGCACCGTGAGGCGCGGGGCCTTCACGAAGACGCCGACCTTCTCGGTGACGTCCCGCTTGAGGACGCTCTTGGAGCTCATCTCGGCGCTCGAGTCGGGCGCGGCCACGTGCAGCCCCAGGAACATCGGGTCGATGACGTGGACGTTCGGGTTGTCGACCTGGAAGTAGCAGAGGTGCTCGATGCCCGAGGCCTGCATGTGCTCGAGCGCGCCCGCGGTGCGCAGCGCCTTGAGCGCGCCGCCGTGCCCGTCGGGGTTGAGCGCCGGCTGCCACGCGTGCTCGAGGAGCACCTTGCCGTCGAGCGACACGCTCGGCACCATGCCCTGCGCGAAGAGCATGGTGTCGCCGCGCGGGCGGCCGAACCAGCGGTTGTCCTCGAAGAAGCGCTCGGTGTCGTGGTGGTTCGCCTCGCTGGTCATCACGAACCACGGGATGCGCACGTTCCACCGGCGCTCCGCGGCCATGATCTGCTCGGCGAACACGCGGAAAAGCGGCTTGCCCGCCACCGGCGTCGCGGGGTAGGTGCCCTTCGGCCCGCGCCAGCCCAGGCGCGTGCCCTGGCCGCCCGCCACCAGGAACGCCGCCATCTTGCCGCGGCGCACCAGGTCCTCGCCGATGGCGCGGTAGCGCGCGGCCTCGGGGTGCGTGCGCAGGTACGGGCGCACCGGGCGGATGTCCGCGGCGGCGGGCTTGGCGAGCGTCGCCGCCTGCGACAGCATCGCCGGCAGGTGCTCGAGCGGGAGCCCCGCGATCGACTCAAGCAGCGACTCGCGCCGCGCCTCGTCGAGCGTCTCCCAGAAGGCCAGCAGGTGCGGCTGGCCGGTGCGCTCCAGGCGCTGCCTGGTCTCGGAGAGGGTGGGGGTCGGCGTCATCGGCGGTGGTCCGGCGTCCTCAGCGCGTCGGCGAGGCCGGCTCGCTCCAGCCTTCCGGCCGGTGGCGCACGATCAGGCCGCTCTCCAGGTAGATGACCTGCTCGCAGACGTTGGTGCAGTGGTCGGCGATCCGCTCCGCCGACCGAGTGACCGCGGTCAGCCCGAACGCGAACTCGACGGGCAGGTGGCCCCCGGCGACCTGCTCCTGGGCGCTCATGCCGATCTCCCGCTTGAAGCGGTCGACCGTGTCGTCGAAGAGCAGCACCTGGCGCGCGAGGTTCGCGTCGTGGCGGCGGAAGGCGCGGTTGGTGTCGCGCAGCATGCCCAGCACGCTGTTGGCCATCACGCGGAAGGTGTCCGGCACGCGGATGCGGCGGCTGCGCTCCTCGAGCACGCGCTCGGCGATGGCCACGCCGCAGTCGGCGATGCGCTCGTACTCGTTGTTGCACTTCACCACCGTGAGCACCGAGCGGATCGCGTGCTCGTCGGCCTGGCCCATCCCCAGGAGCGGCACCGCGCGCTTCTCGATCTCGACGTCGACGCGGTCCACCTCGGAGTCGAGGAGCTCGATGCGGCCGGCCTTCTGCAGGTCGAGGTCGAAGTAGCTCTCCACCGCCTGCGTGCAGAGGTCGAGCACCCGGTCGCCCTGGGCCGCGAGGTCCCTTTCGAGCGCGGCGAGGAGGGCTTGGAAGTCCGCCATGGGAGGGTGATCGTACCTCCGTGCGGCGCATGGATGCGCCGCTCCTATACTCGCGCGATGCCGCAACTGTGCGTGAACGTCGACCACGTGGCCACGGTTCGCCAGGCGCGCCGGACGTTCGAGCCCGACCCGCTCGAGGCCGCGCACGAGGCGATTGCCGCAGGGGCGCACGGCATCACCGTGCACCTGCGCGAGGACCGCCGGCACGTGCAGGACGCCGACGTCCTGCGGATCGCCGAGGCCTTCCCGGGCCGCCTGAACTTCGAGATGGCCGCGACCGACGAGATGGTGGCGATGGCGCGGCGCGTGCGCCCGGCCATGGCCATGCTGGTGCCCGAGGGCCGGCACGAGGTCACCACCGAGGGCGGGCTCGACGTCGTCCGCCACCGGGGCCGCGTGCGCGAGGTGATCGCCGCGCTGGCCGAGGGAGGCGTGCGCTCGAGCATCTTCATCGACGCCGACCCTGCCCAGGCCGAGGCCGCGCTGTCCTGCGGCGCCTCGGTGTGCGAGGTGCACACGGGCCCATGGGCGCACGCGGCGCATGCGTCGGGCGTCGCGTCGCCGCCCGCGCGGCGCGAGCTCGACCTCGTTCGCGCGGCGGGCGGGCGGATCCGAGCGCTCGGCCTGCAGTTCAACGCCGGGCACGGCCTCTCGACGGCGAACGTCGGGCCCATCGCGGCCCTGCCGGGGCTCGCCGAGCTCCACATCGGGCACTCGATCGTGAGCCGCGCGGTGATCGTCGGCATGCGCACGGCGGTCGCCGAGATCCGTGCGGCGATCGACGCCTCGGCGGCGCACGGCAGCGCCGTACACTCGGCCGGATGAGCTTCGCGCCCCGCCTGCACGGCTGCTTCACGGCGATCGTCACCCCGTTCACGCCCGACGGGCGCGCGGTCGACCTCGCGCGCCTCGAGGAAAACGTGCGGCTGCAGGCGGCCGGCGGCGTGCAGGGCATCGTCCCCTGCGGCACGACCGGCGAGAGCCCCACGCTTTCCGAGGAGGAGCACGCGCTCGTCGTCGAGGCGGCCGTGCGGGTCGGGCGCCCGCTCGGGCTCGCGGTCGTCGCGGGCGCCGGCTCGAACTCGACGGCGCATGCGGTGCACCTGCAGAAGCTCGCGCGCCAGCTCGGCGCCGACTGCGGCCTGCAGGTCACCCCGTACTACAACAAGCCCTCGCAGGAGGGCATCTACCGCCACTTCATGGCCGTCGCCGACGCGTGCGACCTGCCGGTGATGCTCTACAACATCCCGGGCCGTGCAGGCGTGGCGATCGCGCCCGAGACGGTCGAGCGGCTCGCGGCCCACCCGAACGTCGTGGCCATCAAGGAAGCCACCGGCTCGATGGACTCGGCCAGCGAGATCCGCCGGCGCTGCGGGATCGCCGTCCTCTCGGGCGACGACAGCCTCACGCCGAGCTTCGCGGCGGTGGGCGCGGTGGGCGTGGTGAGCGTGGTGTCGAACCTCGTGCCTGCGCGGGTGGCCGAGCTCTGCCGGCTGCTTGCCGCCAACGACTTCCATGCGGCGCTCGGCGTGCACATGGGCCTGCTGCCTCTCTCGCGCGGGCTCCTCTCCCTCGACGTCAACCCGGTGCCGCTGAAGTGCGCGCTCGCTGCGCTGGGGCTCGACAGCGGTGCGGTGCGTCTGCCGCTGGCACCCGCCTCGCCGGCGGTTGCGGCCGCGATCCGCGAGCTCGTCGCGGCCGCCGGCATCGCTCCCGCACGCCCGGCCGTGGCCGCCGCGCGATGAACCTGCACGCGCCCCAGTACGACACCGCGAACCTGCCGTACAAGGTGGCGGTGCTCTGCTACCTGTGGGACGCCGACGACCGGCTCCTCATGCTGCACCGGCGCAAGCCGCCGAACGTCGACATGTACTCGCCGGTCGGGGGCAAGCTCGAGATCAGCCGCGGCGAGAGCCCGCACGAGTGCGCGGTGCGCGAGGTGCACGAGGAGACGGGCCTGCGGCTCGGCGAGGCCGAGGTGCGGCTCCTCGGCATGGTGAGCGAGCGCGCCTACCAGGGCCAGATGCACTGGCTCATCTTCCTCTTCGAATGCGTGCGCCCGGTGGGGCATGCCGAGATCCCGCTGCGGGAGTTCGACGAGGGCCGGCTCGAGTGGGTCGCGGCGGCGGACGTCGAGCGCCTGCCCATCCCCGCGACCGACCGGGACATCATGTGGCCCCTCGTGACGGCGCACCGCGGCGGCGGCTTCTTCAGCGTGGACATCGACTGCAGCGTCGAGCCGATGGCGCACCGGGTGCGCGAGTCGCGGCGGCCTCCCGCCGCTCCCTGACTCAGATCCCCGCCGCCCGCTTGCACGCGTCGCACAGCGCGTTCGCCCGCGCCGCGTCCGGTGCCTCGGCGATCACGCGCACGATCGGCTCGGTGTTGCTCGCGCGCAGGTGCACCCAGCCGTCGGCGAAGTCGATGCGGACGCCGTCGACGTCGCTGATGCGCTCCGCCGCGAACGCCGCCTTGACCTTGCCGAGGGCCGGCGCCACCGCAGCCATGCCGCCCACCGCCGCGAGCTCCATCTTGCGCTTCACCATGGCGTAGCGGGGCAGGGCGGCCACCAGCTGCGAGAGGGGCTTGCCCTCGTGCGCGAGGAGTTCCAGCACCAGCGCCATGGCGCTCAGCGAGTCGCGCACCCAGCACACCGGCGGGAAGATCACGCCGCCGTTGCCCTCGCCGCCCAGGATGCCGTTCGCCGGGCGCAGGCCGGCCACCACGTTCGCCTCGCCCACGGCGGTGCGCACCACGCGCGAGCCGGCGAACCGCGCGGCCACGTCGTCGATCATGCGGCTGGTGGAGAGGTTCGCGGCGAGCGCGCCGCCGCCGGTGCGCTGCAGCATGCGCAGCGCGGCCAGCACCAGCGTGCACTCCTCGCCGATGAAGCGGCCGGTCTCGTCGACGATCGCCAGGCGGTCGGCGTCCGGGTCCTGCGCGAAGCCGCAGGCGGCGCCCTTGGCGGCGCGCGTGGCGTTCGCCAGGTCGACCAGGTTCTCGACGAGCGGCTCCGGCACGTGGCCGAACACGCCGGTCGGCTCCCCGTAGATGTGCTCCACGCGGCAGCCGAGCTCCTCGAGGAGCATGCGCCCGCCCACGCAGCCGCTGCCGTTCACGCTGTCGAGCACGACGGCGAACTTTCTCGCCCGGATCGCGGCCACGTCCACGTTCGCCAGCACGCGGTCCACGTGCACGCGCGCGGCGCCGCCGTCGCGCTCGACGCGGCCGGTCTCGAGCGGCCCGCACCAGTCGATGCGCCGCTCCTTGAAGCGGTCGACGATCTCCTTGGCGATGGCCGGCGGCGGCGCCAGGCCGTCGCCGTCGAGGCACTTGATGCCGTTCCACTCGATCGGGTTGTGGCTTGCCGTCACGGTCAGGCCGCCGTCAGCCCCGTGGTGGCCGATCATCACGCCCACGGTCGGCGTCATGGCCACGCCGATGTCGATCACGTCGCAGCCGGTGGCGGTGAGCCCGCCGATCGCGGCGGCCGCAAGCGGCGGGCCGCTGATGCGTCCGTCGAGGCCGACGACCACGCGCGGGCGCGCCTTGCCGGTCGTCGAGCGCAGGAACGAGCCGAACGCGGCGCCGTAGGCGGCTGCCACCTCCGGCGTCATCGTCTTGCCGACGATCCCGCGGGCGCCCGAGACCGACAGCATGAGCGGTGCATCCGTCGCGTTCATGGGCCACGCAGGCTATCGGAATCTGCCCGGCGGCTCCTATACTTCGAGGCATGTTCACGCTGCGGATCGAGCGATCCTTCAGCGCCGCGCACGCCATCGAGATCCGGGGGACGCGCGAGCCGCTCCACGGTCACGACTGGGGCGTGGTGGCCGAGGTGGCCGGCAGCGACCTTGACGGTGACGGCATGCTGGTGGACTTCCACGCGGTGGAAGCCTCGCTGGACCGCATCCTGGGTCGCTTCCACAACCGCAACCTGAACGAGACCGCCCCCTTCGACCGCATGAACCCGACCGCGGAACTGGTGGCCCGCCACGTGGCCGATTCGCTCGGTTCCGCGCTCCCCCCGGGCGTGCGCGTCCGGGCGGTCAGCGTCCGCGAGGCCCCGGGGTGCACCGCGACCTTCGCGCCGCCGGCGGGGGGTGCCACGTGAACGACGACTCGATCGCGCCCTCGGGAACCCCCGCCGCGGGCACGCCGGCCACCGTGGCCGCGGGAGATCCCGCGCGCTTCCTGAACCGCGACATCGAGTGGATCGAGTTCAACGCGCGCGTGCTGGACGTTGCCGCCGACCCGCGCACGCCGCTCCTGGAGCGGATGCGTTTCCTGTCGATCTACTCGGCGAACCTCGACGAGTTCTTCATGAAGCGCGTCGGGGTGCTGAAGCGCCAGATCGAGGCCGGTGTCGGCGGCCCCGTGCCCGAGGCGCTCACGCCCACCCAGCAGCTCGACGGCATCCGCGCGCGCGTGGCGACGCTGGCGCACCGCCAGATGTCTGTGCTGCGCGAGCGCGTCCTGCCGGCGCTCGAGCCGCACGGCGTGCGCCTCCTGCGCTGGGCCGACCTCGACGCCGCGCAGCGCGCGGAGGCGGAGGCGTGGTTCCGCCGCAGCGTGTTCCCGATCCTCACCCCGCTCGCCGTGGACCCGGGCCACCGGTTCCCCTTCATCTCGAACATGAGCGTGTCGCTCGGCGTCCTGCTGCGCCGGCCGGGCGAGAGCGAGCAGCTCTTCGCGCGCGTGAAGGTGCCCGACGTCCCGTCGCGGCTCTACCGCCTGGAGGGGACGCGCAGCTTCGTGCCGCTGCAGGAGATCGTCGAGCACAACCTCGACGACCTCTTCCCCGGGATGGAGATCGTCAAGGTCCTCCCGTTCCGCGTGACGCGCAATGCCGAGGTCGAGCGCGACAACGAGGACACCGAGGACCTGCTCGAGGCGACGCAGCACCTCCTGAAGGAGCGCCGATTCGCGCGCGTGGTGCGCCTGGAGATCGCCGCCGGCGGCGACGCCCGCATCCTGCGGTTCCTGATCGACGAGCTGCAGGTGGACGCGGACGACGTCTTCGAGACGCCGGGCCTCGTCGACTGGGGTGCGCTCAACGAGGTGGCGGACATCGACCTGCCCGAGCTGCACTGGCCGCGCTTCTCGGCGCTCTCGCCGCCAGGCCTGGAGGGCGAACGCTCCGACATCTTCGCCGCGATCCGCACCGGCGACATCCTGGTGCACCACCCGTACGAGTCGTTCGACCTCTCGGTGGAGAAGTTCATCGAGGATGCGGCGGCCGACCCGAAGGTGCTGTGCATCAAGCAGAGCCTGTACCGCACCTCCGGCGACAGCCCGTTCATCTCGAGCCTCATCCGCGCCGCCGAGAGCGGCAAGCAGGTGGCGGTGCTGGTGGAACTCCGCGCGCGCTTCGACGAGGCACGCAACATCCTCTGGGCGCGCAAGCTGGAGGACGCCGGCGTGCACGTGGCGTACGGCGTGGTGGGCTACAAGACCCACACGAAGACCGCGCTCGTGGTGCGCGACGAGCCGGGGGGGCTGCGCTCCTACGCGCACGTCGGCACCGGCAACTACAACAGCCGCACCGCCCGGATGTACGAGGACATCGGCCTGCTGACCGCGGATCCCGCGATCACCGAGGACCTCGTCAACCTCTTCAACTACATGACCGGCCGGTCGCGCCAGCGCGAGTACCAGCGGCTGCTGGTGGCGCCGGTGGCGATGAAGCGCCGGTTCCTGGAGCTGATCGAGCGCGAGACGCAGATTGCCGCGCAGGGCGGCCAGGGGCGGATCATCGCCAAGATGAACCAGCTCGAGGACCGCGGCGTGATGGACGCGCTGTACCGCGCGAGCCAGGCAGGCGTCCAGGTGGACCTCGTGGTGCGCGGGTTCTGCTGCATCCGGCCGTCCATGCCCGGGCTCAGCCAGAACATCCGCGTGCGCTCGATCGTCGGGCGCTTCCTGGAGCACAGCCGGATCTTCTGGTTCGGCGCGGGGCAGGCCGACCCGCTCGAGGGCGAGTTCTTCATCGGCAGCGCCGACTGGATGTACCGCAACCTCCAGACGCGCGTCGAGGCGGCCACGCCGGTGCTCGGCCGCGAGCCGAGGCGGATGCTGTGGGACGTCCTCCAGTTCTGCCTGGAGGACCGGCGCTCGGCATGGCAGATGCAGCCCGACGGCACGTATCGGCAGCTCGAGTGCGGCGACCTCGCCGCCGACGACCCGCGTGCCATGGGCCTGCACGCGCGGCTGATCGCGCACTACCTCGAGCGAGCCGCGGTGCGCGCGCAGTCGGCGCGGCCGGCCTGATTCAGGGTGCGGGCGTGGCGGGCGGCTCGGCGGGCGGAGCGGCCGGTGCCGCGGCGGCTGTCGCTGTCGCTGCCGCGGCGGGCGCCGCGCGCGCGAGCTCGATGCCCTCGCCGGACACCCCGAACAATGCCGTCAGCCGGTTGATGCCCAGCTGGTAGAGCAGCCGGTCGAGCTTGCCGGTGGCGCGGTATCCCACGCTGCCGCCGATCCGCCATTTCCCGGCCGTCACGTCCCCGAAGGACGCCGGCACCACCGCCGGCACCTCGGTGACCATGACCTGCTTCGGCGGCAGCGTCAGCGACGCTACCCACGGGCCCGAGTAGGCGGTGCGGTCGCCGACCGTGAACGTGTAGTCCCACGTGGTCAGTTCCACGGGCGCGTCGTTCGGGTTGCGCAGCTCCAGGAACACCTTCACCTCGGTGGCTTCTTCGGTGGTGCGGATGCGCTCGGCGCGCAGCGCGCGGAATTCGGGCGACGCCGCGCACCCGCCGAGCGCCGCCGCCGTCGCGGCGGCCGCGAGCATCGTGGGGGGACGGATTCGCCTGACGCGCATCGGCCGGAGAATGTATCACCCTCCGTGCGATGAACGCCCTGCGCCGCCGCCCGATGGCCCATGCCGCCGCCGTGCTCGCGGCGGCATCGGTGCTCTGCGCACGCGCCGCGCGCGCGCAGGAGATGGCGGTGCCGGCGGTCGACGACTCGCCCTCTGCGCAGCTCATCCTCGAGCAGGCCGCAGACCAGGCCCGGGCGAACCCGCGCGAGGCGGTGCGGCTCCTCGTCGAGGCGCTCGACGGTGCGCACGACCGGCTCGTCCGCACGCCGGCCGATCCCGACCTCTTCGTCACCGTCGCCGCCCGGGCGCACGCGATGCTCGCGTCCGACGCGGCGCTGCGCACCGCATTCCGCCGCGAGGTGGATGCCGAGTCCCGGGCGATGCTCGCGCGCGGCGACGTGGCCGTGCTGGTCGCCTCGCGCCTGTGGACCGAGGCGGGGCTCGACGCCGCGCTCCGCGCCGCGGAGGCGCGCCTGGCGCGCGGCGACTGCGCATCTGCGCTCGCGATGCTCGACCGCGTCGAGGGGCACGATCTCCTCGCCGGCCGCCGCGCGCTCCACCATGCCGGCATGGTGGCCGCCGCGGCCGCACGCGTCGGGGACCCCGCGCGTGCCGCGCGTGCGCTCGCCGCGATCGACGGCACGGACGGCGTCGAGGCGTCTGAACGTGACGCCGTGCGTCGCGCGGCATCGCCGGAGGTGCCGTTGCCCGCGGCGGCAACGGAGCCACTCGGGACCGGCCGCGTGGACCTTGGTGACGACGGGGCCTGGGGCCAGACCTGGTCGGTCCCGATCGCCCCGAGCGCCACCGCGATCGTCGCCAACCCGGTTCCGCCTGCGCGCGGGGCTCCGGGGGCACCGACTGCCTCGCCTCGGGCCATCGCGTCCAGCGACGGTCGCCGCGTGTTCGTCGACGACGGCGCGTTCGTGCGCGCCTACGAGAGGCTCTCGGGCCGCGCGCTCTGGGACGCGTCGGTGGGCGGCGTGCAGGGCGCCTTCGGCCAGGCCGCGCTGGCGCTGCCGCCCAGGATGGCAACCGTCGATGGCGACCGGGTCCTGGCCTTCGGCACCGGCGGCATGCGTACCGGTGCAGGCCTCTCGTGCTTCGATGCCGGGACGGGGTTCCTCCTCTGGGAGACCCGGCTCGATCCCGGCGGCGCGCGCGGCGATGCCGAGCCGCTGCAGCCCGTCGGTGCGCCGGTCGTCGTCGACGGCGTGGCGGTCTGCGCGGCGCGCCGCACCACGGCGCGGCTCGAGACCGTCACCTGGCTCGTGGCCTTCGACCTGGAACGGCCGCGCGCCCCCGCGTGGTCGCGCGCGGTGGCGAGCACCGGCAGCGCGCGCTTCGG
>CAYTYU010000004.1:0-49884 GCA_964440815.1 uncultured Chitinophaga sp.
CGGTCGCGGCCGCGGCGATCGTGAAGCCAAGCTGCATGGCGCCCGCCGCAATCATCACCTGGCGGATGATGGGAAGCGGCGCCTTCGCGTTGCGCACCACGGGCAGGCCCTGGGCCATCCACGCTGTGATGCCACCTTCGATGACGTCGACGTCGGCGCGGCCGGCCGCGCGCAGCGCCGCGGCCACCTTGCCGGCTCGGTTCCCGGAACGGCAGAGGACCAAGACCCGGCGTCCGGGGGCGGCTGCCGGGAAGCCCGTCACCGAGAAGGCGGAGCTCGGGTGGAGCGCGGCGCCGGCGACGTGCTCGCGGCGGTGCTCGTCGGGCTCGCGGACATCCACGATCCAGGCCTGCCCGCCATCGGCGAGACGGGCGGCATCGCGGGGCGAGACGGTGCCGGACACGGCGGTGGTCGACGGGAGGGTGGCGGTGGTCATGGCGTGGATTGGAGCAGATCGGCCGCCGGGGGGTTCCCGAAACTAGCCTGCGCCGGCCATGCCTACCGCACCCCGACGCCCGCGCGCCCCGAAGGACCCGGCGATGGCCGTCTCCGAGCTGGTGGCCACCTGCGGGCCCATGGTGCACGCGGTCATCCGGCGCATGGTCCGAAACCCCGCCGACGCCGACGACGTGGTCCAGGACGCGTTCCTGCAGGCCTACCGGCATTGGGGCGCCTTCCGCGGGGAGTCGTCTCCCTGCACGTGGCTGCATTCGATCGCGGTGCGCGCCGCCATGCGGCGCGGGCGGCGCGAGTCCCGGCGGCGGCAGGCGACGGCCGAGTACGCAAAGGCGCTGCCCTTCGCCCAGCCGCGCCTGGCGCAGGCGGACTTCCCCGCGCGGTCCGCCGAGGCGCGCGAGCTGCGCGAGGAGGCCCGGGCGCGCGTCGACGCGGCGATCCAGGACGTGCCGGATCCCTACCGCGGCGCCCTGATCCTGAAGGAGATCGCCGGCATGGAGGTGGCCGAGGTGGCGGCGGTGCTGGGCGTGAAGGAGAACACGGTGAAGACGCGCCTGCACCGGGGGCGCCTGCTCCTGCGCGCGGCGCTCCTCGCCGAGCAGCCCCGTCGCGCGGTGCCTCCGGCCGTCTACGACCGCGCGATGTGCATGGACCTGCTGCGCGCGAAGATGGAATCGCTCGACCGCGGCGTCGACTTCCCGGTGCAGGATGAGTTGGTGTGCGAGCGCTGCCGCGAGGTGTTCGCGAGCCTCGACGTGGGCGCGGACGCATGCCGCAGCCTGCGCGGGACCTCGATGCCGGCGGGGCTCCGGAAGCGGATCGAGGCCGCGATCCGGGCGGGCTGAGGGGCGTTCAGCGCTCGACGCGCGGGAACAGCGCACACTTCGACAGCTCGGTGCCCGGGGCCAGCACGCCCCAGGCGACGCGGGAGGCGAAGGGCGCGGCCGCCGTGCTGCCCTGCGCGAGGGCCGCGTCCAGCTCCCCCATCTTCGCGGGCAGGTACGGCGACATCATGACCCCCGCGATGCGCACCGCCTCGGCGCATTGCGCCAGGATGGATGCGAGCTCGTCGCGCCGCGCCGGATCCTTCGCCACCTTGAACGGTTCGGTGCGGTTGATGAAGGCATCGACCTCGCGCAGCAGCGACATCGGCGCGTTCGAGGCGGCCACGAGGTCGAGTTCGTCGATCGCGCACGACCACTCGCTCACCGCGGCGGCGCACCGCGCGGGCCACTCACCGCCGCGCTGCGCGTCTTCCGGCATCTTGCCGTCGAAGTACTTGCCGATCATCGCGGTCACGCGGCTTGGGCAGTTGCCCACCACGTTCACGAGTTCGGACGTGTAGATGTCGTGGAAGTGCTGGGCGCGGAAGTCGGCGTCGCTGGCCTGCAGCGGGCCCTGGGTGGCCATGTACCAGCGCCAGGCGTCCAGGCCGTACTTGGCGAAGTAGCCCTCGATGGTGGCGAGGTCGACGAAGTTCCCCATCGACTTCGACATCTTCTGGCCGTCGGCGATCCAGAAGCTGTGGGCATGGATGCGCCGCGGCATGGGAAGCCCGAGCGCCATGAGGAGCGCCGGCCAGATCACCGCGTGGAACCAGAGGATCTCCTTGCCGATCACGTGGTACTGGGCGGGCCAGTACTTGGCGCGCGCGGCATGCAGGCCGGGTTCGATGGTGCCGTCCGGGTCACCCAGGCCGAGCGCGGTGACGTAGTTGAAGAGTGCGTCGATCCAGACGTAGATGACGTGCTTCTCGTCGCCCGGGAACGGGATGCCCCAGGTGAAGTTGGTGCGCGTCATGGGAACGTCCTGCAGCCCATCGCGCAGGCGGCCGAGCACCTCGTTGCGCCGCGCGGCCGGCTGCACGAAGCCCGGGTGATGCTCGAAGAACTCCTCGAGCCGCTTCTGGAATGCGCTCAGGCGGAAGTAGTAGTTCTCCTCGGTGGCGCGCACGAGCGGCTTGCCGCTGATGGGGCTCTTGTGGTCGAGCTCCTTGGCGCGCGTGTCGGTGTAGTACTCCTCCTGCCCCTCGTCGTACCAGCCCTCGAAGGTGCCCAGGTACACGGCGCCCGAGTCGAGCAGCCGCTTCAC
This sequence comes from uncultured Chitinophaga sp., assembly GCA_964440815.1. Lineage (GTDB taxonomy): Bacteria > Planctomycetota > Phycisphaerae > Phycisphaerales > SM1A02 > UBA966. The sequence goes on from CAYTYU010000004.1 coordinate 2,548, forward strand.
GAAGCGCTGCACCTGCTTCTCGTGGCGCGGCTCGGTGGTGCGGATGAAGTCGTCGTTCGTGAGCCCGAAGACGCTCAGGACGCGCTTGAATTCGGCGGCGTTCTCGTCAGCGAGCTGCTTGGGCGGGATGCCGCGCGCGGCGGCGCTCTTCTCGACCTTCACGCCGTGCTCGTCGGTCCCGGTCAGGAAGAACACGTCCCCGCCGCGCAGCCGCATGGCGCGCGCCCACACGTCGCAGACCGTGGTCGTGTACGCGTGGCCGATGTGCGGCCGGTCGTTCACGTAGTAGATGGGCGTGGTGATGCAGGCGGGCATGGAAGAGCGGCAATGGTAGTTGGCGCAGGCGGCGTCCCGCCGCGTCAGAGGAGGCGTCGCGCCACCGCCCGGATCGTGCGCCGGTCGTCGGCGAGCACGATCCACAGCACGCGCCCGTCGGCGAATGCGTAGGCCACGCGCGGGCCGGCGGTGCTGCCGGCGACGGCCGATTCGGCGTCGACCACGGCGTCGAGCCACTCGTCGCCGGGTGCAAGCGGCACGGCGCGGCCGAAGCCGTCGAGGCGCACCGCGTGGCCCCGGTCAGGCAGCATCGTGACGCTCACGGTGCGGTCGCCTTCGTCCGTGCCATAGAGCACCATCGCGCCGCGCAGGTCGGGGGCGAGCTCGACGATGCGCGCATCGACCGGATGCAGCCCGGCGTCGGCGAGGTCGGCGCAGGTGTCGCGGCCGACGGTCTCGCGGGCAATCTCGTCGATGAGGGCGAGTGCCGCATCGCGCGCGCGGCCGCGCGACATGTCAAGCAGCGCGCGCGACTCGTGCATCGCGGCCACGGTGGCCAGCTCGTCGATGGTGGCTTCCTGCTGCGCGGAGGCGTGGCGGTCGCGCAGGCGCGGGGCGGCGATGCCGGTGGCCACCGCGAGCGCCACGCTGAGCAGCGTGAGCACCGTGGCCACGGGGCTGATGCCCGGGTGCGGGCGCGTTGCGGCCCGCGCCGGCGTGGGTCCGGAAGCCTCTTCGTGGGTGGTGCATGCGGGCAATTCCTGCATGGCGCGGCGAGGGTCGATGCTACGCTTTTGCCATGCGGAACCCGTCGATCTCGCCGCGTCTGTCGATCGCCGCGCTCCTTGCCGCCGGGCTGTGCCAGGCCTCCGCCCTGGCGCAGGACGCACTCGGCGGCGGCAACGCGCTGCAGCGCGATACGCGCCATTCGGATCCCTCGAAGGTGTCCCGCTATGGCGTGCTCGACGCGAGCACCCGCCAGGGGTCCGCCGGCGACAACGGGCAGGCCGCAAAGGTCGACTACTTCTCTCGCAACCTGATCGTGACCGGTGACGTGGGCGGCGGCCGCCAGTTCCGCGGCAGCGTGGGCTACCGCGAGCAGTCGGAATTCACCGGCCAGACCGGCGCCGACGACCTGCGGTTCTTCACGGCCTACAGCGTGTACTCGAGCCCGTACATGTCGCAGGCCAACTACAACCCGCTGGAAGCGAGCCAGAACTTCGGCGCCATCATGTACACGCGGACCTATTCGAACGCGTCCGCGCGCGACATCCTGACGGACCAGCAGCCGCTCGATGCGCGCATCGCCTTCGACCGCTTCTCGGCGGACGGCGCCAAGACGATGCGCCGGCAGGCGGACTTCATCGACCCGGGGAACACCCGCGACGTCTCTGAACGCCTCAACTGGCGCATCACCCAGCAGATTTCGGCAGGGTCCCGCACCGAGCGCAATGAGATCGCGCTCGATGATTCGCTGGCGAGCCTCGGTCTCTCCCCGTACGACCGCCAGCGCCTGAAGCAGGACATCTTGAGCGGGCGGACCCAGCGCGAGCTGATCGTGGGCGAGCCGCTGTCGCAGAGTTCGCTGCTGCCGGGGCAGTCGCTCGCCGATTCGGCGCGCATGAAGCCGATCCTGGCGCCGGAGTATTCGCAGATCATGGATTCGCTGCGGGCGCGGGCGGCGGACCGGATGCCGGGCGCGCGGGATGGCGCGGCGGGCGGAGCGGGCGCCACGGACGCGGGTGCCGCGGGTGCCGCGGGAGCGGCCGGCGCGACGGGCACCTCGCCCCAGTCCGCGCGCGACCAGAACATCCAGCGGCTCCTCGGGGTCGACATGGACTGGCTGCGCGGGCAGCTGATCCGCAGCGGCATCGAAGGCGGCATGGACGGCACCGGACGTCTGCCCGGTGCGATGGGCCCGCGGTCCGAGCCTGGCGTGGGACCCGAGGGCACGGCCCCCGGCACGCAGCCCGGTGCCGCCGGCATGACCGGCGCCGACGGCGAACCGAAGGACGGCGAGGCCAAGCCCGCCGAGAAGGACACCCCGAACATCGATGACCTGGCCTACGTGCTGCGCCACGGGCGCACGATGCAGTCCCTGGTGCCCGAGGAGTCGAGCGCCATCAAGGACATGATGGAGCTGGGCGCGGCCGCCATGGCCAAGGGCGAGTACTTCCGCGCCGAGGAGCGCTACTCGTCGGTGCTGCAGGTGGTGCCGTCGAGCACCTTCGCGCTGGCGGGCGTGGCGAACGCGCAGCTCGGCGCCGGGCTGCACGTGAGCACCGCGCTTTCGCTGCGCAAGCTGTTCGCGATGCACCCGGAGATGATCGACACGCATCTCTCGGCGTCCATCCTCCCCGCTGCGGCGCGAATGGATGCGGCGCTTGCCGCGGCGCGCGAGCGCCTGGCCGGCGCGAACTCACCCACGGCCTCGCCGGAACTGAAGAGCGACCGATTCGAGTTCGGCCTGGTGATCGCCTACATCGGCTTCCAGACCAACCGGCCCGAGGTGATCAAGGAAGGCCTTGATTCGATGGGTGCCGCGCGCCCCGGCGATGCGCTGCACGAGCTGCTGTCGCGCGTGTGGCTGCCGACGGACGCGAAGGCCGGTGCGGCGATGCCCGAGCCCGCCGCACCCGCTCAGCCGGCGCCCTGAGCGCCGACGCGGCCGGAAAGCCCGAGCGTCTGGTAGATGCGCCGCGTGGCGTCGCTCTTGTTGAGCGTGTAGAAGTGGATTCCCGCCACCCCGCGGTCGATCAGGTCGCGCGCCTGTTCCGTGGCCCAGTGGATGCCGACGTTTGCGACCGACGCGGGGTCGTCCTCGCAGCGCTTGATGGCGCGCAGGAGCGGTGCGGGGAAGCGCGTGCCCGCCGCAAGTTCCGCCATCCGCTTCAGGCCCGCGATCGTCGTGATGGGCATGATTCCGGCGATCACGGGAATGCGCACGCCGGCGATGGCGCAGCGGTCGCGCCAGTCGAAGAAGGCGTCGTTGTCGAAGAAGAGCTGGGTGATGACGAAGTCGGCGCCGGCGTCCACCTTGGCCTTCAGGTGGTCCATCTGCACCAGGGTGTTCGGCGTCTCCGGGTGGCCTTCAGGGAATCCTGCGACGCCGATCCCGAAGCCGCGCGGGTCGGGGTGCCGGCCGGCGGCGCCGAATTCGCGCACGGCGCGCACGAGGTCGACCGCGTAGCGGAAGTCGCCGGCGGCCGGCGCCTTCGCGTCGCGCGGCGCATCGCCGCGCAGCGCCAGGATGTTCGAGACGCCCTTCGCGGCGTAGGCGGCGAGGATCGAGTCGACCTCGGCCGACGTGTGCCCGACGCACGTGAGGTGCGGCACCGGCGCAAGCGCCGTCTCGGCTGCGAGGCGCGTGACCAGCGCGTCCGTGCGGTCGCGCGTGCTGCCGCCCGCGCCGTAGGTGACCGACACGAACGACGGCTTCAGCGCCTCGAACTCGTGCAGCGAGGCGACGAACTCGTCCCACGCCGACGCGGTGCGCGGCGGGAAGAACTCGAAGCTCGCGGTCATGCCGTCCCGCGCCAGCACGTCGGCCATGTGCATGGGGCGCAGTGTAGGAACGCCCAGGGCGAGGGTTACACTCGCCCCGTGCCCCTGCGACAGCGAGTGCCCCGGCCGACGGTGCAGCGGCTCAGCCTCTACCTTCGCGAACTCGAGCGCCTGGCGTCGCAGGACCAGGCGACGGTGAGCAGCCGGCACCTGGGGACGTCGTCCGGGGCCACCGATGCGCAGGTGCGCAAGGACCTCGGGTTCATCGGGCATGCCGGGCAGCCCGGCGTCGGCTACGCGATCGACGACCTGATCGGCGCCATCCGCGAGGCGATCGGCGTCCACCGCACGTGGCGCGCGGCCATCGTCGGGGCCGGCAACATCGGTCGGGCACTCGCGGCCTATGGGCGGTTCCAGGAGGAGGGCTTCGTGATCGCGGCCATCTTCGACCGGTCCCCGGCCGTGGTGGGGCGGCAGGTGGCGGGCATCGCGGTGCAGTCCATGGAGGCCATGCCGCGCGCCGTGCGTGATGGGGCGATCGACATCGGGATCATCGCCGTCCCCCCGGAGCAGGCGCAGCCGGTGGCCGACGCGCTGGTGGCGGCCGGGGTGCGGGGGATCCTCAATTTCGCACCGACGCGTTTGCAGGTGGCGGACCGGGTGGCGACCGTGGACGTGGACTTCCGCTCGGCGCTCGAACGGCTGGCCATGGAGGTGTCGGAGCGGTCGAGGTCGCGGCGGGAGCGATGAGGGGCGTACGATTCGGGCCATCGTGAGTCGCCGGATGAACCAGACCTTCGCCCAGGCAGTGCATCGTGCCCCTCGCGTCGCGATGGCGTTGGGAGTGACCGGCGCGGCGATGGTCGCGATCGGGTGCGCGAAGCCGCTCTTCCCCGAGAACGCGCCGCGGACGCAGTTCGAGAAGTTCGACTCCATGCGGTCCGGGGCGGCGCCCGCGGAGGAGCCGGACATCTTCGGCCGTCCGCAGCCGGCGCTCCGGGCACGATTGACGCCGAAGAGCGGCCAGTAGCCGACGCAATTGAAGCCCGTCCGCCGCGCGCGCCGATCAAGGGCGGGTGCGTCGCGCGTTCCGAGCCATGGCCGTCCTGATGGGTGCGTCGGTGGTGGCGGTGGGTGCCCTGCACGCCGTTGGCGGGGTGTCCGGACGCGCGGGATCGGTGCTGGCGACGCCGGCGTGGAAGGTGGCTGCGACCGCGGTGGAACCGCCGGTGGCGGGACGGGTGGATGCGGCGACGGCTGTCGCCCCCGCTTCGCCCCGCATCACGCCCCGCGATGCAGCCCTCGACCGAGATCGCTGGTGCGCGATCGTGATCCACGACAGCGGGACGCCGGCCGGGGACGTGGCGTCCATCGAGCGCCGCCATCAGCAGGCGGGCCTCGCCGGGCTCGGCTTCCACTTCGTGGTCGGCAACGGTCAGGGCATGGATGACGGCGCGGTGGCCGTCGGGCCTCGCTGGGAACGGCAGCTGGCCGGTGCGCACGCCGCGCGCGGCTGGCGGACGCCGGCCCGCGTGGGGGGCACGGCCGCGCTGGACGCGTCGGGACTCAATCGGTCCGCCATCGCGATCTGCCTGGTTGGCCGCGCCGACCGCCGGCCGTTCACGGATCGCCAGTGCCGCGAGGTGCGCGCCCTGGTGCGCCAGCTGCAGTCTGAGTTCGGCATCCCGGATGGCGCGGTGTTCATGGCCTGCGAACTGCAGGGAGTCGACGCTGCACCGGCGGCGGGGTGGGGTGCGCTGAGGGCGTCCATCGCACCCTGAGCGCGGACGTGAGCTGGGGCTGCGAAAGCCCGGGGAATGCCTGAAATCATCGGATTATTGCGGCGTTCTTCCCGTCCTGATAGCCTTTGCGGCTCCGATTTCCCGGGGCCGTCGTTCGTTCATGTCCAGCAACCCGACCATTCCGCACGAACTCTTCGGCTACAAGGTGATCGATCGCCTGGGCGAGGGGGCCGCCAGCTTGGTCTATGCCGTGGCGGACGCCAAGACCCGGCAGGTGCTGGCCCTGAAGCACGTGATCAAGCGCGGGGAGAAGGACCAGCGCTTCATCGACCAGCTCGAGCAGGAGTACAAGATCGGCTCCAAGCTGAGCCACCCGAACATCCGGGCGATCCACCGCTATGCCACCAACAAGAAGGGCTGGGTCGGCGACATCACGGACGCGGCGTTGGTGATGGAGCTGATCGACGCGGCGACGCTCGACACCGAGTTCCGCCCGACTGCCGCGCAGATCGCGCGCTACTTCGCGCAGGCGGCGCGTGGGCTGGGGCACATGCACCAGCGCGGCTTCGTGCACGCGGACATGAAGCCGTCCAACATGATGGTCAACGACGACGGCACGGTGAAGGTCATCGACCTCGGCCAGGCCTGCCCGATCGGCACCAAGAAGGCGCGCGTCCAGGGCACGCCGGGCTACATCGCGCCCGAGCAGGCCTTCAAGGAGGCGATCACCGCCGCGACGGACGTCTACAACTTCGGCGCCACGCTGCACTGGGTGCTCCTGCACGACGAGATCCCGTGCGCGCTGCCCTCCGGCGAGGCGAGCGTCGAGCGCCGCCTGCGCCCCAGCCAGATCAAGATGCCGCGTCCGATGCACGAGGTCGACGCGCGCATCCCGCCCGCGTTCACCGACGTGGTGCTCTCCTGCGTGCAGATCGCGCCGCAGGACCGCGCCGAGTCGATGGAGGCCGTGGCCGCGCAGCTCGATGCGATCGCCGAGGTGTGCGAGCGCACGGGGCTGGGCAGGAACCTCGAGGGCAAGTTGGCCGGCGGCGCCGCGCCGGATCGCCGCTACGACAGCGAATCCTCGCGCGGCTAGCCGATGGCGCCGCCGACCTTCCGACGCGCAGGGCGGCGACTCCTGGCGGCGGTAATGGCGGCGTGGGTGCCGGCCGCGGCGTTCGGGCAGGATGCTCGGCCAGGGCCAGGGGCGGTGGCGGAGTCGGCGTCGTTCGAGATTCGGTCGCCCGATGACCTGCGGGCGCTTGAGTCGCGCGTGCGCGAGGTGGCTGCGCGCGTACGCGAGTCTGTGGTCGGGATCCTGATGCCGGCGCCGGGAGCGCCGGCAGGTGCGCCGGACGCGGGGTCCGGCAGCGGCACGATCATCTCTGCGGACGGATGGGTGCTGACCGCGGGCCACGTGGGGCAGAACCCGGGGCGAGCGGTGAAGGTGCTGCTTGCCGACGGCACCGAGGCCAAGGGCCTGACGTACGGACAGCACTTCGGGCCCGATGGCGACGTGGGGCTCGTCAAGATCGAGGCGGAGGGACGTGAGCTTCCGTTCGTCGAGCTTGGCGCGGCGCAGTCGCTTCCGACCGGCACGCCGGTCATTGCGCTCGGGCATCCGCTCGGGCCGGAGCGCTCGCCGTGGCGCCCGCCGCCGCTTCGCGTGGGGCGCGTGATCGGGCGCGACGGGTGGCTGCTGGCGATCGATGCGCCGCTGAGCCCGGGCGATTCGGGCGGCGGGGTGTTCGACCTGGACGGCCGGCTGGTGGGGGTGAATTCCGCCGCGAGCGAGCGGCCCGACCTGAACCTCGCGGCGACGGCCGAGCGTGCGCAGTCGCTGATGCAGTCGATGAGGGAAGGGCTGGCGACCGGCGCGTGGCTGTCGGATGCCGAGAAGGACCCGATCGAGGCGTCGGCCGAGTGGTATTCCGAGCGGCGGGGCGAGGATGGGCCGGCGAGGCCGGGGGATTCGGAGCAGGAGCGTCGCGACCAGCTCGAGCGCCGGGCGGCGACGCTCGAGGCGCTGGCGCCGCTCTCGGATCCGTATGCCGACGCGATCGTGACGGTGATCGTCGATTCGCGCGATGCCTGCCACGGGGTGTTCGTCGACGATGAGGGCCACGTGCTGACGAAGGCCAGCGAACTTGGCACCAGCGCGCGCCGGATCGACATCCTGCTCAACGACGGGCTGTCGGTGCAGGGAAGGCGCGTGGCGGTCGACCGAGACCTCGACCTGGCGCTGGTCGCGACGTCCTCGACCGACGCCACGCCCGTCGACTTCGCCGACGCGCCGGAGCCGGCCCTCGGCGATGCCGTGGTGACCGTGGGCCGCGGCATGGCGCCGATGGCGCTCGGGTTCCGGTCGCTCGGTCGGTACGTGTCGGGGTCGTCGGACGCCGCGTGCCGGGCGTACCTGGGGATCGCGATGCGGCCGCCGGCCGAGGAAGAGCGCGTGAAGCTGCCCGACGGCCTCGGGCAGATGGTGGTGTCCGTGGTGCCGGGCGGCAGCGCATCACAGGCGGGCATCAAGGAAGGCGACGCGATCGTGCGCATCGACGGCGTGCCGATCGATTCGCCCGAGGCGGCGGCCGCGCCCCTGCGTGTGCACGCGCCGGGCGAATCGGCGATGGTCGACGTCTGGAGCGGCGGGGCGGTGCGAACGCTCGAGGTGCGGCTGCTGCGCCCGACGTGGATCGACGTGCGCGCGAATGCGGGCGGGCCGGTGAGCCGGCGCGCGACCGGCTTCGGCGAGGTGATCCAGCATGACGGCGTGGTGCCGGCCAACAGCGTGGGCACGCCGATCGTCGACAGCCAAGGCCGCGTGATCGGCCTGAACATCGCGCGCGCCGACCGCATGAAGACCTATGCGCTCCCGTCGGCGCGCGTGGCGGCGTCGGTGCGCGCCATGCTCGACCGCGTGGCGGCGGGGGACGTGCTGCCGGACGAGGATCCGGCGGGCGGGCTTGCGGCGGCGCGGTTCGGGGCGGATGGCTTTGCGCGCCTCGAGCCGGGTGCCGCGCGCGTCATGGGCCCGACGGCGGTCGTGCTTGCCGGCGAACCGCCTGCGAAGCCCGCGGCCATCGGCGGCTGGGCCGATGTCGACGACGTGGCGTTCTGGAGGATCGAGGTCCCCTCGATGGGCCGCTACGACGTATCGCTTGAAGTGAAGGGCATGGCCGGCGGCAAGGTCGACGTCTTCTTCGGCAACGACCTGATGACCGTGCCCGTGCCCAGGGGCATGCGGGACTTCGCGCGCGTGCGCGTCGGCGAATCGGTGGCGATGGAGGGCGGTGCCATCACGGTGCGGTTGCAGCCCCTCGGGCGCCCCTTCGGCCCGATGATGGAACTGCGCGCGGTCGTCGTGCAGCGCACCGACCTCCTGCGCGCGGTGGAGAAGTTGATGCCGCTCCTGCGCTTCCGCGACATGGAGCGGTACAAGCGCGAATTCGAGCGCGAGAAGCGCCGCCGAGAGCGGCAGGAGGATTCCAAGTGAGCCAGCCCGCGCATTCCGAGAAGTGGGACCGCCGGTTCCTGGAGCTCGCGTCGTCGATCGCCGCGTGGTCGAAGGACCCAAGCCGCGGCGTGGGCGCGGTGATCGTCAGCCCCGCGCGGCAGGTGGTCGCGACCGGCTTCAACGGCCTGCCTCGCGGGGTGGAGGACCGCCCGGAGCGACTGGAGCGGCCGGTGAAGTACGACCTCGTGTGCCACGCGGAGCTGAACGCCATCATCCAGTGCGCGCGAAACGGCGTGAGCCCGGTGGGCGCCACCATCTACACGAGCTTCAGCCCCTGCGTGCAGTGCACGCTGGCGATCGTGCAGGCCGGCATCGTGCGCGTGGTGACGTGGGAAGCCGGCGGCGAGGCCGATGCCCACTGGATGGAATCGTTCGCCAAGGCGTGCGCGGTGATGCGCGAGGCGGGGGTCGAGTACAGCCCGGTGCGGCGGTAGCGCCGCCTTCGGCTACATCCGCTCCGGCGCCGTGATCCCCAGAAGGCCCAGCCCGTCCTTCAGTACGTGCTTCGAGATCGCGCAGAGGCGCAGCCGGCTGGCGCGCACCTCGGCGTCCTCGCAGCGCAGCACCGGGCAGTGCTGGTAGAAGCCGTTGAAGGTGGTGGCCAGGCCGTGGAGGTAGGCGCAGAGCCGGCTGGGCTCGAGGTGCTCGGCCACTTCGTGCACCACCTGCGGATAGCGCAGCAGCGCGAGCGCCAGCTGCCGCTCGGCGGGCTCGGTCACCACGATTCGCGGGCGCGGCGGGGCGTGTGTCGCCGCGTCGAGCGCCTTCCCCAGGATGCCCGCGATGCGCGCGTGCGCGTACTGCAGGTAGGGGCCCGTGTCGCCCTCGAAGCTCACCATCCGGTCGAGGTCGAAGACATAGTCGCGCGTGACGTCGGTGCCGAGGTCGGCGTACTTGACGGCGGCGATGCCCACGGCGCGGCCGATCGCGGCGAGTTCGGCATCAGGCATTCCTGCGGTCGGGGCGTCCGGGTTGGCGCTGCGCGCGCGTACCTCGCGCGTGCCGCGGTCGATGGCCTCGTCGAGCAGTGCCTTGAGCGTGAAGTTCTCGCCGCTGCGCGTCTTCAGGGGCTTCTTGTCCGCGCCGAGCACTGACCCGAAGGGCAGGTGGACGAGCTCGGCCTCGGTGCCGTCCGGCAGGCGGTGCCACCCGATCATGCGCACCGCGTCGAAGACGTCCTTGAAGTGGTCGCGCTGGCGTGCATCGACCACGTAGACCACGCGGTCGCTCTGCAGCGTCTGCACGCGGAAGCGACAGGCGGCAAGGTCGGTGGTGGCGTAGAGGAACCCGCCGTCGCGCTTGCGGATCAGCATCGGCCGCTCGCGGTCTGGGTAGCGCACCACGATCGCGCCGTCGTCCTCGACGCCCAGGCCCGCCTTCACGAAGGCCTCGACGGTCGGGCCGAGTTCCTCGCGGAAGAAGCTCTCGCCGCGGCTGTGCTCGGCGGTCAGGTGGACGCCGAGGGTCTCGGCGGTCTCGAACACCTCGCGCATGGTGCAGTCGATGAGGCGCTGCCAGGCGGCGACCAGCTCGGTGTCGCCCGACTGCAGGCGCACCAGGGTGGTGCGCGCGTCTTCCTGCGCCATGGCGGCGCCGGCGTTCTGGGCCTCGAGCTCGGCGATCCGGTGCGGGCCGGCGTGCGTGCCGCGTGCGGCCACGAGGCCAGCCGCATCGTCGCGGCCTTCGAGCTGCGCGGCGCGGTACGCGGCGTTCAGGTCCTCGAGGGTGAGTGAGCCAAGGTCGGTGCCCGCGCGGCGGAGCGCGGCGAGGGTCATGGCGATCGGCAGTCCCCAGTCGCCGAGGTGATTCTCGCGCCAGACCTTCCGGCCGAGCCGCTCGTTCACCCGGGCCAGCGTGTCGCCGATGATGGTGGCACGCAGGTGACCGACGTGCATCTGCTTGGCGACGTTGACGCCGCAGAGGTCGATGGTGACGGCGTGCGTGGCAGTCTGCGGCACGACGCCGAGCGAGGGCGCGTCCATCGCGTCCAGGGCGGCGGCAAGGGCCGTTCCCGACAGGTGGATGTTGATGAACCCCGGGCCGGCCACTTCGGCCCGGTCCGCCAGGCCGGCGAGGTCGGTGGCGGCCAGCACCTCCGTCGCGAGCTGGCGCGGGTTGGTGCCGAGCTGCTTGGCGAGGGCCATGGCGAAGTTCGCCTGGAAGTCGCCGAACTGCGGGTTCCCGGAGGGCCGGATCTGTGGGTCGCAGGCGGTGTCCGGTAGTCCCGTGCGCGCGGCGATGGAGGCGCGGAACGCGAAGCCGAGGGCGGCGGCCGGATCGGTCGCGGGGCGGTGCTCGGAAGGCGCGGCGGCGGGCATTCCGGGCAGGATAGGGGGGTTTGGCGCGCCATCGCCGGGGTACGATTCGGCCATGACGACGCCTGAAGGTGTTCCTGCCGACGACAAGTCGATTTCGGACCTCTTCGACGAGATCATGGGGGAGCTGCGCTTGCTGAGCGCGCTGTACATGAAGACGCACCCGCCCGAGGTGACGCTTCAGCCCACGGTCATCGTGAGCGAGGCATTCATCCGCCTCGCCAACCACAAGCCCGAGGACTTCAAGGACGAGGACGACTTCCGCGCCACCGCGTCCGTGATCCTGCGCCAGGTCTTCGCCGAGCGCGCGAAGAAGCGCATGGAAGAGAAGAAGCGCATGGCCGAGCAGGCCGAGGCGCGCAAGCGTGAGGCGGCGGCCGCCGCCTCCGCGCCCGCAAGCACGAAGGACAGCGACCTGGCCGAGTTTCAGGGTGCGTCACCCGAGCTGACGCTCGCGCTGGAGAACGCGTTGGAAGCGCTCTCTGAGCGCGACGACCGTGCCGCGCGCGTCGCCGAACTGCGCATCTTCGGGTCGCTCCCGATGACCGCGGTGGCGTCGATCGTCGGCGGCACCGTGGCCGCGGCCGAGAAGGACTGGCGCTTCGCCAAGGCCTTCCTGCAGAAGCACATCCAGGACAACGGCGCGAAGGCCTGATCAGGCCGTTGGCGTGCGGCGACGCTCGAGCACCATGCGGCGCTCGGCGTAGAGCCGTTCCATGAGTTGTTCCGTGGTCTCTGCGGGCGAGTCATCGAGGCCGCGGGCCGCCAGGTGCAGCATCTCGACCAGCGAGTGGAAGTCGGCGAGGCTGACGAATTCGCGCGCCACCCGTGCCGGGCGCGCGCCTGCCGCCACGCCGTCGATGTCCGCCATGTTGTGGTAGTTGCCGAGCGGCAGGCAGAGGCAGGTCGAGCGGTAGCCGTAGCTCGCGAACGCCGTCGCCTCGCACGCGCCGCCGGGCATCAGCTTGCGCTGCCAGCGGAACGCGGGGTCCTTCTTGGCGGCATCGCCGTAGAGCTCGGCGAGCCGGTTGGTGAGCTCCGGCGTGAAGACGCTGATTCGGTCGCCCACGCGCAGGATGGCGCCGGCCCCGATCGGGGAGTCGTGCGGGAAGCTGCGGGAGTTCTCCAGGCAGAGAAGACGCGCGTCGCGGGGCACGAAGCCGTTCCGGGCGGCGTGGATCGTGCCCAGGAAGCCGACTTCCTCGGCGACGGTGAAGAGCAGGCCGACATGGCCGCAGCCGGGCGCGTCGAGCAGTTCGCCGAACGCGGCAAGCGCGGCGGCGGCGGCGGCGAGGTCGTCGCAGGCGTCGGTGTGGATGCAGCCGTCGATCGCCTCGGCACGCGGGAAGTGCCAGCGGGCGATGATGCCGGCGGCGAGCCATGCGGGGCGGTCGGCAGAATCGAGCCGGGCCGTCACGGTCTTGAACGGCTTGGCGGCGGCATCGAGCGTCGTGATGGTGGCACGGGCGCACGACATGGCTGGCCCGATCAGCTCGATCTCGGCGCCCTCGAAGTACGGGTCGTTGACGCCGCCGCGGAACTCGAGGGCCACGGTGCCGTCGGAGGCGACCCCGGTCACCACGAAGGCGGGATGGTCGAGGTGCGCGGTGAAGAGGAGCGGCACGGTGCCGGCGGGCCGGCGCTTCTGCCAGACGAGGATGTTCCCGACGTCGTCGCGCACGGCATGCAGCCGGTCGGCCCGCGTGGCGATCCACGCGTCGACGAAGGCGATCACGCGGTCCTCGTGGCCGGCGGCGGTGGGGATCTGCGTGAGCTCGAAGAGGAGCGCTTCGCGCGAGGCCTTGAGGGAGTCGGTGCCGTGCATGGAAGGCGGGAATCGTAGGGCGTTCCGGCCTCGCCTAGACTTTTCGCCTCGCCATGCCCCTGAGCCCCATTCCTGACATCCTCGACGACCTGCGCGCCGGCAAGGTGGTGGTGCTCGTCGACGACGAGGACCGCGAGAACGAGGGCGACTTCGTGGTGGCGGCCGAGTTCGTCACGCCTGAGATGGTGAACTTCCTGACGCGCGTGGGCGGCGGCTACCTCTGCGTGAGCCTCGACGCGGCCACGTGCGACCGGCTCGACCTGCACGCCCAGGTGGCCGCGAACACGAGCGTCCGCGGCACGCCGTTCACCGTCAGCGTCGACGGCCACCCGCGCCATGGCGTCGGTACCGGGATCAGCGCCAAGGACCGCGCGCGCACCATCCAGATGCTGATCGACCCGTCGATCCGCGCCGACGACTTCGTGCGCCCCGGGCACATCAATCCGCTGCGTGCCCGCGACGGCGGCGTGCTGGTCCGCACGGGCCAGACCGAGGGAAGCGTCGACCTCTGCCGCCTTGCCGGGCTGCGCCCCGCGGCGGCCATCATCGAGATCGTGCGCCCGGACGGCGAGATGGCGCGCGTGCCCGACCTCGAGCGGATCTGCGCCGAGCACGGGCTTCGGATGTGCAGCGTCGAGCAGATCATCCGCCATCGCCTTGACCGCGAGGGCCTGGTGCGGCGCATGGAGCCGACGTGCGGGTCCGAGGTGCGCACGCCGGAAGGGACGTTCACGATCTACTCGTGGGAGAGCGAGATCGACGCGCTGCCGCACCTGGCGCTCACGATGGGCGGCATCGGTGCGCTCGATGCCGCGGGCCGCGTGGTGCAGCATGCGGAACCCGTCCTCGTGCGCATGCAGCGGCGCGAGATCCTGACCGATGTCTTCGGCGTGGCGTGGTCGGCGGGCGATGCCAGCGGCCAGGACACCGTTCGGGCGAGCCTGCGGGCGATCGCGCGCGCCGGTGCCGGTGCACTCGTGTACCTGCGCACCGAGGGTTCCGGCGACGACCTGCCGGGGCGCCTGGCGCGCATCCGCCGGCCGGGCCGCGACGACATCAACGCGCCCGACCTGACGCGGGTGGACGGCGTCGGGTCCGCGTCGCAGCCGATGGACGCGCGGCTCTTCGGGGTCGGCGGACAGATCCTGCGCGACCTGGGGCTGTCGCGGCTGCGGCTCCTCACCAACCACCCGAAGCCGATGCCCGGGCTGCACGGGTTCGGGCTTGACATCGTCGAGCACGTCGCGATTTCGTGAGTCCGCGCGTGCGGGCCGCGTATCGTTTGGCCATGCCGTGTGGACTCGCGATCGCGTCGATGACGGTGCTGGTGGCGTGCGCGCAGGTGCCGGTGGCGCCGCCGGCGTCGCCGGCAGCTCCGCCCGCTCCCGCCGCGTCGGCCACCCCCGCTGCATCGGCCGGTGACGTTGACGCGCTGCTCGCGTCCGTCGAGCGCGTGGCCGCCACGCTGCGCGACTTCCGCGCCGCGGTCACCGTCGAGACAACCGATGACATCACGGGTGACACCGAGCGGCGACTTGGCAACGTGGTGCTCTCGCAGCGGGAGGGCGTGCCCACGTCGCGGACCTTCGCGGTGATCCTCGAGAAGTTCATCGATGGCACCGGGCGCGTGGACGACCGTGCCGTGCGCTACCTGTATGCCGACGGGTGGCTGACCGAGGCCGACTTCCGGGAGCGCACGCTCATCCGTCGGCAGCTGGCTCGGCCGGGCGAGCCGTACGACCCGCTGAAGCCGGGCGAGGGCCCGGTGCCGCTGCCGATCGGGCAGCGCGCGGCGGACGTGCGCGCACGGTTCGAGCCGTCGGTCTCCGGCGACGCGCCGCCCAAGGCGGTTGGCGCGGCGAACGCCGCGGTCGTCGGGCTGAAGCTCGTGCCGCGCCCGGGAATGGCCGACCGCGACCTGATCGACGCCACCGTGTGGTACGACGCGGCGACATTCGTGCCGAGGGCGGTCGATGCCCGCCGCCGCAACGGGCGCACGCTGGTGCTGCTGCGCGAGCCGGTGGTCAACGGCGGGCTCGACGATGCCCAGCGGTCGCTGCTGGCGCTGGCGGAAGGCGTGACGACCGGCTGGCGTGTCGACGAGCGTCCGCTGCCGCCGCCGGCACCGGAGCGCGCGCCGTGACAAACTTCGTGCGGGCGCTCGCGCGTTCGCTCGCGGCGCTGGCAGTCGCGGCGTGTGCGTCGCGTGCAGGTGCGCAGGCAGTGCCCGCGTCGGTCGAGCTCTCACCGGCCGTCCGCCTGGCGCTCCAGAGCGCGGCGCTCACCGATGACGAGCGTGCCGCGCTCCGCCTGCGGCACGGGACGTACGACGACGGCGACCTCCCCGACGCACGCGCCCGTGCCGTGGCGGCACTCGGGCGGTGGGACCTGGACTCGCCGGCCCTGACCGATGCGGCGGCGCCCCCGGAACTGCGCGCCGAGGCCTTGGTGCGCCGCGGTGACGCGGAGGCGGCGTTGCCGCTGGTGGATGCACCCACCGGCGTGCATGGCAAGTTGGTGCGGGCTCGGGCGCTCGATGCCCTGGGCCGTGCGGGCGAGGCCATCGCGGCGGCACGCGAGGCAAAGCGCCTGGGGGAGCTGGACGGCGCGGCACGCGACGACCGGATGGACGCGGTCGAGGCGACGGCGCTGCTTGCGCGCCTCGAAGGCCGCCCGGCACGCGACTGGCAAGCCATGCTCGACGCGCTTGCGGTGCTGCGCGACGAGGACCGGCTCGATCCGCGGCCGCGGCTCCTCGAAGGGCGCCTCCTGGTCGAGAAGGACCGCTTCCGGGAGGGCGTCGAGGCGCTGCGCGAGGCACTGGCGCGTGACCTGCGCTCGGCCGAGGCAATGCACCTTCTTGGGCGCGTGGCGGTGCAGACGTTCGACTTCGACGGCGCGCGCCGCGCGTCCGGCATGCTGCGGTCGCTGGGGGCACCGCACGCGCTCGCCGACCTGCTGGACGCCGAGTCGGCGCTCCAGTCTCGCGATGCGGCCGCGGCGATCGCCGCGCTGGTGCCCATCGAGGAGCGCATGCCCGCCCAGCGCCAGGCGCTCGCGCTGCGCGCCGCCGCGGAGGGGATGCGTTTCGATGACACGGCAATGGAGGCGCGGCTCGATGCCCTCGACGGCCTGATGCCGGGCTCGCCGCTTGGCCACTACGAGTGCGGGCGGTTCCTGTCGCTTGCGCGCCAGTACGAGGAGGCGGCCGATGCGCTGGGCGAGGCCGCGCGCCGCGCCCCGGGCTGGAGCGCGCCGATCGCGGAGCTTGGACTGCTTGAGATGCAGTCGGGCCGCGATGCCGAGGCACTGGCGGCGCTGCGGCGCGCGGTGGAGCTCGACCCATTCGACCAGCGCGCACGGCACAGCCTGACGCTTGCCGAGGATCTCTCCACCTGGACCCGCCGCGAGAGCGAGCACTTCGTCGTGCGCTGCAAGCCCGGGCTCGACGAGGCGCTGGCGACGTGGATGCCGTCGGTGCTCGACGCCGTGCACGGCGACGTCGCCGCCGCGATCGGCCACGCGCCGGCGCGCAAGACCGTCATCGAGCTGCACCCCGACCACAAGAGCTTCGCCGTGCGCATCACCGGCATGCCGTCCGTGCACACGATGGCAGCAAGCACCGGCCCGCTCATCGCGCTGGAGGCCCCGCGCGAGGGTGCGCCGCAGCTCCATCTTGGGCGCTTCGACTGGGAGGACGTGCTGCGGCACGAGTACGTCCACACCGTCACCCTCGATCGCACGCGCAACCGCATCCCGCACTGGTTCACGGAGGCGCTGGCGACCAGGCTGGAGACGAAGCCGCGCTCGTTCGACGCCGTGCAGCTCCTGGCGCGTGCCTTTGACCAGGACCAGCTCCTGGGCCTGGACGAGATCGGCATGGCCTTCGTGCGCCCGAAGCGCGCCGACGACCGCCAGCTGGCCTACACGCAGGGTGCATGGATGGCCGAGTTCATCGAGTCGGCATGGGGCCAGGACGCGATCCGCGCCTTGCTCGGCCGCTACCGCGACGGCGCCACCGAGGCGCAGGCGTTCGCGGAGGTGCTGGGCATCGACCGCGACGAGTTCATGAAGCGCTTCCAGGCGCATGCCGAGCGCGACCTGCGCGCGTGGGGCATGCTGCCTGAACCCTCGCTCTCGATGATGGTGGAGGAGGTGCGCGCCGAGACGGGTGCGGGCGCCGGACCGGTTTCCATCGACGACGCGCGGCTTGCCGCGTTCCTCGACGGGCATCCGGAGCACCCGGACCTGCTGGAGATGTCGATCCGCCGCGCGATCAAGGCGGCCGGAACGCCCGATGCGGCGACGCTCGACAGGCTGCGCGCCTATGCGCGCGTTCGCCCGGTCGATCCGTGGCCGCACCGGGAGCTCGCGCGTGCCGCGCTGGCGGCCGGCGATGGTGCCGCGGCGATCCCGCACCTGGAGTTCATCGATGCGCGCGAGGGAACCGACCCCGGCTTCGCGCTCGAGCTGGCCAGGCTCGAGCGCGCGCGCGGGAACCGCACCAAGGCACTCACGCACGCGACCAAGGCCGCGCGCATCGATGCCTACACCCCGTCCACCCGCGAGTTCGCGGCGGCCCTGGCGGTCGAGGCGGGCGACCTGCAGGCGGCCCGGATGCACGTGCAGGCACTTGGGTTCCTGGAGCCCGGCGAGGCCCGGCATCAGGCGCGGCTCGCGCGGATCGACGAACTTATCGCCGGCGCGCGGTGAACCGCACGAAACGGGGTGTGCCCGGCCGCCTCGGGTGGCTATCTTCGTTCGCGTGGCAACGATCGATGCCCGTTCCGTGGCGTGCCTCGCCCTCGTTCCGCTGGTCGCCGCCGGCGCTGCCTGCGCAGCCGCCGATCGCTACGACTGCGTGCTGGGCCCGGCCAGCACGGTGACGCAGACCACGAACCTGGTGCTGCCCCTCGCCGGCACGTGGATCGGGAACTACGACGCCGCCACCAACCCGACCGGCACGCAGACGCGCCCGGGCCTCTTCGGCGGCAGCGGCAACGTCGCGATTCCATACTCGATGTCGATCCGGCCCACGGTGTCGATCGACGGCACCAATCCCGCCGGGACCTTCACGCTCGGATTCGATCCGGTCACCCGCGCGGTGGCGGTGTTCGGGCTCGAGGCGGACCTCCTCAACGAGGAGCCGGGCACGGTGTCGGTGACCATCGTGCTCACGTACTCGACCTTCCGGTCCTTCTCGCCGAACTCGACGTTCATCGGCCTGACGAACACGCCGGTGCCGGTCGACGGCGGATCCCTCACCACCGCGATGGCCACGCAGGGAGCACCCGCCTACGGCACGGCGACGCCCAACACGGACGGGTCATTCGCGTTCGCGCTGGCGGTGCCGGTCACGATCGCCGTGGCGGGCACGGCCGCCGGACAGCCCTTCGAGTCGGCGAGTCCCGGCGTGCTGGCGCTCACGGGACGCATCGCGGTCGCCGGCGAGCAGGCGACGGTCACCGCGCAGGCGACCGCGAACGAGACGGCGCCCGTGCCGCCACCGCCGCCGGTCTCGAACCAGCCGTTCCCGCTCCCGACCGTGCTGCCCCCGGGAGCCACGGCCAACCTGCTGCTTTCCGGGACATTCTCCGAGGGAACGGTGAGCAACAACGCCACCATCGGCCTCTCCGCCGCCGGGCCGCGCGAAGCACGCCCCGCGGACTTCAACGGCGATGGTGCGGTCAACGGCGATGATCTCGGGCGGCTGCTTGCCGAGTGGGGCTCCGCCGGGCTTGCCGACCTGAACCTCGACGGCATCGTCGACGGGAACGACCTCGGGCGGCTGCTCGCCGACTGGGGTTGATCCGCCGGATTCAGCGTGCTGCGGCGAGCCACGGAAGCCGCGACAGGTCAACGTTCGCGCCGCAGAGCACGACGACGGTGGGGCGCGATGCGTCACCGCCGCACGTGCCCGAGGCGAGCGCCGCCAGGCCGACCGCCGCGCTCGGCTCGATGACGAGCGCAGCTTGCTCGAAGGCAAAGCGCATCGCGTCGACGATCGCGGCTTCGTCGACCACCACGATGTCGTCGACCAGGTCGCGCACGAGGGGGAACGTCAGCGCACCGAGCGGCGCGCGCAGCCCGTCGGCAATCGAGACCGGAGGGCGCTGGGGCGCGATTCGCCCGGTACGCCGGGACTCGGCCGCATCGTCGGCCAGCGCCGGCTCGGCCCCGACGATCCGGATGCCGGGCCGCAGGGCGCGCAGCGCGACCGCGATGCCGCCGATCAGCCCGCCGCCGCCGACCGGCACGACGACCGTCGCCGCGTCCGGCACCTGCTCGGCGATCTCCAGGCCCACCGTGCCCTGGCCGGCGATGACGTGGGGGTGGTCGTAGGGAGGGATGAAGGCGGCGCCCGTCTCGCGCGCGACGGCGTCGCACGCGGCGGCTCGTTCCGCGGCAGTCGGTCCGCACCCGTGCACCGTGGCACCCGCCGCGAGCACCGCGTGGCGCTTCACCTCCGACGCGTCGACGGGCATGACCACGTGCGCCGGGATGCCGCGTGCACGCGCGGCCGTCGCGAGCGCAAGCGCGTGGTTTCCCGAGCTGTGCGTCACCACGCCGCGCCGGGCCTCGGCGTCGCCCAGCAGGCGGACCGCGTTGGTCGCCCCGCGGATCTTGAAGCTTCCCGTCCGCTGCATGGTCTCGCACTTGGCGATCACCGCGCGCCCGGCGAGTTCAGAGAGGGCCGCGGACGCCACTGCCGGCGTGCGCCGCACGTGCGGCGCGATGCGCTCGGCCGCGGCGCGGATGTCGTCGAGCCCGATGCCGTGCGGGCACGCGCTCACGAGGCGCTTGTCAGCCGGTCCCGGCCCCAGGCGATCCACGACGAATCGGGCAGCGAGTGCCCCATCGAGCGGAACATGAACGAGATCTGCGCGTTGTGGTAGAGGGCGTGCGTGGGCACCTGCATGATGGCGTCCCCGGCGGTCTGCCGGAAGACCTTGCCGTCACGGTGGCGCTCGACGACCCGGCCCAGTTCCGCCGGCGTGAGGCGCGCGAAGTACGCATCCCAGCGCATGCGCGAGGCGGCGAGGTGCGCGCGGATCGAGGCGATGTCCGGCAGCGACGCCGACTGCGGCATCACCACGCCTGCGTCGTCGTTCTCCAGCACCGCGATCCAGACGCGCTCCGCGCCGGCCAGGTGCACGAGCGTGCCGTGGATGCTCCCGATCCCGATCGGGAACTCGCGGCGCAGTTCCTCGGGCGAGAGCGCCGCACATGCGTCCAGGGTGCGTCCGGTGAGCCAGCGGAGCCAGGCGTGCGCGTCCCGGCAGGTTGAGCAGGGGTCCATGTCCTGACGATAGCGCGCGTGCGCCGCGGCGGTCAGGGGCCGTTCGCCGCGCCCCAGGCGAATGACTGCCGGTAGACCTTGCGGTGGATCGAGAGCGACAGGTCCTGCACGCCCGGCACGGCGAGGACCTGGGTCCGGATCGCGTCCAGGTGCGCCTCGTCGCGTGCGCCGACCTCGAAGCCGACCTGGTGCGAGCCCGCGAGGATGGTGAAGAACCCGACGCCCTCGATGCGCGCGAGGTCGGCGATCACCTCGCGCACGGGGCGACCCACGCGCACCGAGCCGACCGCCGAGATCCCGAGGCCGACGCGGCACGGGTCCGGGATCGTGACGATCCGCACGATGCCGTCCGCGACCAGCCGGCGGAAGCGGTCGGCGGCGCTGGTGGCCGAGATCCCCGTGTTGTTGGCGATGTCGGTGAAGCTCAGGCGCCCGTCGTGCTGCACCTGGCGGATGATCATCCGGTCGGTGTCGTCGATCGCGCGCGCGGCATCCGCCGTCTGCTCGGCGGTGATGCCATGCCAGTGATCCTCGAAGCGGACCACTGAGCGGGCCTCGATGAAGTGCACCGCGGGATGGCAGAGCACCACCTCGTCGATGAGGCGTGAAACCTCGCTGAGGCTCTTCGTCACCGCATAGACGAGCATGTCCCACGCGCCGTACGAGGAGGAGACCCAGACGACCTCCGGCCGGCCGAGCAGGGCCTGCGCCAGGGGATCCCCGTCGCCGCGGAGGCGGATGCAGAGCACGAGCCCGGCGCCGAAGCCAAGAAGCTCCGGCGGCACGAATGCGGCGATCCGGATCGATCTTTCTTCAATGAGCCGCGCAAGGCGCCGGCTGACGTTGGCCTCCGAGACGCCCGACCTCTGGGCCAGGTCGCGGCCCGAGGCGCGTCCATCGGCCATCAGGAGCTCGATCAGCCGGCGGTCGGCTTCGTCGAGGGGCGGAAGGGCGGGGTCGGAGAAGCGCGGCGGGCTTCGAAACATTCGGGGCGACTTCCGGGCGGCGAACGCGACCCGGGCGTCCGCCCGCGACGCGGACGGCAGGTCGAGCCCCCGGAAACCCCGAAAGACCCCGAAGCGCGGGAGTGTATCGGACCGCAGACCTAGACTTCCCTTCCTGGATTCCCCCATGTCAGCCCACACGCTTCCGCTCCACGGCGCCGCCAACCCCTCGACCCTCGGCCAAGGGACGTCTCCCGGCAGCTTCGCCCGGCGCGCGGATGTCGGGGGGCCGCTGGCCTTCAGTTCACCGGACACCCCGGGCATGCCGGCGCCAAGCGACCGCACCGCGTGGGACTTTCTCCCCGCGGGCTGGTCGACCGTCACCCTGGCCGCGGCCCCCGAGGGGCCGGCGTGCGCCAACTGCTGCGGCGACGCCTTCGCGGTCGTCGAGTTCGCCGATGCCCGCGGCCAGTGGCGGCGGGTCATCTTTCCGAAGGCCTTCGTGCCGGTCACGCAGCTCGAGCATGCTCGCCTGGGCACCGTGACCGCCCAGATGCGCCGGGTGGCCGAGCGCGAGGCGCACCTCGCCCCGGAGCAGGTCCGCGACGAGGTGGCCGCCGGCCGCATGGTGATCCCGGCGAACATCGTCCACCTGGGGCACCGCCTGGACCCGATGGCGATCGGGCGCGCGGCGAAGACCAAGGTGAACGCCAACATGGGCGCCTCGCCCGTCTCGAGCGGCACCGACGAGGAGGTCGAGAAGCTGCGCTGGGCCGAGCGCTGGGGCGCCGACACGGTGATGGACCTGTCGACCGGCGGCAACCTCGACGAGTGCCGCGACGCGATCTGCCGCAACGCGACGGTGCCCATCGGCACGGTCCCGATCTACTCGATGATCATCGGCCGCAAGATCGAGGACCTCGACGAGCGCATCATCCTGGAGACGCTCGAGCACCAGGCGCGCCAGGGCGTCGACTACTTCACGATCCATGCCGGCGTGCTGCGGGAGCACCTGCCGCTCATCAAGGAGCGCCTGATCGGCATCGTCAGCCGCGGCGGCAGCCTGCTCGCCAAGTGGATGCTGGTGCACAACCGCCAGAACCCCATGTACGAGTCGTGGGAGCGGATCTGCGAGGTGATGCGCCGGTGGGACGTCACGTTCTCGATCGGCGACGGCCTGCGCCCGGGCGGGCTGGCGGACGCGACCGACCGCGCGCAGCTGGCCGAGCTGTCCACGCTTGGCGAGCTCACCGAGCGTGCCTGGCGCATGGGCGTGCAGGTCATGGTCGAGGGCCCCGGCCACGTGCCCTTCGACCAGATCGAGTTCAACATGAAGCTCCAGCGCCGCCTCTGCCACGGCGCGCCCTTCTACGTGCTCGGGCCGCTGGTGACCGACATCTTCCCGGGCTACGACCACATCACCAGCTGCATCGGCGCGACGGCCGCCGGCTACCACGGCGCCAGCATGCTCTGCTACGTGACGCCCAAGGAGCACCTGGGGCTGCCGAAGAAGGACGACGTGAAGCAGGGGTGCATCGCCTACAAGATCGCGGCGCACGCGGCGGACGTGGCGCTCGGCATCCCCGGCACGCGCGACCGCGACGACGAGCTCACCAAGGCGCGCGCCGCGCTCAACTGGGAGAAGCACTTCGAGCTCTCCTTCGACCCCGACACCGCGCGCGCGTACCACGACGAGGACCTCGACGTCGACACCGACTTCTGCGCGATGTGCGGCCACGACTGGTGCAGCGTGCGCATCTCGAAGGAGATCCAGGAGTTCGCCAGCGGCAAGGCCGACGAGTACCGCCGCGACCGCCCGGTGCGCAGCGCCGCGCTGACCCCCGAGCAGCAGGAGATCCTGGAGCGCCGCGGCGTGCTCTCCCCGGAGGAGATCCACCGCCTGGCATCGAAGACCCGCCAGGCCGTGGGTGCCGACGAGGGCAAGGCGTCATGCCACAGCGACTACGTGGATCCCGACTCCGCGCGGAACGTGCAGGGCGAGCGGCTGGTGCAGCTGAACACCGCGCCGGCGCACAACGTGCCGACGCACGACTCGGTGATCTGAGCGGACGGCCTCAGAAGGGCGAACGTCGCCAGCCGGGCCGCGAGCCGGGGCCGGCGGTGGCCGTGGCGGCGGCCTCTGCGACGCGGCGTGCCACGTCGAACGCGGCGCGCGGCCGGCCGATGGCACCGCACGCGGTGCGCATCGAGGCGAGTCGCACCGGGTCCGCGAGGATCGCGCGCACCGCGCCGCCGGCGTCGGTCGCGCGTCCAAGCTGCACCGCGGCGCCATGGCCGACCAGCATGCGGGCGTTTCGTTCCTCCTGGCCGGGGATCGGCCGCAGGAGGAGCATCGGAAGCGACATGGCGCGGGCCTCGGTGGTGGTGAGGCCGCCCGGCTTGCCGACCATCAGGTGGGCGCCGGCCATCAGGGCGTGCATGGCATTCGTGTAGCCGAGGACCCGGACCTCGGTCATGCCCTTGGCGGCGGCGGCGATCCGCCGCAGCGTGGCTTCGAGCATGGCGTTGCGGCCGGCGACCGCCACCACCGTGCACGGGACGTTGGCGGCGGCGATCGAGGCCACCGCGTCGGCGAGGTCGCCGAGGCCCTGCCCGCCGCCGCAGGCGAGCACGATGGGTCGCGACGGCTGGGTGGCGTCGGTGACGGGGCCGGTCGCGGCCATGCAGAAGCGTGGGTCGACCGGGATGCCGGTGACCGCCACGCGGTCGGGGTCGAGCCCGCCCTCGATGGCCGACGTGTACGCGGCGTCGCTTGCCACGCAAGTCAGGTCGATGCCGGGATGCAGCCACACGGCGTGCGGGTGCTCGTCGGTGACCACGGTGACGACGGGCGCACGCAGCTCGCCGCGCAGGCGCATGCGGCCGAGCACGGCCGTGGTCAGGAAGTGCGTCGAGACGACCGCATCGGCTGCGTGAAGGGCAGGGTGGGCGCGGAAGGCGCGCAGCACCGAGTCTTCCGAACGGTCGAGGATGGGGGCCAGCGCACGCCGGTCGCGCCGCGGAACGTCGGTCCGGTCGTAGATCGCGCCGACCAGGCGCGGCAGGTGCCGCACGGCGCGCAGGTAGCCGTCGCGGTAGGCGCGCGTGAACCACCCCGGCGCGTGGTCAAGGGCCTCGACGAACGTGGCGCCCCCAAGCTGCCCGCGCGCCTGCAGCGCGTCGTGGATGGCCACGCTTGCGCGCGTGTGGCCGCAGCCCACCGCGGCCGAGCAGAAGGCCACGTCGATCGCCCGGAGCCCTCCCTCGTGGGCGTCACTGCGCAAGGACGGGCTCCTCGTCGGCGATCACCTCGGGTTCCTCGTTCCGCTCGGGCTTCCAGCCGCACGCGGCAAGCATCCGCTCCACGTCGACGATCTCGAGCGTCCCGTCCTCGTGTTCCACGAGGGCGGAGGCGCGCTCGATCCAGTCGCCGCAGTTGGCGTAGGTCAGGCCGTCGGGGCGGGTCTCCAGGCGCGGGTCGTGGATGTGCCCGCACACCACGCCGTCCAGTCCGCGCCGCCTCGCCTCGTCGATCAGCGCATCCTCGAACCGCGAGATGAAGGTGCACGCGCCCTTCACCTTCCTCTTGATCGCCTGCGAGAACGACCAGCGGCGCAGGCCGACCAGCGCGCGCGCCGAGTTCACCGCGCGGTTGAGCGCCACCAGGTAGTCGTAGCCCAGGCCGCCGATCATCGAGAGGAGCCGGGAGTGCCGAACCGCCAGGTCGTACTCGTCGCCGTGGCAGACCAGGAGCCGCCGGCCGTCGGCCAGGCGGTGCACCGCCTGCGTGGCGATGCGGATGCCGGCGAGGTCGATGCCCGCGTAGGGCCGCAGCGACTCGTCGTGGTTTCCGGGCACGTAGATGACGCGGGTGCCGCGCTTGGCGAGCTTGAGGAGCCGCCGTGCCACCTGGTTGTGGGTGGCGGGCCATCGCCAGCGCTGGCGCAGCACCCACATGTCGACGATGTCCCCGACGAGGTACAGGCGCTCGCACTCCAGGCGCTTCAGGAACGCGGCGAACTCCTCCGCCCTGGTCCCGCGGAACCCAAGGTGCAGGTCGCTGACGAAGACGGTGCGGAAGCGGAACACGATGCTGATAAGCATCGGTTCCAAGCGTTCGGTTTTGGTTTCCTGTCGGACGGATGAACCGAAACTGAATGGTCTTCAGCCGGCCATGGCGCGCTCGACGTCCGAGATCGACTTCGGGATCGACGAGGTCAGGACGCGTGGGCCGGAAGCCGTGGCCACCACGTCGTCCTCGATCCGGATGCCGATCGATTCGTCCGGCAGGTAGACGCCGGGCTCGATCGTGACCACCGCGCCTTCCTCGAGCGGCGCATCCGGCGAGGCGTCGTGGGTCTCGAGCCCGAGGTGGTGGCCCATGCCGTGGATGAAGGCGTCGCCGAGGCCGGCGTCGGCAATCACCTTGCGCCCGGCGGCGTCGATGTCGGCGAGCGTCGCGCCCGGCTTCACCGCGGCGATCGCGGCCTCCTGCGCGCGCAGGACGATCTCGTAGAGCTCGCGCTGGCGCGGCGAGAACTTCCCGCCGACCGGAAGCGTGCGCGTGACGTCTGCGGAGTAGCCGGCGTACTTCGCCCCGCTGTCGAGCACCACCAACTCGCCGGCCACCAGCGGACGGTCGTTGGCGTGGTAGTGCAGCACCGTGGCGTTGAAGCCGCCGCCCGCGATCGTCCGGAAGGCGAGGTCCCGCGCCCCGCCGGTGCGGTAGGCGTGCTCGACGGCTTCCTGCAGGTCGAACTCGTTCATTCCCGCCTTCATCGAGCGCATCGCGGCCGCGAAGCCGAGCGCGGTGATCCGGCCGGCCTCGGCGATGCAGGCGATCTCGGCCGCGCTCTTGGCCGCGCGCATGCGGGGCAGCAGGTCGCTCCGGTCGTCGATCCGGGTGCCGGGCACGCGCTCTGCCTGCGCGCGAAGGATGGAAAGGTCGCCGGATACCGGCGAGTTCCAGGCGGAGAGCGGCATCAGGCAGGCGAGCGCGCGCGTGCGCCGCGTGGCCTCCAGGAGGAGCCGCGGCATCGCCAGGACGCGCATCACCGTGTCGAACCCGGTCCGCTCGCGGAGCGCCGCGCCGAGCTCGTGACGGAAGCCGTCCCACTTCTCGAGCTCGGGGTTGAGGGGCTTCAGGAGCAGGATGGCGCGCTTGGCCGGAACCGGATGCGCGGGATCGAGCAGCAGCATCGCGCCCGGCTCGTCGCACACGCCGGTCAGGTACTCGAAGTGCGCATGCGGCCGCCACGGGTGGTGGAGCGAAGGATCCGCCTCGCCGGCGAGCACCAGGCCGACGGCACCTCCGAGCTCCTTCAGGAGCCGTTCGCGGCGCTGGCGGTACTCGGCGTGCGTGACGGCGGGGACGGCGTCATTGGTCGGGGCCATGCGCCGAGGGTACCGCGCGGCCGCCGCCCCACATGCGGTCGCGCACCGTGACCAGGAGCGCGTAGAAGACCGGCACGATCACCAGCGAGAGCAGCGTCGACACCGCGAGGCCCCACACCACCGTGACGCCGATCGAGCGGCGCGAGTTGGCACCCGCGCCCGAGGCCAGCACCAGCGGCAGCACGCCGAGAACGAAGGCGAAGGCGGTCATCAGGATCGGCCGCAGGCGCAGCCGTGCCGCGTCCATCGCGGCCTCGATGGGCGATCGCCCGCGCTCCGAGGACTCCTTGGCGAACTCGACGATGAGGATGGCGTTCTTCGCGGCCAGGCCGATGAGCATCACCAGCCCGATCTGCGCGTAGACGTCGACCGGAAGCCCCCAGAGCCGCAGCCCGAGGATCCCGCCCAGCGCCGCGAACGGCACGGCGATCACCACCAGCACCGGCAGCGTCCAGCTCTCGTACTGCGCGGCCAGGAACAGGAACACCGCCACGATCGCCAGCGTGAACACGATGGGCGCGGCGTTCGATGACTTGCGCTCCTGGTAGACGATGCCCGTCCACTCGTAGGTGATGCCCTTGGGCAGCACGCGCGCGCACGCCTCCTCGATGAAGTCCTGCGCCTCGCTCGAGCTGACGCCGGGTGCGCCGGCGCCGTTCAGCGCGATGGTGTCCGTGACGTTGTAGTGCGGCAGGTTGTCGGGGCCGACGGTGGTCTTCTCCTCCGCGAAGGCGCTGAACGGGACGGGCTGGCCGGCGCGGTTCGTGACGTAGAGCTGGCCGAGGTCCTCTGGCGTCATGCGGTAGGGCGCATCGGCCTGCACGTACACCTGGTAGACCTGGTTGAAGCGGTTGAACTGGTTGATGAAGGCGCTGCCGAAGTTGAGCTGCAGCACCGCGAAGGCGTCCGCCACGGTGATGCCCAGCCGCTGCATCTTCACGCGGTCGATCTCCAGCCACACCTGCGGCACGTCCTTCTGGAAGAACGTGGCGAGCCCCGCGATCCGGTCGGGGCGCTCGCGCGCCGCGGCGATCACGTCCTGCGCGGCCTGGAAGAGCCGGTCGGTGCCGAGGCCCGCGCGGTCGACGAGCTGCAGCTGGAAGCCGCCCACCGTGCCCAGGCCCGGGATGGACGGCGGGTTGAACGCGAACGCGTTGGCGCCCGGGATCATCCAGAGGAGGGGCTGCAGCCGCTGCACGATGGCGGTGGTGGTGCTGCCCGCGCCCGGACGGTCGTCCCACGGCTTCAGCACCGGGATCAGCACGCCGCTGTTGGTCTGCGGCGCGCCGGCGATGAAGTTCTGCCCGTCGATCTCGATGATGGTCTCGATCTCGGGCTGCTTCTCGAGGACCGCGCGCACCTGGTCGGCCACCTGCATGGTGCGCTCGAGCGGGCTGCCGGGCGGCAGCTGGTAGGCGACGAAGAAGTAGCCGTTGTCCTCGTCCGGGACGAAGGCGGTGGGCGCGGTGGCGACGAGCAGCAGCGCGGCCGCGATGGCTGCCGCGAAGATCCCCATGGCCACCGCCCAGCGGCGCACCAGCCAGCCGACGAGCGACTCGTAGGCGCGCTCGGTGCGCGCGAACGTCCGGTTGAACGCGCCGAAGAACCCCGTCTCCTTCGGCGTGCGCGGGCGCAGGAAGAGCGCCGCCAGCGCCGGGCTGAGGGTCAGCGAGTTGACGCCCGAGATCACCACCGACACCGCGATGGTCATCGCGAACTGGTTGTAGAGCTGCCCGGTGATGCCCGGCATCAGCGCCGCAGGCACGAACACCGCCGCAAGGGCCAGCGTGGTGGCGACGATCGGCCCGGCGACCTCCTTCATCGCCTCCGACGTCGCCTTCACCGGGTCGGTCTCGCCGTGCTCGAACTTGCGTTCCACGTTCTCGACCACGACGATCGCGTCGTCCACCACGATGCCGATCGCAAGCACCAGGCCCAGGAGCGTCAGCGTGTTGATCGAGAAGCCCATCGCCAGCATCACCGCGAAGGTGCCGATGATCGACACCGGGATCGCGATCATCGGGATGAGCGTGGTGCGGGCGCTCTGCAGGAACAGGAAGATGATGACCAGGACGAGCGCCGCGGCCTCCCAGAACGTCTGGACCACCTCGGCGATCGAGGCGCGCACGAAGCGCGTGGTGTCGTAGTTGATGACGTACTCGATGTCGCTCGGGAAGTCCTTCTGGAGCGACTTCATCGCCGCGTCGATCCCCTTGGCGATCTCGAAGGCGTTGGACCCGGGCAGCTGGAACACCCCGAGCAGCGCACCGTCCTTGCCGTCCTGCCTGCCGGCGGAGGCGTAGTTCGCCGCACCGAGCTCGACGCGCGCCACGTCGCGCAGGAACACGGTGCCCTCCGGGCCCGAGCGCACCACGATGTCCTCGAACTCCTTCACCTGCTCCAGGCGCCCGCGGGTCAGCACCTGCATCGCGAACGCCGGTTCGCCCACGGACGGCGCGGTGCCGGCCTTGCCGCCCACCGCCTGGCGGTTCTGCTCGGCCACCGCCGCCGCGACCTGCTGCGGCGCGATTCCCAGCGCCGCCAGCTTCGGCGTGTCCAGCCAGATGCGCATCGAGTACTGCCGCAGGCCGAAGTTCTGCACCTGGGCCACGCCCGGGATGCGCTGCAGCGTCTGGACGATGTTGATGTCGGCGTAGTTGGAGAGGAAGTCCGCGTCGTAGGTGCCGTTGGGGGAACGCAGCGCCACCACCTGCACGAAGTCGGTGGACTGCTTGCGCACCGCGATGCCCTGCTGCTGCACCTCGGGGGGCAGCTGCGGGATGGCCGTCTGCGCGTAGTTCTGCACGTCGACGGTGCCGATCGACAGGTCGTAGCCGACGTCGAAGGTCACGGTGACCACCACGTTGCCGCCGTCCACCGAGTTGCTCGACATGTAGATCATGCCGGGCACGCCGTTGATCTGCCGCTCGAGCGGCCGGGTCACCACGTCGGAGGCCACCTTCGCCGAGGCACCGGGATAGAAGGCCGACACCTGAACCGTCGGCGGCGTGATCGGCGGGAACTGCGCCACCGGCAGCACCATCATCGACAGGCCGCCGCCGATGACGGTCAGCAGCGCGATGACGGTCGCGAAGATCGGTCGCCGGATGAAGAAGTCGATCATGGCGCGGGCACGGCCTTCGGGTCGAAGGTCTGCGCGCCGTCGAAGAGGCGCTGCGTGCCCTCGACGACGACCTCGTCATCGGGCCCGATCCCCTCCAGGATCACGATGCCTGCGCCGCCGCGCGGACCGGTCCGCACCACCTTCTGCCGGGCCTTGCGCTCGGCATCGAGCACCCACAGCGTGGCCGCCGCGGTCTGGTAGACGATCGACCGCTCGGGCACCGAGACCGCGTTCGCGAGGTCCTCCACCTTCAGCCGCACGTTGAGGTACGCCCCGGGCGCCATCGACCGGTCGGCGTTGGGGATCTCCAGCCGCGTGCGCACCGTGGAGGTCGTGGGCATGACGGTGTTGTCGACGAACACCACCTTGCCCATCCGCGTCCACTCGCCGTCGGGGGTGGACGCCTCGGTCGCGTCGCTCGCGGAGGCCTGCAGGCGGGCGAGCGCGGGCAGGTCGTCCGACACGGGCTGGAACTCGACCCACAGCGGGTCCATCTGCCGCACCGTCACCAGGAGCTGCTGCGGTCCCACCATGGTGCCGGGCCAGAACGCGGTGGCGCTCGCCTTGCCGGCAAGCGGGCTCTCGATCCGGGTGAACGACAGGTTGAGGTTCGCCTCGTCGAGCGCGGCTCGGCGCGCGTCGAGCTTGGCGACCGCGGTGCGCTCGTCCGCGATGTACTGGTCGAATTCCTGCTGCGAGATGGCGCCCACCTCGACGAGCGGGCGGTTGCGCGTCACGCGGTCGGTGGCGTTGCGCAGCTCCGCCTCCACCATCGCCACCTCGGCGCGGGCGCGTTCGCGCGCCACCTCGTAGGGGCGCGGGTCGATCCGGTAGAGGAGCTGGCGCTCGGCGACCTCCTGGCCATCCCGGAAGGCCTGCTCGTCGATCCACCCCGAGACGCGCGGGATGATGTCGACGGTGCGCACGCTCATCGCGATGCCGGGGTAGTCGCGGTAGACGGCGACGTCCCCGACGGTCGGGCGCACGGTGGTCACCGGCATCGGCGGCGGCCCGGGCGGCGCCTGCGGCGTGCGGGAGCAGGCGGCGATCGCGGAGAGCGCCGCGAGCAGGACGGACGCGAGGCACGCGGGACGGGCGGTGGTCGTGGTCTGGCGATGCATGGGGCGCTCGTGCGTCAGCCGGCGGCGGCGGTCGCCTTGGCGGGCGGCGCGAGGAAGTCGTTGGGCTTGGGGTCGGGACGGAACTCCCGGTCGACCCCGTCGACGGCGGGCGGCATCGGCGTGCCCTCCCAGCCGCCGCCGAGGGACCGGTAGAGCTCGACGTAGTTCTGCGCGGCCAGGCCGCTGGCCTGCGCAAGCCCGTCGCGCGCCACCACGGCCGCCTGCAGGAAGAGGATCAGCGATTCCAGGTTGACGCGGCCGCGGTTGTATTGCAGGAACGCAAGCTGGTACGCATCGTCGATCTCGCGCGCGGCGTCGACGAAGTTGGCGCGTGCGTTGCGTGCGGCGGTGTACGCGGCGATCGAGCCCTCGACCTCGTTGATCGCCGTGATGGCCGCGAGCTGGTACCTCAGCAGCGCGTCCGCCGCCCGCGCCTTCGCCTGCGTCACCTGCGCCTGCGTGCGGCCGGTGAGGATGTTCATGAAGTTCCACGCGACCGCCGGCGTGATGCCGTAGGTCATGTTCTGGGAGATGTCCGTGAGGTTGGCGAAGTCCGGGGTCTGGATGATGAAGTTCCCGGTGAAGCTGAATCGCGGCAGGTAGCCCACCTCGGCCACGCCGATCTCCGCGGTGGCGGCCTGCAGCGTGCGTTCGGCGGCCTTCACGTCCGGGCGGCGTTCCAGGAGCGATGCCGGCACCCCGACCGCGACGGTCTCCTCCACCATCGGGATCGGCCTGACCGGCTCGACCAGCGTGCGCACGCGCTCCGGCGTCTCGGCCAGCAGGATCGAGATGCCCGCGACCTGGCGCGCGATCTCGCCGTCGAAGCGGTAGGCGTCGCCGATCGCCGACGATCGTCGCGAGCGCACCTCGGCCAGCTCGCGCTTCGACCCGACCTGCCGCTCGACCTTCGCCTCGATGGCGTCAAGGAGCTTCTCGTAGCCGGCCGCGAGGTCGCGCACCGCGGCGCGCTGGGCCTGCAGCTGCCGGATGGTCATGTACGCCGTGGCCACCTCGGCGCGGATGCTGACGAGCGCCGCGCGGTACTGCGAGGCCGTGGCCTGCACGCGCGAGACGCCCGCCTCGATCTGCCGGCGGACCGCGCCCCAGACGTCGAGTTCCCAGGTCGCGGACGCGATGTTCCACTGCCAGTTGCTGAACGGCGTGCGCAGTGCGTCCGGGTTCGGGATGCCGATCTGGTTGGCGTCGACGCGTCGCCGGCTGTAGGCAAGGCCGGTGTCGATGTCCGGGAAGAGGCGCGTGAAGTCGATCGAGTACTGCGCGCGGAACGTCTCGAGCGCCAGGAGCGCCCGGCGCAGGTCGATGTTCTGCATGTCCGCGCGCGCCACCAGGTCTTCCAGGACCGGGTCGTTGAACTTCGCCCACCAGCGTTCGGAAGCCGGTTCCGCGGACGTGGTCGCGGCCCCCGGGCGCGGCGAGAAGCGCTCGGAGATCCCGAGCTGCGGCCGCTCGTAGTCCGGTCCCACGGCGCAGCCGCCGGCGGCGGCCACGGCGGCCACGGCGATGAGGGCACGTCTTCGCGGGATCACTTCGCGAGTGTACGGCGCGGGCTCAGGCGGCCGCCTTGCGCGCGGCCTCTTCGAGGATGCGGCGCGCATAGGTGTCCATCGCGTCGCGCAGCTGCTCGAAGCTCTCCAGCACGTAGAGGATCGGCTGGTAGTGGTCGATCTCGAACGACGTCGCGCACACGGTCTCGAGGTCGAAGGGCCGGCGGTCGACGTCCTTCGAGGTGAGCGAGTGCTTGCTCTCGCCGGGGCTCGAGATCAGGCCGCTGCCGTAGAGCTTGGTGCGCCCGTCCTCGCGGATCAGCCCGAACTCCACCGTGAACCAGAAGAGGCGCGCGAGCCGCTCCGTGTGGAAGGGGTCGTCGGTGGTCAGCGCGGCCTTGCCGTAGGTCTGCAGGAAATCCGCGAAGACGGGGTCTGCATGCAGCGGCACGTGGCCGAAGATGTCGTGGAAGATGTCGGGCTCGGGCAGGTAGTCGATCGATTCCTTCGGGCGGATCACGATCGTGGTGGGGAACTCGCGCCGAGCCAGGCACGCGAAGAACGCCTTGGCAGGCAGGTAGCCGGGCACCGCCTTGCTCTGCCAGCCGGTGAGCGGCTGCAGGAAGGTGTTCACCGACTTCGGCCCCTCCAGGTAGGGGATCCAGTCGCGCACCAGCTTGATGCTGCGCGCGCCCGACAGGTAGACGTTGCTTGCGTGATCCGCCAGGTAGGACATCTGGCGGTCGTAGAGGATGCGCCAGGTCTCCTGGTTCTCCTCGGTGTAGCCGGCGTAGTTCTGGTCGATGTACGCCTTGGTGATGTCGTCGAAGCCGGGCTGGCCGAAGCGGTTGGCGTAGTCCTGCGCGGCACGGCCCTTGGGACCGTCGATCATCGCGTGGTTGAGGCTTCCGGACATCTTGCTTGCCATGCGTCTGTCTCCTGCCCCGCGGGGCGCGTTCCCGGAATCCTAGCCCTTCACGCCGGAAATCCCGGCAAGCCACGGCTCGACGTCGGATGCCGAGGCGAGCGCGGACTCCGCGTGGATGCGGGCGATCCCGAGGCGGCTTCTCACGTCGATCCCCCAGGGGTCGACCCCCACCACCCTCGGTTCCGTGAGCCGGTGGCCGGCGGTCACCTCGGCCGCGCGCACGACGGCGTCGAGGTGCTCGGCGTTGAGTCGGCGGCAGAGGGCGGGTTCCTCGGCGGCGAATGCATTCGGGCGGGCAAGTGCCAGGCCGTCCACGAAGTGGCCATGGAACGAGGCGGCCTCGATGGTCATGCGCGCCCAGCGGACATCCGGCGGCTCGCCGTGGTAGATGCACCATCGGTCGCACAGGCCGCCGTCGGGTCCGGTCTCCTCGATCTGCTCGAGGGTCACCTGCAGCTGGATGCCGTCGTCGCCGTCGTCGGGCAGCTCGAGCACCGTGTCCACCGACCGCAGCATGGCCACCATGACCGGCGCCACCAGCGTGCCGTCGGGTGCGGGTGCGACGCGGATCTCGACGCGTTCGCCATCGAAGCGGATGCGGCCCGAGAGATGCGCGCGCAGGAACCCGTAGGCCTCGTCGACAAGCGTTGGCTCCATGGCGCCCGGATCCTATCGGCGCGTCCCTACGATGGCGATCGTGACGCACCTGTGCGTGTCCATCCCGGTCGATGCGCCCGCCGACGTCGCGGATGCCGTGTCGGCGGCCGTTCGTGCCGCCGAGCGCGGCGCCACCATGGTCGAGTGGCGGGTCGACGCGCTCGCCGAGTCGGACGGCGCGCTCGCCGCGATCCGCGATCTGGTGGCGCGCGCGCCGGTGCCGTGCATCGTCACCATCCGCAGCGCGCGCGAGGGCGGCGCCTGGGGCGGCTCGGACAGCGACCGCGTCAGCCTGCTCGAGGCCCTCTGCACCGCGACGGGCGAGCCCGCGCCGGCCTACGTCGACTTCGAGCTCGCCGACTACGACCGCAGCGCGAACCTCCGCCAGAAGGTGAACCTGTGCGTGTCGCATCCGGGCCAGGTGCGCGAGGTGGGGACGCGGCTCATCCTGAGCGCGCACGACGAATCCGGGCGGCCCGCGAACCTGGCGCGCCAGGTGGCGTCGATGGCCGGGCACGAGGCGTGCGCCGTGGCGAAGGTCGCCTGGAACGCGCGCAGCGTGCGCGACTCGATCGAGGCGTTCGAGCTGCTGATGGCGCGGCCCAAGCCGATGGTGTCGCTCTGCATGGGCGAGGCGGGCGTGATGACGCGGGTGCTGGCGCCGAAGTTCGGGGCGTTCCTCACCTTCGCGCGCGCCGGCGGCCCGGGCGACGCGGACGGTGCGGCGGCGGTGGCGGCGGGCACGGCGCCTGGGCAGCCGACCGTCGCGGAACTGGTGGATCGATACGGCTTTGCGGGGATCGGGCCGGCGACGCGCGTCCTGGGCGTGATCGGCTGGCCCGTGGCGCATTCGCGGAGCCCCGACCTGCACAACGCGTGGCTGCGCGCGCGCGGCGCGGACGCGGTGATGGTGCCGATCCCGGTGGCCCCGAGCTGGGAGGCGTTCAAGGCGAGCGTGGGTGAATTGGTCGATTTCGCGCCGCTCGACTTCCGCGGCGCGGCGGTGACGCTGCCGCACAAGGAGCACCTGGTGCGCTTCGTTCGCGAGCGCGGCGGGGCGGTCGAGGCGCTCGCGGCGCGGATCGGCGCGGCGAACACGCTGCTCGTCGAGCCGGGCGGTGCGGTGTCGTGCGCCAACACGGATGCGCCGGCCGCCGTCGCGGCGCTCTGCGAGGGGATGGGAATCGAACGCGACGCGCTGCGCGCGCGGCGCGTCGCGGTGCTGGGTGCGGGCGGCGTGGCGCGCGCGGTGGCTGCAGGCCTGGCGGACGAGGGCGCCACGGTCGTGGTGTTCGGCCGCAACGCGGAGCGCGTGCGCGCGATGTGCGACGACCTGATGCGTGGTGCTGGGGGCGCGGGGGCCTCGTGCGGTGCGTTCGCCGGCCGCGTGATCCCCGGGCGCGCCGGCGAGGAATCGTGCGGCTGCTTCCATGCGATCGTCAACTGCACCCCGGTCGGCATGCAGGGCGGGCCGGATCCGGACGGCAATCCGCTTCCGGATGACATGTCGCTCGACGGCGTCACGGTGATGGACACCGTGTACGCGCCGCGCGAGACGCCGCTCCTGCGCGAATCGCGTTCGCGCGGCGCGCGCACGGTCGATGGCTGGCAGATGTTCGAGCGGCAGGCGCGCCTGCAGTCCGAGCGCTGGCCGGTCGGTTGACGGCACGGCCTATCCTTCCAGTTCGATGCTCTCCTACCGCACGGCCGGCGAATCGCATGGCCCGACGATGCTCGCCTTCGTCGAGGGGCTTCCCGCGGGCCTGCGGGTGGACACGGCCTTCATCGATGCGGAACTGGCCCGTCGGCAGGCGGGCTACGGGCGCGGCGCGCGGCAGCGGATCGAGCATGACCAGGTGCGCGTGCTGTCCGGCGTGCGGCAGGGCGTGACGCTCGGCTCGCCCGTCGTGCTCGAGGTGCAGAACGCCGACAGCCGGCTGGACGACCCGGAGAAGACGCCGCCGGTGCACCGCCCGCGCCCCGGGCATGCCGACCTCGCCGGAAGCCTGAAGTGGTCGACCGTCGACTGCCGCGGCACGCTCGAGCGCGCGAGCGCGCGCGAGACCGCGGCGCGCGTGGCGGCGGGCGCGCTGTCGCGGCTCCTGCTGCGCGAATTCGGCATCGAGACGTTCGGCTTCGTGCGCGGGGCGATCGATGCGTCGTTCGAGCCGGACGTTCGGATGGAGTCGCTTGCGGACCTGCGCGCGCGGCGAGACTCCAGCGAGGTCGCGTGCCCGTGCGCGGAGACCGGCGCCCGCATCGTGGCGCACATCCATCGCGCGAAGGTGGAACGCGACACGGTGGGCGGCACGGTCGAGGTGCACGTCCTGGGCGTTCCGCCCGGGCTCGGGACCTGCGTCCAGTGGGACGAGCGGCTCGATTCGCGCCTGGCCGCCGCGGTGATGGGCATCCAGGCGTTCAAGGCGGTCGAGATCGGCCTCGGCACCGGGTGCGCAGCGCGCTTCGGGAGCCAGGTGCATGACCCGATCGCCTTCGATGCGGCCGAGGCGGCGACGCCCTCGCTCGGCTTCGTGCGCGCCACGA
Source organism: uncultured Chitinophaga sp. (assembly GCA_964440815.1). Lineage (GTDB taxonomy): Bacteria > Planctomycetota > Phycisphaerae > Phycisphaerales > SM1A02 > UBA966. The sequence continues at coordinate 39,247 of CAYTYU010000004.1, forward strand.
ACAACGCCGGCGGCCTCGAGGGCGGCATGACCAACGGCATGCCCGTGGTGGTGCGGGGCACCATGAAGCCGATCTCGACGCTGCTGCGGGGCATGCCGAGCGTCGACCTCGGGACGCACGAGCCGGTCGAGAGCACCTATGAACGCAGCGACATCAGCGCGATCGCTGCGGCGAGCGTGGTGGCCGAGCACGTGGTGGCATTCGAGGTGGCGCGCGCATTCCTGGCGAAGATGGGCGGGGACTCGATGGACGAGGTGCGCGCCCACCATGCCGCGACGGTGCAGCTGGCGCGCGCCGTGCACGGAGGGGCGGGGCGGTGAGCGACGTGTGCACGTCGGTCGACGCGGCGGCCGATGCGTCCGGCGCGCTGGCGGCCGTCCTCGCGCACTTCGGGGCCGTGACCGGGACGCTTCACTTCCTGGACGAGGGCGGGCAGCTTCGTCTTGCCGCGATGCACGGCCCGTTGCCGCCGCCGGTCGTCGAGCACATCCGCGTGATTCCCGTGGGCAAGGGGATGGCCGGCGAGTGCGCCCGGCTCGACGCGCCCGTCTCCTGGTGCAACCTGCAGCAGGACGACCGGGGGGTCGTCCGTCCGGGTGCGCGCGCGACGGGGATGGCCGGTTCGATCGTGGTGCCGGTGCGCGACGGCGGCCGATTGGTCGGCACGCTGGGGATCGCCACGGCGTCCGAGCGGGTGTTCACCGAGGCGGAGACCGAGGATCTGGTGCGTGCTGCGGCGGCGATGGTGCGCTTCCGGCCTGCGCTCGGGGCGTCCTGATCGCGCCCCGGCGGCGGCCCGCGTCGATCACTTCATCTGCTGCGCGAGCCACGTGCGCGCCAAGAGCACGTCGCGCTCGACGGTGGCGACCGAGACGCCGAGCATCACCGCCACCTGCGCCACCGTCAGGCCGCCGATCTGGTGCAGCGACAGTGCCTCGGCGCGGCGCGGTTCCCTCTCCGCAAGTTCCGCGAGCTTCTCGTGGAGGAACTCGACGTCGGCATCGAGGAGGATGTCCTCCTCGGGCGTGGGCTTGCCGTCGGCCACCTCGACCTCGTCGATCGGGCGCGTGCCGTTGCCGCTGCCGCGCTTCTGTGCCCGGCGCCGACGGCGTCGGTCGGCCAGCACCCGCACGAAGAGCATCGTGGCGATGGCTGCGAGGTGGTTCTTGTCCGCGATGCGCGTTCGCTGCTGCAGGAGGCGCGTGAACGCCTCGCCGAGCAGTGACGTCGGGCTGAGCGGCTGCTGGCCATCGCGCATCCGTTCCGCCGCCAACTGGCGTTCGGCCAGGGCCCGGAGTTCCTGGTAGTGGGCTTCGAGCAGTTCCTGCAGGCGCGGCGAGCTCACGTCCCCCTCCTCGCTCGGGTGCATGCGGCACGACCCGAGGGCAGATTGAAGGAAGCGTCGCGACCACGAAGCTCCCCCGGTAGAAACGCGCGGAGCGCTTCGTGAGCCCTCACGGAAAATGGGGAAAATTCCCACAAAGTCAGGCCATCAGATTTCGGAAGATTGCACAACTTGGCTCGACTCGCGAGAGACGGTACCCGTTTCACGGAATCCGTGGCAGGGCGCCCGGCGAAACGGTGTTCGCGGATCGAAACATCCACGAATCGACAGTCCCTGAATCCACGATCGGAGATTCCGTCCCATGCCCACCAAGCTTGCAGCGTCCGTCCTCAGCGTCGTCTCCGCGGTCACCGGATTCGGGGGCGGGCAGGCGGCGCCGCCGGACGCGCCCGCTGCGTCGAAGCCCTCCTCGCTCTTCGAGTTCCGCGCCTCGGCGCTCGACGGGTCGCCGGTCGACCTCGGCGCGCACCGCGGGAAGGTGGTGCTGGTGGTGAACGTCGCCAGCCGCTGCGGCTACACGTCGCAGTACGCCGACCTCGAGCGCCTGTGGCAGCAGTACAAGGACAAGGGGCTCGTGGTGGTCGGGTTCCCGTGCAACGACTTCGGCGGCCAGGAGCCGGCATCCGAGAAGGAGATCGGGGAGTTCTGCCGAGCGACCTACGGCGTCACGTTCCCGATGATGTCGAAGGTCCGCACCAAGGCGGGCGATGGGCAGAGCGAGGTCTACGCCTTTCTCGGTGCGGCGACGGGAAAGCTCCCCAGCTGGAACTTCGGCAAGTACCTCGTCGGCCGCGACGGCGCGCCGGTCGCGTTCTACGGCTCGGGGGTGAAGCCGATGGGCGACGAGCTCCGCGCGGCGATCGATGCGGCACTGGCGAAGCCCGCGCCGGCCCCTGCAGCCGCGGCCGACGCGCCCGCGGCGCCGAAGGCCCCCTGAGTCCCGCTCGTATCCTGCGGCCATGACGCGGTCGCGCATGTTCCGACGAGCGGTGGTGGCGTTGACGCTGGCGGTCGGGCCCTCCGCCCACGCGGAGTCCATCGATGCCACGCTCGCACGCATCCCCCGCGACGCGATCGCGGTGGTGGTCGTGCCGAGCCTGAAGACCGCAAGCGACGACCTGCAGTTGGCGCTCGACCGCATGGGCCGTGCGGAAGCCGCGCTGGGGGGACGGCCGATCGACCTGCTGAAGGCGCAGGCGCGGATCGGCCCCGGCTTCGACGACCGCGGCGCGCTGGCCTCGTGGGTGCTGCCCCGCGGAGACTCGGTCGCGCACGTGGCGGCGATTCCCGTCACCGACGCCGATGCATTCGTCGCCGGCACCTTCTCGCCGATCCCGGGCCGCGATGACGGTGCCATGCAGTGGCCGGTCGGCGACCTGACGGTGTGGGTGCGCAAGACCCCGTCGCACGTGGTGGTGTCCGACCGCGCCGACGCGCTGGGGACGAACGAAGGCGACGCGGCCCAGGGCATCGGTCCCGTGCTCGCCGAGCGTCTCGGTGCGCGCGGTGGCGAGCTGATGCGCATGGCCGATCTCGTGGCATGGGCGTCTGCGCCCGCGCTGCGGCGCCAGGCCGCGGAGCGCCGGGCACCCGCCGAGATGGCGGCGATCGAGTCGCGGATCGCCGAGCTCCTCGGTCAGGTGGACGACGCGCTGCTGACCGTCGACTTCGATGCGCTGGCGATCGGCGTGCGCGCCATGGCGCGCTTCGCCCCCGAGACCGAGGTGGCGCGTGCCATCCCTTCGGGCGTCCCGGCTGCGGATGCGCGCGGCCTGCTCGCGCGGCTTCCGGCGGCACCGTTCTACGGGGCGCTCGGCGTGGACCTGGAAGCGATGGGCGGCGCCTCGCGCGTGCGGCAGTTCCTGGCGACGATCCCCGGAAGCGAGCGCGTGACGCTTCCGGCGTGGATCGACGCGGTGCAGGACAAGGTGAAGCAGGTCCAGGTGGCCGCGTTCCCCAGCAAGCTGGCGATCCTCTCGGGCGGCATCCTGAACGATGCGTCGTTCGTGGTGGTGACCGACGATCCCGCCGCGGTGAAGGCCGCGCTCCGTGCGTGGGTCGAGTCGCAGGCGGGCGAGGCGGCCGGCGTCCGCCGCGAGCCGACCTGGGAGGACGCGCGCACGCTGAAGGATGGTTCGACCGTGACGGCGTTCGCCGTGAAGGAGACCGTCACCGGCCCGGGCGGCGATCCGCTCGAGCGCGTGTTCCGCCAGCTCGTCGTGAGCTCGCGCGGCCTGCACGGGTTCGCCCGCGAGGTGCCGGGTGCGCTCGTCGTGACCTACAGCCAGCGCACCGACGTGCTCGGGCGCGCGACGGCGGCTGCCTCGCGGGCCGACGGCACCAAGGTGCTCGGTGACCACGCGGTGGTGCGGGCAATGCAGCCGTGGCTCGTGCCGCAGCCGGACCTCGTCCTCTTCGTGGGCGTGGGCGAGCTGCTCGCCGCCGCACGCCAGGCGGCGGAGTCCGTGCCCGGCATGGATCCGGCGCTCGTGCCGGTGGCCGGCGCGGGCATCGAACCGCTTGCCGCGGCGTTCCGGTCACGCGACCGCATGTGGGAAGGTGCGCTGGTGGTCCCGAGCGGCATCCTTGGCATCGGGTTCGACGCCGCGCGGGCGCGCGTGATGCAGCCCGACGCGAACGTGCCCGCGCCGGCCGGGGCGCCCGCACCGGCACCCGTGCCAGCCCCCGTGCCGACGCCCGCGCCGACGGCGCCGTCCACCCCGTGAGTCGCCCAGGCGAGTCGTTCCGCTGGCCGCAGGGCGGACCGCCGCAGCTGATGGCGATCCTCAACGTGACGCCGGACAGCTTCAGCGACGGCGGGGCGCTGGCATGCGACGCGGCGGCGGTGTCGTTCGGGCGTGCGTGCCTGCGCGACGGCGCGGCGATCCTCGATGTCGGCGGCGAATCGACGCGGCCGGGCGCCGAGCCGGTTGCGGATGCCGAGCAGGTCCGCCGGACGCGTGACGTGGTGCGGACGCTTGCCGGGGAAGCGGCGGTCTCGATCGACACGCGGAGCGCGGCGGTGGCACGCGCGGCGCTCGAGGCCGGCGCGTGCATCGTCAACGACGTGAGCGCGTGCCTGGACGACCCGGCCATGGCGTCGACCGTCGCGGCGCACGGCGCGCATCTCGTGCTGATGCACCGCATGGTCCGGCCGGCCGAGGATCGCTGGAGCACCGAGCCGGATGCGCGACGGCCCGCCGGCGACGTCGTGCGCGCCGTGGTCGACTGGCTGGGGGCGCGCGTCGAGGCGGCGGTGCGCGAAGGCGTTGCGCGCGATCGCATCGCGGTGGACCCGGGGCTTGGCTTCGGCAAGGACGTGCAGCAGAACCTCGAGCTGCTCGCCCGGGTCGGCGAGGTCGGGTCGCTCGGCCTGCCGGTCGTCGTGGGCGCGAGCCGCAAGAGCTTCCTCGGTGCGGTGGCCGGCATTCCCGACCCCCGCGACCGCGACGCGGTGTCCGCGATCGCTGCGGCGTTCGCGGCGGTGCAGGGCACTGCCGTGCTGCGCGTGCACGACGTGGCGCGTCACCGCCGGGCGATCGACGCGGCATGGGGCCCCAAAAGCGCGACCGGCTCCTGACGCCGGTGGACGGTGGGCGTCAGGAGCCTGTCGGCGGGTCGATCGGAACCCGAAGGCGCCGAGACCGCGGAGGTCGTGTCGTTCAGCGACGTCGCCGGCTGCGGGCGAGCCCTCCGAGTGCGAGGAGCGAGACGGTGGCAGGGCCCGGAATCTCCGAATAGAACTCGATGGCCCCGGTGGTGCCGGTGACGAGCGGCGCCCACTGGCCCCATTCGCCGACCTGGTCGCCGGATGTTCCGTAGGAGCGGGTGGCATCAAGCTTTCCGTCGGCGATGCCGGACATCCAGGCGAAGGCGGATCCATCCGGGATCGTGAGCACGGCGCCCACCGACACCAGGTAGCTGCCGGCGCCCAGCGTGTAGCCGCCAAGCAGCGCCGCGTCGAGGCGGAAGACCGGCGAGTAGTTCAGGTTGCCGCCGACGTAGTTGCCCGTCGTGGTCTGCGTGATGCTGCCGACGCCGACGGTCCACGAGTGGCGCGGCGTGGACGCAGGACCGGTCGCGCCGATGTCGAAGATCGACACCTGGATCGCGGAGATGTTCTGGCTGAGTCGCGTCTGCTGCCACGGCGGGATGCCGGACTCGATGTACTCAGAGGCGCCCCAGAGCCGCACCGACCCGAAGGTCTGCGTCTGGCTGATCGAGAAGCGCTGCCCGAGCGCGAAGGAGTAGAAGTAGTTGCCGCCGCTCGCGAAGGCGTCGGAGAAGGGGCCGTCCTGCAGCGTGAAGCCCGACCCGTTCGGGTCCGGCACCGCCGGCTTCGGCGCATTGCTGTACCAGGGTGTGCCTGGGATGCCGGCCGTGGCCGCGGAGGCAGCCATCAGCGTCAATCCGGTTGCAAGTGCAACGATCCGTCGCATGTGCGACACCCTTTCCTTCCTCTCTGTACCAGCGTTCAAGACGGGCACACCGGGAACGAGACGTTCCGGTCCCTGCAGGATGCCCCCGCTTTGGGCGGAAGCAAACAAATCCCGGAGCGCGATTGTCCGGAAATTCGTTCGAGTGACAGGCTCCTGGGACAGTCTCTGCTGGTTATTGGCCAGCAATCATCCGCCGCCCGGACCCTTGCCGCCGGGCTTCGTCATGTCGGCGGGGTTGAGCAGCCGGTCGAGCTGCTTCGGCTCCACCAGCTTGTGGCGCAGGACGTGCTCGCGGATCGTCTCGCCCGACTTGTAGGCATCCTTTGCCGCCTGCGCCGCGCGGTCGTAGCCGATCACCGGGGCAAGGCTCGTGACCATCATCAGGCTGCGCTCCACCGTGCGCGTCGCGTCGGCATGGAGCTCCAGGCCGTCGATGCACTTGGTGCGGAACATGTCGCACGCGTTCGCCAGGAGCTCGATCGAGTCGATGAGCGCGTCTGCGATCACCGGCATCGCCACGTTCAGCTCGAGCAGGCTGCCGACGCCGCCAAGGCCGGCGGTGGCGACGGTCGCGTCGTTGCCGATCACGCGGCACGACACCATCATGACGCTCTCGCAGATGACCGGGTTCACCTTGCCCGGCATGATGCTGCTGCCGGGCTGCGTGGCCGGCAGCACCAGCTCGCCGAGGCCGCAGCGAGGGCCGCTGCCGAGCCAGCGGATGTCGTTGGCAACCTTCGTCAGGCTGACGGCGATCGTCCGCAGCATGCCGCTCGCCTCGACCACGCAGTCGCGGGTGGCCTGGGCCTCGAAGTGGTTTCCCGCCTCCTTGAAGCGGATACCGAGGTCCTTGCTCAGGAGTGCGCTCACCGTGTGGCCGAGCTTCGGATGCGCGTTGATGCCGGTACCGACGGCGGTGCCGCCGATGGGCAGGTTGTGCGCCAGCACGTCGCGCGCACGGGTGGCGCGCTCGAGGCCCAGCTCGACGGCCGCGGCATAGCCGCTGAACTCCTGGCCGACGCGGATCGGCGTCGCGTCCATCAGGTGCGTGCGGCCGATCTTCACGTGTCCGTCCCAGGCGCGCGACTTCGCGCGCAGCGACTTGGCGAGCGCGGCGAGCGAAGGGATCAGCCGGCCATGGATGGCCACCGCCCCCGCCACCTGCATGGCGGTGGGGAAGGTGTCGTTTGAGCTCTGGCCGCAGTTGACGTGGTCGTTCGGGTGCAGCGGATCCTTCGACCCGATCGCCTTGCCGGCCGAGACGCTCGCGACGTTGGCGATCACCTCGTTCACGTTCATGTTGGTGCTGGTGCCCGAGCCGGTCTGGAAGACGTCGATCGGGAAGTGGCGCATCACCTCGCCGCGCCGGTCGGCGAAGTCCTCGAGCAGTCGCTCGCAGGCGTCGACGATGGCGCGCGATGTGTCGCGCGGCAGGACGCCGAGGCGCGCGTTGGCGGTGGCGCAGGCGCGCTTGAGCTCCAGGTACGCCGCGATCACCTGCGGCGGAACGGGGCGCCCGCTGACCGGGAAGTTGAGCACCGCGCGCTGCGTGGTGGCGCCGTAGAGGACGTCGGCGGGCACGGTCATCGAGCCCATGCTGTCGGTCTCGGTGCGCGTGCGGCTCGGGGCGGCGTCGGGTCGGCGGCGGGCGGCGGTGCGGGGCATGTCGTGTTCCTTGGGTTGGGTCGAAGGGGGAAACATCGTAGTTCCGGCCGCACCCATAGGATCCGCGCATGCAAGGGGGTTCCGTGGCAGTCGCAGGTCAGTCCATCGGTCCGGCAGAAGCGCTCTTCCTGGAGGCGATCGAGCATCCCGAGGGCGAGCGCGAGTCGTGGGTCGCCGCACGCGCGGACGTCGGCGAGGCGGTGCGCGAGGCGGCGCTGCGGATGCTGAGCGCGCTCGGAGAGTCCTCGCGCGTGGACTCGGCGCTGGAGGCAATGAGGCACGAGGTGGTGCGCGCCGTCGATGGCGGCGACGGCTCCGCCGGGCGCTACGTGCTCCTGCAGCGGATCGGATCCGGCGGCTTCGGCGAGGTGTTCGTCGGCAAGCAGGAGCATCCCGTGCGCCGGCTCGTCGCCGTGAAGGTGCTGGCCGATGCGGTCACGTCGCCCGCCGCGGCGGCTCGCTTCCGCGTCGAGCAGCAGGCGATCGCGTCGCTCGACCACCCGGGCATCGCGCCGCTCCTCGACTCGGGGGCGCTCACGGATGGCCGGCCGTGGTTTGCGATGCCGTTCATCGCGGGACTTCCCATCACCCGGTTCGCCGAGGAGCGGTCGCTCGACGTCCGCGCCCGCGTCGAGCTGGCATGCGCGGCGTGCGACGCAGTCGAGCACGCGCACCGGCGCGGCATCATCCACCGGGACCTCAAGCCGGCGAACGTGCTGGTCGACGAGTCATCGGGCCGAGCCCGCCCCCGGGTGATCGACTTCGGGGTCGCGAAGCTGGCCGATGCGTCGTTTGCCGAGGGCGGCGACGGGCGCACGGTGCGGGGCGAACTGCTCGGCACGCCCGAGTACATGGCGCCCGAGCAGGCCGATGGCGGGGTGCCCGACACGCGCAACGATGCGTTCTCCATGGGGGTGATCCTCTACGAGCTGGTGGCGTGTCGCCTGCCGCGCGCGGCGGACCGCCTGCGTGCGGGCGGGCGGGCGGCGCTCGCCGGTGCCATCCGCTCGATCGCGCCGCCAGCGCCCTCGTCGCTCGCAGGCGCATGTCGCGGCATCGACGCCGGGCTCGACGCGATCTGCCTGCGCGCGGTCGCGCCGGACCCGGACGACCGCTATGCGTCCGTCGCGGCGCTGCACGAGGACCTGCGCCGGTGGCTGGCGGGCGAGGATCCGGTGGTCCTGCGCACGTCGCGCGCGCGTGCCGCCGTGCGCTGGGTGCGCCGGCATCGAACCGTCGCCGGTGCGATCGCGGCGGTGGCGCTCGCGATGATCGTGGCGACCGCGCTGTCGGTCCGGGCCGCGGACGCGGCGCGCGATGCCGAGCGGCGGGCCGAGCGCCGTGCGCAGCAGAACGCACGCGTCATGGAGTACCTGGCCGGGGTGATCAAGGGTGCCGATCCCACGCAGCAGGATGGACGCGCGGACGTGACCGTGCGCGAGACCCTGGGGCGTGCGGTGGCCGACCTGGATGGGGGTGCGCTCGAGGACGCGCCGCTCGAGCGGGCGGAGATCCGTCGAGTGCTCGGCGATGCTTTCGCGGGCCTCGGGCTGACGGAAGAAGCGCTGCGCGAGTACGGGCAGGCGCTCGATTCGCTGGCGTCGGCGGATCCGCCGGCGCCGGCGGTGGAGTGTGCGGTGGCGATCCAGGCGTCGAACGCTCTGTCGAACGTACGCCGAGGCGCCGAGGCGGTGGCATTCGCCGAGCGTGCGATGACGGCGGCGGCACGCTCGCCCGATGCGGCGCGGGACATGGCGCGCGCGAGGTCGGCGCTCGGCGACGCGCTGCGCACGGCCGGTGCGGACATGGCGCGTGCGCGGGGGGAGCTCGAGGAGGCGGTCCGCTCGCTGCGGGCGAATCCGGACGCGACGCAGGACCTGGCGGCGGCGCTCAACAACCTCGGCATCGTGCTGCTCGACGTGGGCGAGCTCGACGGGGCGCGTGCGGCGCTCGAGGAGGCGGTCCGCATCAACGAGTCGCTCGGTGCGGCCGGCGGCTACCGGGCGATGTTCGAGCTGCACAACCTCTCGCATGCCGAGCGGATCGCCGGCAAGCTGGACGATGCCGAGCGGCACGCGCGGCAGGCGCTTGCGCTCGTGGACCGGTTCGCGGGGAAGGACCACCCCAACCGCGCCAGCGTGCTCGGGAACCTGGCGCTCGTGCTGCGTGCGCGCAAGGAGTTCGCGGAAGGCGAGTCGATCCAGCGCGAGGCGCTTCGGGTGCTTGAGGCATCGGGGGCGGGCGATGGTGCCGACGCGGGCGTGGCATGGCTCAACATCGCCTCGTTCTGCCGCGACCAGTCCAAGGTGGACGAGGCGGTCGAGGCGGGCGGCCGCGCGGTGGCGATCCTGGAGCGCGCGCCGGAGATGGATCCGTGGCTGCTTGCGGCCGCACGGATGGCGTCGGGTCGTGCATTGGTTGCCGCGCGGCGCTGGCCGGAGGCGGAGGGGCCGCTGCGTGCGGCGTGGGAGGCGCTCGAGCCGCTCGATGTCGACGCGAGGCGGAAGTCCGCGGCGCTGCTTGCCGTGTTCCAGATGTACCGGGAGTGGTCGGCGGCGGATGCAGCGGGTGTTCCGCCCGGGGCGTTGGAGTCGTGGCGCGGCAAGGTGCGCGCCTTCGACGGTGCACATCCGGGAGTGATCCCCGAGGGCGCGTACTGACCGGCCGCCGCGGGGCGGCACGCGTGGCCCGCCGCTATGCTTCGCGCCGCCTAAACGGAGCATCAACCATGGGATTCATCAAGGAATTCACCGATTTCGCCGTCAAGGGAAATGCGCTCGACCTCGCGGTGGGCGTCATCATCGGTGCCGCCTTCGGCAAGGTGGTCAACTCGATCGTGTCGGACATCTTCATGCCGCCCCTCGGCTGGGCGATCGGCGGCGTGAACTTCAACGAGCTGCAGTGGGTGATCCGCCCGGCCATCGAGGCGAAGGACGGCGTGGCCGCCCAGGCGGCGGTGGCGATCCGCTACGGCGCCTTCCTGGACACGATCATCCAGTTCCTGATCATCGCGTTCAGCGTGTTCGTCGCGATCAAGTTCCTGAACAAGCTGGCGAACCTCCGCAACCTCGAGGAGCTGAAGAAGCTCTCCGGGATGAAATAGGTGCCAGGAACGCCTGTCCCCATTTTCCGGAGGAAAATGGGGACAGGCGTTCCTGGCACCTATTTTCCGATACGCCAGCTGACGTA
>CAYTYU010000005.1:0-912 GCA_964440815.1 uncultured Chitinophaga sp.
TCAGCCCGTCCTGGCCGACCGAGCCTTGCGTGTTGATCGTGACGTCGGCGTCGTTGACGGTCGTGGTGCCGTCAAACGTCCCGGTCAGCGCGAGGGTGAACGCGGCCGTCGAGCCGCCCGTGTTCTCGACGACCAGGTTGCCCGTGCCGCTCGCGACGCCGGAAAGGGTCAGGCCGCCCGCACCGGCGCCGACCGAGCGGATGGTGGCATCGCTCGGGGTGGCCGGGTTGGTCGACAGCGCGAGGAGCCCGTCGTAGGTGGCGTCGGCGGCGCCGGTGTACTCGACGGTCGACGTCGCATCGAAGCGGAGCGCGCCCAGCGACTCGACCCATGCGGTGTTTCCCGTGGACAGCGACGCGCCGGTCCCGAGGCTGATGCCGCCCGTGAAGGAGCTTGCCGCCCCGCCGACCGTGAGCGCGATGTCCGAGAGCGCCAGGGTTCCTGCACCGGACATCGTGCCGGTGAGGGTCAGGGACGTGGTCGAATCCACGCCCGAGAGCGAGGCAATGCCGTTGCCGACCGAGAGCGTCGCGCCGGACGTGACCGCCGCAGCGCCGGTGTACGACAGCGAGGTGGCCGTGCCGTCGGCGTTCAACGCGATGCTCGTGGCTTCCGTAAGCCACTCCGCGTTCGAGACTTCCAGTTCCGATGCGCCGCGCAGGCTGACCGCCCCCGTGTAGGCGCTGGTCGTGCCGTTGATGGTCATCGCCATAGTGTCGAGCGTGAGGTTGCCGGTCCCCTGCATCTCGCCGTCGACCGTCAGCGAGGTCAGTGCGCCGCCGGTGCCGGTGCCGACGATCGTTGACGGGTCGGACACGATCAGGTTCTGCCCGGCGCCGAGGGTCAGGTCGATCCCCGCAGTCAACGTGGCCCCGTCGAGCGTCAGGCCCAGCGAGCCGATCGACTCCTGCG
>CAYTYU010000005.1:922-2748 GCA_964440815.1 uncultured Chitinophaga sp.
GCGTGCCTCGGTCGCGCTGACGATCGTCGTTCCGGAGAGGAGGCTCCCGTCGAAATCTAGCCCGATCACCGCCGACGATCCGGCCTCGCGCGTCACCAGCAGGTTGCCCGTGCCGGACACCGTGCCAGTGAGCGAGAAGTCCTCCGTCGAGGACACGGTGGCCATGCCGTCGCCGAGGTCCAGCAACCCGGCGTAGGAGCCGCCCGCTGCACCTGAGTAGATCAGCGACGTCGCCGCGTCGTCGGCGTTCATCGAGATCGAAGTCACCGAGCCGAGCCACGCGTCGTTCGACACCGTCAGCGCGGTCCCACCCTGTAGCGAGACGACTCCCGTGTAGGTGGTGGTGGCTCCGTTCACGGTCATCGCCATCCCGCTGATCGTGAGGTTGCCGATACCCTGCATCTCGCCGTTGACCGTCATCGCAGTCAGGCCGCCGGCCGTCGTGCCGGCGATCGTCGAATCGGAGACGACCACGAGCGTCTGGGTGTCAAGGATCGTGATCTCCGGGTCCGGACCGGCGGGCGTTCCAACCGTCAGCGTCGCGCCGTCGAGCGTGAGGCCGGCCGAGCCAATCGACGCCTGCGTGTCGATCCGGGCATTGACCGACTCCAGGATCGTGCGGCCGGTGAAGCCGCCCGTGAGACCGAGGACCACTGACGGCGCTGCCGTCGCGGTCGCACCGGTGTGCAGCAGCCGAAGGTCGGCAGTCCCGGAGACCGCTCCCGAGAGCGCGATGGACCCCGTGTCCTGCGCGGTGGCGATCGTGGCGATGCCGCCGGTGCCGACGTCGAGCGTGCCGGCGAAGGTCGCGTCGTCCGCGCTGTCCCAGGTGAACGTGGTCGCCGCGCCGTCGGCGTTCATCGAGAGCCCGGTGGCGGATGTGAGCCACGCCGCGTTGGACACCGTCAGCTCCGACCCGCCGCGCAGGCTGACCGCCCCGGTGTAGGTACTGGCCGTGCCGTTGATGGTCACGTCCATGGAATCGAGGGTCAGGTTGCCGGCCCCCTGCATCTCGCCGTCGATCGTGAGGCTGGTCACCCCGCTCGCACCGACGATGGTGGAGCCGGTGTCGATCACGAGCGTCTGCGTCGCACCGATGGTGAGTGCGGCGCCTGCCGTCAGCGTGGCACCGTCGAGGGTCAGCCCAAGCGAGCCGATCGACGCCTGCGTGTCGATCCGGACGTTGGCCGTGTCGATGATGGTGCGCCCGGTGAAGCCTCCAGTGAGGCCGAGCGTGATGGTGGGGGTGGCCGTGACGCCGGTCGCATGCTGGAGACGCAGGTCGCTGGCGCCCGAGACGATCCCGGTCAGGGCCAGGGTGCCGGTGTCCTGGGTCGTCGAGATCACCACTTCGCCGGGAGTCGCGCCGGTCGAGAGCGTCAGGGCACCGGCGTACGTCGTGGCCGAGCTGCCAGCCCAGGTGAGCGTCGACGTGCCGGCGTTGCTGTTGAGCTCGATGGCGGTCGTGGCGGTGAGCCAGTCGGCCTGCTCGATCACGATGGTGCCGAGGCTGCTCGCCACCATGGTGCCGGTGAATCCCGTGAGGAAGCTGTTCTGGCCGAGGGTCAGCGTGCCGTTCTGGACGCCGATGCTGCAGGTGCCGGTGGCCGTGTTTCCCGCATGCACCACGGCGCTGCTGATGGTGAGCGAGTTGCCCTGCAGGTTGAAGATGCCGATCGCGTCGGTCATGCTCCAGGAATTCGTGAACGTGCCGGAACTGGTCAGTTTCAGGATGCCTGCATCTCCGTTGCCCTGGACGAAGGACAGCGTCCCCGCGGCCTCGAGTGCGGCTGCACTGATTTCCGTGTCCAGCGCGCCGCCCGTCA
>CAYTYU010000005.1:2758-49677 GCA_964440815.1 uncultured Chitinophaga sp.
TCCCCAGGACCAACGTGACGTCGGCCACCTCGAGGATGGTCGTGCCGATCGCCGAACTTCCGAGCGCCGACGGGCTGATGGTCAGCGTCTCGCCGCCCAGCTCGAAGCGGGCATGCGCGTTGTCGATGCTCCAGAGGTTCGTGAAGGTCGCGCCCGGAGCGGTCAGCAGCAGGATGGCCGGACCGCCGCCGCCCGAGAACTCCAGGCTGCCGTTGGCCTCCAGATCGTCCGCGGAGATCGGAAGCGTCGTGCCGCCCGGCACCACCGTCTGCGCAGCCGAGGATTGCCCGAGCCAGGCCGGCACCAGCGCCACGGACAGCGACAGCCCGCGGCAACCAAGCATCGAACAGACAGACCGCGAGCGAATGGAGCGCGCTTCCATAACGGGTTCCGTCGGCAAGGCGGGCCGGGAAAGTTAGGCCAATCTCGGCCAAAGGCCCCCGGCCGGGGCGATGGCCGAGAATCCTCGCGCTCCGGGCGCATGATGCAGGGCTTGCCCCGGATTCCGCCCAATCGATGCTTCAGGCCGCAAACAGCCGAGTGGTATGTTCAAACCATGGACCATTCCTACGCCCCCACCGAGCGCGAGAAGGCCTTCCTGGCGAAGGTCGCGGACACCCGCCACGAGCGCGACATCATCAACGGCCTCGACCCCTTCCTGAGCGACAAGGTGCCGGCGGACATGATGGGGCTGTACACGCCCCAGGAACTGGTGCAGCTGCGGGTCCTGAAGGGCACCGAGCGTGACCTCGAGAAGCGCATGCCGGTCAAGGTGACCCGGCACTACTTCGAGCTCGCCAAGCAGAGCGCGCCGCTGCGCCGCCTGGTGAAGGCCGACCCGGCCGAGACCATGGACCTCGCCGGCAGCGAGGACCCCGGGTTCCAGATGGACTACAGCCCCGTCGAGGGCATGCTGCACAAGTACGAGATGGGACTGCTGTACGTGATCTCCACGTGCTCGGCCCACTGCCGCTTCTGCTACCGCGAGGAGCTGATCGCCCGCAAGGAGATCAAGCGCCAGGACGGCACCGTGGCCAAGAAGGGCCTGGCCAACATTCCCGACGTGATCGGCTACGTCAAGCGCTTCAATGCCGAGGTCGCCGCCAACGGCGGGCGCCACCCGGTGTGCGGCCGCGAGAAGCTGCGCGAGATCCTGATGTCCGGCGGCGACGCGATGGTTCTGCAGAACACGAAGATCGCCGCGTGGCTGGCGGCGCTCGCGGAGGCCGGCATCGAGTCGATCCGCATCGGCACCAAGGAGATGGCGTTCTACCCGCAGCGCTTCGACGAGGCGTTCGTGGCCATGCTCGACGAGTTCCACAAGGCATATCCGGAGGTCGGCCTGCACATCGTGGTGCACTTCGAGCACCCCGACGAGTTCCTGGCGAAGGATGCGGGCGGCGAGTACCTCCGCGACGGCCAGGGCTTCCTGCAGTGGGTGCCGGCGACCGGCGAGGCGATGCGCCGCCTTGCCTCGCGCGGCTGGCTCAGCGTCGAGAACCAGTCCCCGATCATCAAGGGGATCAACGACGACCCCGACGCCCTGCGCATCCTGCAGCGCGAGTTCAAGCGCGCCGGCGGCGAGAACCACTACTTCTTCTGCGGCCGCGACATCATCGCCTACCGCGCCTTCAACGTGCCGATCGAGCGCGCCTGGCAGATCCTCAACGAGTCGCAGAAGGGCCTCTCCGGCGTCGAGCAGCACGCGCGGCTCTCGATCACCCACTACAAGGGGAAGACCGAGGTCAACGCCGTCACCAACAAGCCGATCCCGGGCCTCAAGGGCAGCGAGAACGGCGTGGTGATCTTCAAGATCCTGCGCAGCTCCGGCGCCGCGGCCGACAAGGGCAAGGTCTGCATCGTGGGCCGCAACCCCGAGGCGCTCTGGTTCGACGGCTACGCCGACCGCGTGCTCTTCGACGAGGCCGGCCTGTACGACTACTCGCGCGTCAAGATGGCGCGGGTGACGCACGCGGCCCCGCCCGTGCCCGCCTGCCGATGATCGACAAGCGCCTCGCAAGCGCGCGCGAGGCCGTGGCCGACGTCTTCGACGGCGCCACGGTCATGATCGGCGGCTTCGGCGAGGCCGGCAGCCCGATCGAGCTGATCCACGCCCTCATCGACCAGGGGGCGAAGGACCTCGTGGTCGTGAGCAACAACACGGGCACGGGCCTCGTGGGCCTGGCGGCGCTCCTGCGCGCGGGCCGGGTGCGCAAGGTGGTCTGCTCGTTTCCGAAGACCGCCGGGTCGACCGTCTTCCCCGACCTCTACCGCGCCGGCAAGGTCGAGCTCGAGCTGGTGCCGCAGGGAACGCTCGCCGAGCGGATCCGCGCGGGCGGGGCGGGCATCGCCGCCTTCTACACGCCGACGGCCGCGGGGACGCCACTTGCCGACGGCAAGGAAGTGCGCACCTTCGGCGGCCGCGAGCACGTCCTTGAGCACGGGCTGCGCGCCGACTTCACGCTCATCAAGGGGCGGGCGGCGGACACCCACGGCAACGTGCTCTACCACCGCACCGCGCGCAACTTCGCGCCCATGATGGCCACGGCATCGAGCTGCACCGTCGTGCAGGCCGCCGAGGTCGTGCCCGCCGGCGCGCTCGACGCCGAGGCGATCGTCACGCCCGGCATCTTCGTCGACCGCGTGGTGCACGTGCCCGAGCCGGCGCTCGAGTCCGCGCTCAACGAGGCTGGAGCGAGCTACCCATGAGCACCGCACCCGGCACGAAGCCTGCCGCGGCCGAGACCGTCGGCTGGACCCGCGAGGGCATCGCCGAGCGCGTGGCCCAGGACATCCCGAGCGGCTCCTACGTGAACCTCGGGATCGGCATCCCGGAGCTCGTCGCGCGCTACGTGCCCGCGGGGCGCACGCTCGTCTACCACACCGAGAACGGCCTGCTCGGCATGGGGCCCTCCCCTGCCGCCGGCGCGGGCGACCCCGAGCTCATCAACGCCGGCAAGCGCCGCGTCACCATGATGCCGGGCGCCGCGTTCTTCGACCAGGCCACCAGCTTCGCGATGATCCGCGGCGGGCACCTCGACCTCAGCGTGCTGGGCGCCCTGCAGGTGGCGGCGAACGGCGACCTTGCCAACTGGTCGACCGGCGCCGACGACGCGATCCCCGCGGTCGGCGGCGCGATGGACCTGGTGGCCGGCGTGAAGCGCGTCTTCGTGATGACCACGCACGTCACCAAGGAAGGCACGCCGAAGCTCGTCGAGCGCTGCACTTATCCCCTCACCGGTCGAGGCGTGGTGACGCGCGTCTATTCCGACCTCGCCGTCATCGACGTGACGCCGCAGGGATTCCGGCTGGTGGAACTCGCCCCCGGCGTGGGCTTCGACTTCGTGCAGGAACGGACCGGCGCGCCGATCCTGCGGGACCCACAGCGCCAGGCAGGAGCCTGACATGGCCACCCCGACGACCGCGCATGCCGCCGCCGCCCCGACCGCCAGCCGCAGCGCCGAGCTCTTCGAGCGCGCCAAGAAGGTGATGCCGGGCGGCGTCAGCCGCAACACCGTTCTCTGGTCGTCGGTGCCGCCCTACGTGGCGCACGGCGATGGCTGCCGCGTCACCGACATCGACGGCGTCACGCGCATCGACTTCGCCAACAACGTGGCCTCGCTCATCCACGGCCACGCCTACCCGCCGGTGGTGCAGGCGGTGGCGGCGCAGCTGTCCCGCGGCACCGCGTTCATGATGGCCACCGAGCAGGAAGTGCTGCACGCCGAGCACGTGTGCTCGCGCAGCGGCGGCTTCGACCGCATCCGCTTCGTGAACTCCGGCACCGAGGCGGTGATGGCCGCCCTCAAGGCGGCGCGCGCCTTCACCGGCCGCCCGAAGATCGCGAAGGTCGAGGGTGCCTACCACGGCGGCTACGACTACGTGGAGACGAGCCAGGGATCGACCCCGAAGGACTGGGGAAGCCCCGACCACCCAAACCGCGTGCCGCTCGTCCACGGTGCGCCGCAGTCGGCGATGGAGGACGTGGTGGTCATCCCGTTCGATGACGTCGACCGGTCGATCGCGCTGCTCGACGAGCACCGCGCGGACCTCGCCTGCGTGCTCCTCGACCTGCTGCCCCACCGCGTGGGCCTGAAGCCCGCGTCGAAGGCATTCGTCTCCGCGATGCGCGAGTGGACCGCGCGCAACGGCGCGCTCCTGGTGCTCGACGAGGTGATCACCTTCCGCACCGAGTACGGCGGCGCGCAGGAGCAGTACGGGATCCACGGCGACCTGACGGCGCTCGGCAAGATGATTGGCGGTGGCTTCCCGGTGGGCGCGCTCGCCGGGCGCGCCGACGTGATGGAGGTGCTGAACCCCGGCGCACCGAAGCTGCTCTTCCCGCTTTCCGGCACCTTCTCCGCGAACCCGGTCACCATGACCGCGGGACGCGTCGCCATGGAGCACTTCGACCGCGCGGCGGTGGCCCGGCTCAACGCGCTCGGCGACCGCGCGCGCCACGGCATCGCCGAGGCCATCGGGCGCACCGGCGCGCCCGCCAGCGTGACCGGCGGCGGATCGATGTTCCGCGTGCACATGAAGGCGACCGTTCCCGCCAACTACCGCGAGGCCTACGCCACGCCCGAGGAGAACAAGCGGCTCAAGCTGATGCTCGAGCACCTCTTTGCCGAGGGATTCCTGATGGTCGGCACGTGCACCGGCATGCTGTCGACCCCGATGACGGAGTCCGAGGTCGACGCACTGGTGGCGGCGATGGAGAGCGGGTTCCGGCGGCTGGCGAAGGCCTGAGCCGCGGCGGACGACGCGCGGCGCTCACTCGCGCTCGAACATCACGGCAAGCCCCTGCCCCACGCCGACGCAGAGCGATGCGAGGCCGCGCCGCGCGCCGCGGCGGACCATCTCATGCACCAGCGTCACCGTGATGCGCGCGCCGCTCGCCCCCAGCGGATGGCCGATGGCGATGGCGCCGCCGTTGACGTTGACGCGTGCCGGGTCGAGTCCCAGCCCGCGCACGCACGCCACGGCCTGCGCGGCGAAGGCCTCGTTCAGCTCGACGAGGTCGATGGACGCAGGGTCGATGCCGGTGCGCCCCGCGAGCTTGCGCACCGCCGGCACCGGACCGATCCCCATGTGCGCAGGGTCGACGCCCGCCGAGGCGCCCGCGCCGACGTAGGCCAGGGGCACGAGGCCGAGCGCCTTCGCCCGCGACGACTCGACCAGCAGCAGCGCCGCGGCGCCGTCGTTGATGCCCGAGGAGTTTCCCGCCGTGACCGTCGCATCCGCCGCCTTCGAGAAGGCGGGCTTCAGCGCGGCCAGCTTCGCCATCGTCGTGTCGGGGCGCGGGTGCTCGTCGACGTCGAAGCGCTTGGTGGCGCCCTTGCCCTGCGGCACGTCGACCGGGGCAAGCTCGTCGGCGAACCGTCCCGCGGCATGCGCCGCGGCCCAGCGCTCCTGGCTGGCAAGCGCGAACCGGTCCTGGTCGTCGCGCGAGACGCCGTGGGCGCGCGCCACGTTCTCCGCGGTCTCGCCGAGGGAGATCGGCGGGTGCTTCGCGGCAAGCCGAGGGTTCACGAAGCGCCAGCCGATCGTCGTGTCGACGAGTTCCTGCGCCCGCCCGAACGCCTGTTCGCTCTTCGACAGGACATACGGCGCGCGGCTCATCGACTCCACGCCGCCGGCGACGTACACGTCGCCCTGGCCCGACTCGATCATGCGTGCCGCGACATGGATCGCCTCCAGCCCCGAGGCACAGAGCCGGTTCACCGTCGCCCCGGGCACGGACTCCGGAAGCCCCGCGATCAGCGAAGCCATGCGCGCGACGTTCCTGTTGTCCTCTCCCGCCTGGTTGGTGGCACCGAGGTAGACGTCGTCGACGAGCGCCGGGTCGATGCCGGAGCGGTCCACCACCGCACGGATCGCGTGCGCGGCCAGGTCATCCGGGCGGACGGAGGCGAGCGAGCCGCCGTGGCGCCCCACGGGCGTGCGCAGGGCGGCGACGATGGCGGCGCGTCGTTGCATCGGCCGCGGAGCGTACCGAGCGAGTGTCAGGCCTTTCGCGGCACCCGCGAGAGGTCGAACTCCGCGGGCGGCGGGCACTCCGGGTTCACCCACTGGATGACCGCGGCCCAGCCGGCGCTCTCCTCGTCGTGCGGCAGGTAGCCGCGGATCGCCGTGATCGCGTCCCATCCGTCGTGCAGGTGCGCGGTCAGCACCGGGTCGGTGACCTCGGCACGCTTCACGCGCCCGATGTAGTCGTCCGGCGCGACCGTGGCGGCCACGTGGCCGTACCCCGGCATGCGGCTGCCGCCCACCATGCGCCAGAGCCGCTTCGCCTGAACCAGGCCGCGGGTCGCCTCGGTGAGCGCGCGGCCGAGCCCGTGGTGCTGGTGCCCGGGATGGACGAAGAGGTCGGCGCCGTACAGCGTGTGCCCCTGCGGGTCATGGTCGGAGAACGTCCCGCCCGCCGTGAGCGCATCCCACGAGTCATCGACATGGAAGTGCATCATGTTGACGAGGAGCGTGAAGTGGGCGCCCGCGACCGCGGCCGAGGGCACGTGCTCGACGACGAACTGGCCCTCCGGAAACAGCGCATGGTGCGCGCGCAGCTCTTCCTCGGTGTAGGGCCGCTCGGTCGGGTAGACATCCGCGCAGATCGCGGAGATCTCGGCATGGTCGCCGTCGCGCATCGCGCGGATGACGTAGCCGTCGGGAAGGTGGCGCTGGGCGTGTTCGAGCGGCATGGCTGTTTCCTCTCCTCACTTCTTCGGCCGGATCCCCAGGTCTCGGTTCACCTTGAGCTTGCGCCCGCGCATGGTGGCGCCGCGCAGCGACCGGATCACGTGGTCCACCTCGCGCGCGGGCAGCTCCACGAGCGAGTACCCCTCGGCGATCTCGATGTCGCCGATGCAGCGCGGGTTCACGCGCGCCTCGTTGGCGATCGCGCCCACGATGTCGGCCGGGCGCATGCCCATCTTCGTCCCGCCCGAGATGTAGATCCGGACCATGTCGCTCGACTCGGCGCGCCCCGGCGCACGCTGCGGGCGCGCGAAGCTCTCGATCACGGGGATGTGCGGCTCGTCGTGGGCGTCGCCCTCTCCGTCTCCTTCCGACGCCTCGTGCGCGAGGCGGATGGCGGCGGCGGCCACGTCCATCGGGTCGAACTCGGAGATGAGCGCCTCGGCCACGGCCCGGTAGGCGTCGAGGTCGCCGGCGACCACCGCGTCGCGCACGGCCGCGCGCGTCATGTCCATGCGGTGCGCCTTCACGTCGCGCGGGGTGGGCACCGTGCAGATCGCGATCCGCTGCTTCGTGGCGTGCTCGATGTTCCGCAGCAGCCGGTGCGCGCGCGGGTCGGCCAGCGTGATGGCCACGCCCTCGCGCCCGGCGCGCCCGGTGCGCCCGATCCGGTGCACGTACGCCTCGGTGGAAGACGGCACGTCGAAGTTCACCACGTGCGTCAGGTGCTCGATGTCGATCCCGCGCGCGGCGACGTCGGTTGCAACCAGCAGGTCGACCGTGCCGCCGCGCGCGCGCGACATGACGCGGTCGCGCTCGGCCTGCGACATGCCGCCGTGCAGCGACGCCACGCGGTAGCCGCGCCCGGACAGCCGGTCGGCCAGCTCGTCGACGTCGAGGCGCGTGCGGCAGAAGACGAGCGCAAGCGTCGGGGACTCGAGGTCGAGCACACGGCCGAGCGCCGCCACCTTGTGCGCGCGCGGCACGATGTACGCCACCTGCCGGACCTTGGGCATCGACCCGGGCTTCGCGGCGTCGCGCGCGATCAGGATGCGCTCCGGGTCGCGCAGGTGCCGCTCGGCGATGGCCGCGATGCGCGGCGGGAGCGTCGCGGAGAAGAGCGCCGTCTGCCGGGTCTCGGGCGCGGCCTCCAGGATCAGCTCGAGGTCCTCGGCGAAGCCCATGTCGAGCATCTCGTCGGCCTCGTCGAGGGCGATCATGCGCACGTCGGCGAGGTCGAGCGTCTCGCGCCGCAGGTGGTCGAGGGCCCGCCCGGGCGTCGCCACGACGACATGCGCGCCGCGGCGCAGCGCCGCCACCTGTCGATGGAACTCCTGTCCGCCGTAGATCGGCACCACCGCGGTGCCGAGCTTCCGGCCGTAGCGGTGGAAGGCCTCTGACACCTGGACGGCCAGCTCGCGCGTGGGCACGAGCACCAATGCCAGCGGGCGGCCGGGCGCCGGGCGTTCCGTCGCGATCCGCTGGAGGATCGGGAGCGCGAACGCGGCGGTCTTCCCGGTGCCGGTCGCCGCCTGCCCGAGCAGGTCCCGCCCCGCGAGGAGTGGACCGATCGCCGCACTCTGGATCGGCGTGGGCTCCTCGTACCCGAGCGAAGCCAGCTCCGCGACGAGGTCCGCACCGAGCCCGATGTCCGCGAAAGTGTCGCTCATCGAGGCAAGGTAGGCGGAACGCGCGCAGCGTGCAGCGCGCGGCATGAGCCGTCGTTCAGAATTCCGCCTGCAGCTGCAGCACCACCGACACGGTGTTGTTCGGGTTCGGCCCGCCGGCAAGGCCCTGCGGCGGCAGCACGTCGGCCGTGACTCCCTGGGGATTCCCGAAGACCGGCACCACCACCCGCCCGGTGAGCTTCAGCGACTGCCGGTCGATGTACCAGTTGATCCCGGCCTGGGCCATGCCCTGAAGGTTGACGACGTCCGCCGCGGCAAGGCTGCCGAAGGCCTCCAGGACCGGGTTCAGGAAGAACCCTCCCTGCACCAGTCCGCCCCAGCTCGTCGCGTCGGGCTCCACCCAGTCCTCGGCCCAGATCCCCTGAAGGATGAGGTTCGCCCCGCCGAACATCAGCGCAAGGTCCGCGGTCGCGGCCCGCGGATTCAGGCCGTACACCGGCGCAGGATTGATGCCGCGCCCGTTCTGGCAGAGCCCGGCGATCCCCAGGAACGCGCCGAAGGGCTGGCCGGGGAAGCTGGTCTCCAGCGCGTACTGCTCCCACGTGCCGCACAGCTTCCAGTTCAGGCGGCTGGTGACCGCGACGCCCTGGTTGGTGTCGGCGTTCCACTGCCCGGGCACCGTGCCGATCTCGTTGCCGTAGCAGATCGCCCACTGGATCGACTCGTCGGCGTACCCCAGCTCCACGCCCGCGGTGAAGTTCGCGGTGAACAGCCACTCGATCATCGAGCACTCGCCCGCCTGGGTCTGGGCGGTGGAGAAGAGGTGGCTCTCGTAGGTGAACGGCGTGAAGATCTGTCCGACCTGGCCATACCAGCCGCCGCCGAACTGCTTGGTGATGTTCAGGTAGCTGATGCCGGGCGGCGTCCCTTGGACGGCACCGGGGTTCACCTCGAGCCCGCGAAGCGGATAGGGGTCGTTGTACGAGCCGATCGTGAGCCCGATCAGCCAGACGAGGTCGGGGCCGCCGAGCTGGCCCGTCACGAAGAGCTGCGCGCGGCGGATCTCCGATCCCCAGACCACGTCTGACGCGGGCGTGCGGGCGGGCGCGTCGTACCCGGCGTTCGCCACGAACCGGGCCTGCACGAAGCCGAACGCCTTGATCGCCGCGCCGCCGTCCTCGATCCCGAGGAAGAACCCGCGCGCGGCGTCGTAGCCGCTCACGAGCTGCGCACCGCCGCGGTCGGACACGCGGGTCGCGGAGTCGGACAGCACGTCCCGAACCACCGCACGCACCGCCTCGGCACGCACCTCGTCGAGCCATCGCTCGTCGTGGGCCCGGCGCAGCTGCGCGACCTCGGCGCGCATGGCGGAGAGTTCCGCAAGGTCCGCGAGCGCCGGGCCGTCGCCGAGCGCCACGGGACACGCCAGGGCGCAGATCAAGCACGGGATCACCGACCGGGCCCGGGACGTCGGCGCACCACGGAACGGCCGCGTCGCGGCGCGATGGGGGCGGGACGATGGTCGTGAGGGTGCCTGCACGCGGGATCGGTACGGTAGATGCGCGCGGGAAGGGATGCCGCAGGGGCCGCAGGCATCCCGATGCCCCCGCCGGACGCGACTTTGGGGGAGTCCGCCCCGGTTGGCATGCGGCGCACGGAGACGACACTCCATGGGATGAAGGCGATGCCGGACGATGCCACGGCCTCGATCACGCGCGCGCACCGCAGGCGGGCCATGAGGTGGGGGCTCGTCGCCACCGTGCCGGCGGCCGGGGCGTGCATCGCATGGTGGTGGCCCGCGGCGTGGGCGCCGGTGCTGATCGCCCTGATCCTGCTCACGACCCTCGTCGCGATGGCTGCGCTGGACCGGCGTGCCCACGGATCGACGCATCGACGAGTGGGACCGGCCCGGCTGGCCCGCTGGATGCCGGGCTTCCTGCGCGAGCGGATCGCCCTGGTCGGGGCCGCGATCCTCATCGTCGCCATGGCCGCGATGTCGACCGTGCTCGCGGCGTGGCTGCTCGATTCCCGGGACGTGGCGATCGGCGCCTATGCCGGCTTCCTGCTCATGGCCTTCCTCGGATTGCCGTACTGGATCGCGGCGCTCGCGGAGGAGGTGTCCGCGGCGGACAGCCTGGGCCCGGATGCGCGGGGCACCGGGCGCGGCTGATCACCCCGCCTTCGGCCACGGGCACTGCTTCACGCGCACGTCCCACTGCGGCCCGAAGACCTCCGCCAGGAAGTCCTTGGCCATCTCGAAGCTGCGCGCGTCGGCGAGCGGGTTGAACTGCATGCCGCTCGCCGCATCCTGCGCCTGCGGGTTGGTGAAGGCGTGGCCGCATCCGCCGAAGCCGTGGACCTGCCAATCGGCGCCGTGGTCGTGCATCTCGCGCGCGAAGTCGAGCACCGCCTGCGGGCGGGCCATGGGATCGTTCCAGCCGTGCAGCGCCAGCACGCGCGACGTCATGGTGGTCGCGCGCTGCACCTGAGCCGCGTCGAAGGCGCCCAGCAGCCCGTGCAGGCTCACCACCCCGCGCACGCCGGGGGTTCCCCAACGCGCGACGTCCAGCGCGCACAGGCCGCCGAAGCAGAAGCCGATCGCACCGATCCGGTCGGCATCGACCATGGGCAGGGACTTCAGGTGGCGGATCGCCGCCTCCGCGCGCTGGCGCAGCAGGCCGCGGTCCTTGACGAGCGGGGTCATGAGCGCGCCGTTCTCGTCCGCGTTCGAGCCGCGCTTGCCGGCGCCGTACATGTCGACCGCCAGCGCCGCGTAGCCGAGGCCCGAGAGCCACTCCGCCTTCTCGCGCTCGAACGCCGAGCATCCCGACCACTGGTGGAAGACCAGCACCCCGGGCCGGCGCTGCGTGCTCGCGCCGTCAAAGGCCAGGTAGCCCTCGTACGTGGCGGATCCGTCGGAGTACGTCTCGTTGGCGGCGTGCATGGTGGGGTGGTGTCCTCGTGCGGCAGGCGGGGTGCGGCCCGCGGTTGAGGCGCATCGTAGGAAGCCGCCGCGGCCAGGCGCCCAGCAGGAATCTCAGGAAAAATGGCGGCCTTTCCCCGGCTTCGCCCATGCCGTGGCCACCATGCACGCATGCAACGCGCAGCACTCATCGTCGTGACGGCGGCGTGCTCGGCCGCAGCCGGCGCCTGGGGCGCGGAGGGACCGCCGGTTCGCTGGCGGCCGCTCGGCGTCCTGGAGGCGGCCTCGGCCGACCCGGCGGCGGTCGGGCCGTGCGTCGCCTTCGGCCCGGACGGCCGACTCTGGATCGGCCCGTCGCGCGACATGGATGTCGGCGACGGGCCCGCGCGGGTGCATGCCGTCACGCTGCCGCCGAGGTGGCCGGCGGAGGCCGCCGGGTGGATGACGCTCCCGCATCCCGGCGCCGACCGCACGGCAGGCGTGGGCGCGGCGATCGCGTGCTCCGTGCGCCTGGTGGCGCTGGGCGCACCGCATGCCGGATGCGGGCAGGATGCCTGCGACACCGGCCACGTGCTGCTGCACGCACCCGGGCAGCGCGGCGCCACCGTACTTGCGCCGCCGAACTCCGAACCCGGCGCCCGGTTCGGTGCGGCCGTCGCTGCCGCAGGCGACCTGCTCGCCGTCGGCAGCCCGCGCGCCGATGGCGGACCGGGCGCGATCGACTCCGGTGCGGTCGACGTCTTCGACGTCGCGGAGGGCCAGAACGGCATGTTGCACGCACGAACCATCGCACGGCTTGTCCCACCGACGCAGTCCACGAGCGGACGGTTCGGGGCATCCATCGCGACCGACGGCGATCGCATCGCCGTCGGCGAGCCCGGGGCGGGGACTGGCATACCCCGCCCCGGGGCCGTGCATGTGTTCCGCCGCCACGGTGGCGCGTGGCGGCTCGAGGTCACCTTGCGCGCGTCCGCGGGTGCGGTCGGATGGCACGGTGCCGCCGTCGCACTCGCGGGCGCGAATCTCCTCGCGGGCGCGCCGGTCGCACGCCCATGGGGCGCGGGCACGCCGCGGGTCGGTGCGGTGGAGCACTGGCAGCTCTCGCCCGCCGGGTGGCGACGTGTGCGCACGATTTCCCCGGATGATGCGGCCTCCGATGGCGCGGGGTTCGGCAGCGCGCTCGCGATCCTCGGCGACGCGGCGGCCATCGGCTCGCCCGGGGACGACCTGCTCGGCGAGGACGCCGGCGCCGCCTACGTGTGCGACCTCGCGACCGGACGCACCGACCGGCTCGATGCGCAACGCGCGGGGACGGGCGATGGGCTCGGAGCAAGCCTGTCCTTCGGGCTCGTGCCGAGGCTCGAACGCGAGCACGCCCGCCTCGTGCTGGCGGTCGCCGGACGCCGAGACCCCGAGACGGCAGCCGAACCCGGAACCGTCGAGTGCTTCACGCCCGGGCCGCTGCGACTTGCGGGCGCGCCGGCGTCACTCCTCCGGCACCTCGCATGACGTGTCGGCGTCGGCCATCGCGGCCGCCGCGCCATCCTCCGGCACCACCGCGGGCGCCCACCCCATCGCGCGCGCGCGTTCCTGCGCGGCCTCGCCGTAGTGGCGGTCGATCACCGACGTCCACTCGGCGCCGGTCTCGCAGCGGATGAAGTCGTGCTTGACGTCGGCAGCCCACGGGTGGTGGCGCGCGAACTTGATGCCGAACTTGCGCATGTGCCGGCCGGTGCGCGGTGCGCCGTGGATCACCTCGCTGAAGCGCCAGTGCGCCAGCAGCACCTCGCGCTGCTCGGCGATCGACGGCCCGACCGGCGCGCGACCGGCCATCATCTCGCGTGCCTGGCGGAAGATCCACGGGTTTCCGATGCACCCGCGCGCCACGCTCACCGCGTGCACGCCGCACATGTCCATCATGCGGAAGATGTCGTGCACCGTCCAGATGTCGCCGGATCCGAAGATCGGCCGGTCGGGGTGCCGCGCCACCAGGTCGCGCAGGAACTCCCAGCGCCCCGGGCCCGTGTAGCGCTGCTCCACGGTGCGGCAGTGGACGGTGGCCCAGAGGTACCCGTGCTCGTACGCCGCGTCGAAGATCCGCTCGAAGGCCATGGCCATCGACGGGGTGTCGTCGTAGGCGCGGCGAAGCTTCACGGTGCAGGGAATCGATGCCGGCACCGCCGCGCGCACGGCGCGCAGGATGTCGACGGCATCCTGCGGGTGCGCCAGGAAGTGGCCGCCGCGCGCACGCCGGCGGATCTTCTTCACCGGGCACGCCAGGTTCACGTCGATCACCTCGTAGCCCATCCCGGCCAGGATCTCGGAGCCGCGCGCCATCTCGTCGGGGTCGCTCCCCATGATCTGGCCGGCGATCGGGTGGTCATCGAGCCCGGCCGCGCGATTCTCCTCGAGCTCGCCCATCCCAACCTCGCTCGCGATGAGGTCCGGGTCCTCCTTGCGACGTCCCTTGCCGCCGTTGATCAGCGTGCGGTCGAGGAGCGCCTCGGTGACGCAGAACGGCGCGCCGTGGGTGCGCGCCACGAGGCGCATCGCGCCGTCGGAGTAGCCCGCCAGCCCCGCCTGGAAGAAGGGTGCGTCGAATCCCGGGACATGCGCCAGGATGCGCGGGTCTGCACGCACCATCCGCGCGGTCTCCGCGACCGGCCGCGACAGCGTGCGCGGGGGGATGGCGGAGGGTTCGAGCTCGACGCCCATGGTGCGCGGACCTTCGGACTGAGGCATACTACGGGTGCCGATGCACGCGCTTCCAAAGGTCCTCGCGGTCCTCGCGGCCGTCGCCTCCGCCGCCGCGGGCGCGTGCCAGCGCTACCCGTATGACCCGACGAAGGCGACGCGGCCCTATCCCGCGCAACTCGGGCAGGGGTCGCTCGTCGACATCCAGGTGATCCCGGACATCGGCAACGGCAACATCAAGCTCGTGAACGCCACCGGCACCACGTACCGGGACTTCGACCTCTGGATCAACCAGCGCTACGTGCGCCGCGTCGACGAACTCGGCTCCGGCCGCACGCTCGAGCTCGCGGTCGAGAGCTTCTGGGACGAGCGCGGCGAGGGGCCGTTCCCGGGCGGTTGGTTCCGCTACTACCAGCCGACGCCCATCGTCCTGGTGCAGATCCAGGTGGCCCCGGACAAGCCGCTCGTCGGCCTGGTCACCAAGCCGCCGGATGCCGACCGGCGCTGACGGCGACGCGGGACGCGCCGGCGCCGGACACGCTCACCCCATCCCGAGCCGCGCGCGCTTGGCCTCCCACTCGGCGATCTCGCGCTTGTTGTCCGTCGCGAGCGGCTTGCCGCTGCGCATCGCCTCGACCTCCAGGCGCGTCAGGTGCATGCCCTCCAGGCGGTAGTCCTCGAAGGCCTCGCAGCTCACCGGCACGATCGGGCGGATCAGCTCGTACATCGCGCGCGCGAACACCTGGATCTCCATCTGCGCGTGCGGGTCCATGCGCAGCGAGAGGAAGTGGAAGATGTTGTGCAGGTCGCACTTCCAGTACCACTCGGTGTAGACGCTCACCGGCAGCGCCGCGCGCGCGAGCTCGCGGGCCACGCCCTTCTCCGTGAGCGACAGGTAGTCGCGGTAGTTCGCCTCCGCGCGCTCCAGGAGCTTCAGGAAGTCCTCGGCGGTGCCCGCGTCGATCGGCTCGTCGCCGCCCTGGCGGTTGGTCTTCGACTGCTTGCGCACCGACTCCGCGTCCGGCCGGTAGAAGCGGTCGGGGACGATCGAGTAGCGCGCCGAGTACTCGTTGACGTTCGCGGTGCGGTGGCGGATCCACTGCCTGGCCACGAAGATCGGCATCGCGATGTGGAACTTGAACTCCACCATCTCGAACGG
Organism: uncultured Chitinophaga sp.; assembly: GCA_964440815.1. Taxonomy (GTDB): domain Bacteria; phylum Planctomycetota; class Phycisphaerae; order Phycisphaerales; family SM1A02; genus UBA966. Next base: position 17,859 of record CAYTYU010000005.1, read on the forward strand.
CGTCGAGTGCCGGTGGCGCATCAGGTAGCGCACCAGGCCGCGGTCCTCGCTCACCTGCTTGGTGCCCTGGCCGTAGCTGACGCGCGCGGACTGCACGATCGCGAAGTCGGCGGTCTTGCCCTCGGGCACCAGGCGCGGCATGCAGTCCACCATCGCCACGAAGCCGTGGTCGAGGCACTTCACCTGCCAGCGCGCGTCGCCGGCCATCACGTCGTGCAGCGGGGCTTCCGGGGCGATCCGCTCGACGGCGGGTGCGGACGGGGCGGCGGCGCCCGGGGCGCTCGCGGCGTTGGCGGCATTCGCGGTCACGGGCAACTCCTCACTTCGTGGCGGGGGCCGGGGCGGCGTCGCCGCGGGCGCGCGCCCGGGCGTACTCGGCGATCCACCCGTTCACCGTGTCGACGGTTCCGCGGGTGCTCGACTTGCCGTTGGTGTTCAGGTTGGGGGCGACGTCCGGGCCGGAGCCCCACGTGATGCCGATGGTGGCCACCGCATCGCGCGTGGACATCGGCGCCAGGCCGCCGAGCGCGGACTCGCGCGTCGAGGGCCACTGCCCGCCCGCGGGCGGGCCCGTCGCGGCGTCCAGCGACGACACCTGCTCGTCGCGAACCGGGAAAGCGCCGTCGTTGGCGCTCGCGTAGCAGAGGACGGCCCACGCCACCGTCCGCAGCGCCGAGTCGGTGTCGCGCGCCTTCTCGCGCGCGGACTGCGTCACCGTCAGGCCCCACGCGAACACCGCCAGGCTGGAAATCACGAAGACCACCGCGATCGCCACGATCACGCGGCGGTTGCGCCGTGCCTGGTCGGGGGACAGGGGCCGCGTGGGATCGGCGATCAACGCTCGATCTCCTCGGCCAGCATCCGCTGCCGGTTGCGGCGCTTCTCGGCGTCGACGCGCGGGTCGCACTCCGGAACGGCCAGCAGCAGGCGCCGGGTGTAGGGGTGCTTCGGGTCTCCGATCACCTCGTCCCGCGTCCCTTCCTCGACGATCTTCCCGTCCTTCATCACCGCGATCCGGTCGCAGACGTGGTGGATGACGGCCATGTCGTGGCTGATGAAGAGGTAGCTCAGCCCGAGGTCGCGCTGCAGGTCGGCCAGCAGGTTGAGGATCTCGCTCTGCACGCTGACGTCGAGCGCGCTGGTGGGCTCGTCGCAGACCACGAGCTTCGGGCGCAGGGCGAGGGCCCGGGCGATGCCGATCCGCTGGCGCTGGCCGCCGCTGAACTCGTGCGGGTAGCGGTCGGCCGCGGCGCGCCACAGGCCGCAGGTCTCGAGCAGCCGCTCCACCTCCTCGCGCAGCGCCTCGCCCTCGGCGATGCCGTGCACCTCGAGCGGCTCGCCGACGATGCGCCCGACGCGCATGCGGGGGTTCAGGCTGCCGCCCGGGTCCTGGAAGATGATCTGCATGTCGCGGCGCAGGCGCCGCAGGCTGGACGCATCCTGCGCGAAGACATCCCTGCCGTCGAACATGACCTTGCCCGAGGTCGCCGGCTGCAGCGCCAGCACCGCGCGCCCGGCCGTGGTCTTGCCGCAGCCGCTCTCGCCGACGAGCCCGAGCGTCTCCCCGCGGCCGATCGAGAACGAGATGCCGTCGACGGCGCGGTGGTGGCCGACCGTGCGCTGCAGAACGCCCTTGCGGATCGGGAAGTGGACCTTGAGGTCGCGGACCTGCAGGATCGGGCCCTGTGCCGATGCACCGGGACGAGGCATGGTCTCTGCGGCGGGGGCCACCATCGGACCCCGAATCGTACCGGGTCGCGGGCCGCCGACCGTCAGCGGAGCGGCACGTCGACGTCGCGCTCGGAGCCGTCCGGGCGCACCACGGTGAGCACCGCCCCGGGGCCCGCGAGGATCCGCACGCGCCCCGACGCGCTGCGCCCCAGGCGCACCCAGAGGTCATCGAGTGACGCCACGCGCAGCCCGTCCACGGCCACGATCAACGAGCCGGCCGGGATGTCCGCTGCGACGGGACCGTCCGCGCGGCCCACCTCGACCCCGCGTCGGCCGCCGCGCGACGTGTCGGCAAGCCCGGAGAGACCGGCGCGCGAGAGGAGCGCGGTGAGCATCGGCTCGTTCACCGACGGGTCACGCGTTCCCAGCCGCACGGTCAGCGGGACTCGCATGCCCTCGCCCGGCGCGTCGGCCGGCTCGCCGGCACGCCACACCTCGAGCGCGAGGTCCGAGCCCGGGCGGCGCGAGCCGATCTCGCTCAGCACCTCGTCGGCCACCTCGATGCGGCGGCCGCCCACCGCGAGGATCACGTCGCCCGCGCGCAGCCCCGCGGCCTCGGCCGGGCTGCCGCGCGTCACCGCCGCGATCACCGCGGCGTCGCCGGGAAAGCGCGCACGCACCGCGTCGAACGCCGCGCCGCGCGGCCCGCCCGCGCGCATGCGGCGCGCGTCGACCACCTGCACGCCCAGGAACCCGCGCGACACCGCGCCATGGTCGATCAGCTGGCCGACCACGTTCTCGACGATCGCCATCGGGATCGCGAGGCCGATGCCCGCGAACTGCCCGCCGCCCGCGGTCGCGCCGCGCCCCGTCGCAATCGCGGTGTTCATGCCGATCACCTGCCCGCGGATGTCGGTGAGCGGGCCACCGGAGTTGCCCGGGTTGATCGCCGCGTCCACCTGGATGAAGCTCTCGTACTCGACCTCGGCAAGGCCGGCGCTGCGCCCGAGGCCCGACACGATCCCGCTCGACATGCTGAAGCGGAACTCGAACGGCGAGCCGAACGCGAACACCAGGTCGCCCTGTGCCGGCAGGTCGGCCGACCGGCGCGCAGGCAGCAGGCCGGGCGCCTCGATCCGCAGCACCGCCACGTCCGTGCGCGGGTCGAGCCCCACGACCGTTGCCGCATGCAGCGACCCGTCGTGCAGCTGGACCTCCACCTCGCGCGCGCCGTCGACGACGTGCGCGTTGGTCACCACGTGCCCGGCCTCGTCCCAGATCCACCCCGATCCCGACTGCGTGAAGCCGCGCTCGCCCAGCCGGCCCTTGGCGGCGGCCGCCACGCTCACGTGCACCACCGCGGGCTCCACGGCCTTGGCCACGTCGCGCATCGCCGCGCCCATCGCCCCCAGGACGCCGGGGCCGTCGAGCCGCGCCGCGGCGGCATCCATCGACCGCGCCGCGCGCACGGTGCCGGCGGTGCGCATCAGGGCCGGCACGGTCCACAGCGCCGATGCCGCGGCCACCGCGAGCAACGCGGCGGGCAGCGCACGCGCGAACGTCGATCCTCGCTCGGTCATGCCGACGAACCGGCCAGCTGCTGCAGCCGCGCCAGCTCGTCCGCGGGAATGCGGTAAGGGTGCTCGCCGAGGTCGCCGCGGCGCACGCGGTCGCGCCAGGCGCGCGCCGCCTGCTCGAGTGCATCGCCGAGCGCAGCCGCAGGACGGGCAAACGACGGCTGCCACGCGCTCAGCCCCACCAGATCGTGCAGCACCACCACCTGCCCGTGGCAGGCCGGGCCCGCGCCACAGCCGATCACCGGCACGGTGGAGCGCTCGACCACCATCGCGGCCACCTCGGCGGGGCAGGCTTCCACCAGGATCATCGAGGCACCGGCGGCCTCGAGCGCGGCGGCGTCGTTCAGGATGCGCATGGCGCTCTCGGCAGTGCGGCCGGAACTGGCGTACCCGCCCTTGAGCTTCGACTGCTGCGGCTTGCTGCCCACGTGCGCCACCACGGGAATGCCCGCGCGCGCCATGCGCTCGACGAGCGGCGCATGCAGGCGGTCGGCCTCGATCTTGACGCAGTCGGCCTGGCCCTCGGTCATGAACCGCGCGGCGTTGCGCAGCGCCTCCGCGTCGTCGGCCTGGTAGCTCATGAAGGGCATGTCGGCCATCACCACGCGCGACGGCGCGCCGCGGCGCACGGCCGCGGTCAGCGCCACCAGGAAGTCGAGCGGCGCGTGGATCGTCGACGGGAACCCGAGGATCACCTCGGCCGCCGTGTCGCCGACCAGCAGCACCTCGACGCCCGCGGCCTCGAGCCAGCGCGCCGTGGTGGCGTCGTAGCAGGTGAGGCACGAGAACCGGCCACCGTCGCGCGCGGTGCGCGAGAGCTCTCGGAGGGTGATGCGCGCGGGCGCCTCGGGCATGGGCAAAAGTGTACGAGCGCGGCCGCGCCCGGCGCCGTCAGCGGCGCATCGGGTTGAGGATCGCGTTATCGCGCCCGCAGACCAGGACGTCGGCGATCTCGATCGCCTCGCGGAAGCTCTCCTGCGCCTGCTCGAGGCTGAACACCGGCGAAATCACCTTCCCCGCAGAGAGGTGCTCGTGCGTCGCCACCGCGTCGCCGGCCACCAGCACCGTGGCCGCGGGAAGCGGCAGGAGCAGCCCGCACGAGCCCGGCGTCACGCCCGGCAGCGGGAAGAGGTCGACGCCCGGCGCCAGCCGGTCGGGCGCCGCCTTGCAGCGCTGCAGCAAGGCGATCTCCGCGCGAACCGTCGCCGCCAGGTCGGCGTCGCCCGCGCCCTCGGCCTCGCGGAACTTCTCGACGAGCTGTGCGCCGATCGCCTCGCGCTCGGACTCGCCGACCAGCCACTGCGCGTCCTCGAAGGCCGCGAGCCCGCGCCGGCGCAGGGGATGGAAGCTCGTCAGGAAGACGTGCGTGACCTGCTCGGGCTTCAGGCCGCGCCGCTCGGCCAGGCGCGGCACGATCACCTGCGGCGGAAGCGACGGGTCGACCAGGATGCGCGCGTCCCCGGACTCGACGAGCGTGGTGGTCGCGTGGCCGGGGCGCACGTCCCCGCGCTCGCCCCACAGGGGGTGGTGCGACATCGCGCCGATCGAGATGACGCGGAAGTCGGCCATCGTCAGCCTTCGCTTCCGCCGTGGTGCTCGGCGGCCAGCATCCCGAGCGGGTTACCCGGGTCGCGCCGCTTGGCGGCCAGCGCGTCGATCACCCGGCGCGGCACCAGGGGTCCCAGCTTGTCCAGGCTTCCGCCGAAGGCCGCGATCTGCTTGATCAGGCTGGAACTCGTGTAGGCGAAGGACTCGCCGGTCACGATGAAGACGGTCTCGATGCCCGCCACCTGGCGGTTGGTGATGGCGAGCTGGCACTCGCCGGCCAGGTCGGTCACGTTGCGGATGCCGCGCACGATGGCCGCCGCCCCCACCGAGCGGGCGAAGTCGACCGTGAGCCCCGAGTAGGTCTCCACCCGCACGGCCGCCCCGGCGGGCGATGCGCGGACGAGGTCGTCCACGCATCCGCGGGCAAGCTCCAGCCGCTCCTCGAAGCTGAAGAGCGCCGGCTTGTTCGGGTTGTGGCCGATGGCGAGGATCACCTCGTCGAACATGCCCCGCGTGCGTGCCAGCACGTCGAGGTGCCCGAGGGTGATCGGGTCGAAGCTGCCCGTGTAGACGGCAAGATGGCGGCCCATGCGTCGTCGCGGAGGGTAGCGCAGGCCGCGCAGGCGTTCGCGGGGGCGTGCGCAGACCGCACAGACGGACCACTCTCGGACGTTGCGCGTCTTTCGGTGCGGAAATCGCGACCTGCACGCTTGCCGCCCCCCGGATGGAACCGACAGTGTTGGTGTCCCCGGCGCACTGGAGGGTTGCGCCGGAGACACGGAACAAGGGCCCCGAGGCGTGGGGGCCCATGGAACACGGGCCCGGGAAGTGAGGGCCCCACAATCCCTGGATCGGCCCCGTCTCGGTTGGATGCCTCCCCGAGCGGGGTCGTTTTTGAAATAGGTGCCAGGAACGGGTGTCCCCAATTTCCCGCGGGAAATTGGGGACACCCGTTCCTGGCACCTATTTACATCAGGTGGCCGAGGCCGCTCGCCCGAAGCACGTTCCGGAAGCTGTCGCTGAACACGAAGTTGTGCTCCGGGAACGCCAGGCCGCTCATGTTCTGGTCCACGTGGCTGAACATGATCTCGGTCTCGCCGATCCGCTCCCACGTGCCCGTGCGGTGGTCGAGCCGCTCGATGGTGCCGGACGTCCCCGCCCCCATCGGGTCCACGCGCTCGATGCGCGCGTCGTAGCGGATGCACTGGCCCGGCACGACGTCGGCGTTGATCTCGGCCTTCTGGATCTTGGCCAGCACCACCTTCTCGCGGAACCTCCGGACGCTTCCTGCCAGGATCCCCGCCGTCTGCGCCATGCCCTCGATCATGAGCGACGCCGGCATCACGGGCTGCGCCGGCAGGTCGCCCTCGGCCGCGAAGTGCTGGTGCAGGTGCTCCTCGGCGAGCGAGACGTTCTTGATCGCCACGAGCCGGCGGTCCGGCTCGTAGGCGACGATGGTGTCGATCCACATCCAGCGCATGGGCGGCCGCGCCGGGGGCTCACTTCTTGAGCTTGATCTCGATGAAGTCGCAGAGGCTCTTCACCGTGAAGAGCTTGGCGATGCCCTTCACGTTGCGGTCGGCGTCGAAGCCCGACAGGTCGACGTGCGGCATCTTCTCGTGGAGCATCGCCATGCCGGCATCGGTGAACTTGCCTTCCTTCACGAAATCGGGGTTCGACATCATGTTCTCGGGGAAGAGCTCGCCCTGCTCGATCTTGAAGGGCTTCTCCGGGGTGGAGAACTTCTTCTCGAGCTGGAACTGGATGTCCAGGAAGTCGATGCTCTCGGCACCGAGGTCCTCGGTCAGGATGGCGGTCGGGGTGATGTCCTCGGCGTCGGCACCGAGGGCGCTCTCCAGCACCTCGGTCACCTTGGATTCGATCTCGGAGCGGGCAATCACCATGGGTTCTGCGTCCTTCTGGCGTCCATGCACGCGGCCCCGGCCAGGGGAGCCGCACGTTCCCAGGTCACCCCTGGGAGGGGTTCTGCGGGGGGATCCGCAGGGGTCGAAGTGTAAAACGGCCGGAGACGGCCGTCTCGGGCTCGCCCCCGCCGGGCCGCCGGACCGTGCCGGTGCCCTTGAAGACCACGCTGCCGTCCGGCTGGGACTTCTCCAGCTGGACGTCGACCTCCAGCGCCTCGCCGGGCCGCACGAACGACCCGTACCGGAGCGCCTTGGCCCCTCCAAGCACCATCCGGGGGTGGCCCTGGGCATCGGTCAGCCGCCGGGCGGCCTGCACCATCGCCTCGAGCATGAACACCCCGGGCAGCACCTGGAAGGTCGGGAAGTGGTCCTGGAGGTACTCCTCGGCGAGGGTCACCTGCTTGAGGGCCCGGACCCGGTCGGGGGTCTGCTCGAGGACGGTGTCCACCAGGGCGAAATGCATGCGCGGGCGGATGGTAGCGGCGTCCGGAAAGGTCCGCAAAGATGGGGCATCACGCTGTGATCCTGCCGATATCCACGGGATATGGCCCGTTCCAAGACGTCCTCCGGATCCGCCTCGACGCACCACTGGCTGAGCCCCGCGCTGCGCCACCGAATCGCCTGGGTCGCCGCCTGCCTGGGCGTCGCCACGCTGATGCTGGCGCTCGGTTCCTTCCACCACGCCGACTGGCCGTCGCGCGCGGTGGCGGTGCACAACGACCCGACCTCCAACCTGATGGGAACGCCCGGTGCGGCCATCGCCTACTGGACGTACGCGATCTTCGGCTTCGGGACGTGGCTGGCGGTGCTGCTCGGCGCCGCGGCGCTTGCGGCCGTGCCGTTCGGCTTCCGCCCGCAGCACCTGTGGCTGCGCACGATCGGCGCCGGGATCCTCGTGCTCGCGGTCGGCGCGATCCACGCCCTGTGGTTCCCGCGCCTCGGGCCGGTCGCCGGCGTCGAGGCCGGGCTCGTCCCGCAGTGGACCGCCGCGCAGCTCGCCGAGCGCTTCAGCGCCTTCGCGGCGAGCCTCATCCTGCTCTGCGCCGCGGTGATCGGCGCGCTGGTTGCCGCCGACGAGGTGGTGATGCGCATCCCGGGCGCGGTGATGCAGGGACTCTCGTTCCTGGAACCGGTGTGGAAGGCCGACTGGGCCGGCATGCTGGGCATGCGCCGCAATGCGCCGGCGCTCGCGGGGGCATCGGCCTCACCCGCCGCGCGCCCGGCCGGTGCGAAGGCGAGCAAGGCCGTCATCGTCACCGACGAAGACGAGGAGGAGTCCGCCGACAACGTACAGGTGATCGAGGATGCGCGGGACGATGACGAGGATGAGGATGAGGATGAGGATGAGGATGAAGACGAAGACGAAGACGAAGACGAGGACGAGGACGAAGATGAGGACGAAGACGAAGAAGACGTCGAGGATTCCGCCGACGCGGTCGACGACGCCCCTGCCCCCGCCCGCGCCCCCCTCAGCGCCGACGAGCTGAAGGCCAAGATCGCCCGCCTGCCCGTGCGCATGGCAAGCGCCCCCACCAAGACCGCCCTGCGCGACGAGGACATCCCGCGCACCGAGGACTACTCGGGCTACAAGTTCCCCACCCTGGAGCTGCTGGCAGACCCCGAGGGCAACTACTCCGCCGAGATCGAGACCTACGTGCGCGAGCAGGCCGGCAAGCTCGAGGCCGCGCTGCGGCAGTTCGAGGTGCAGGGCGAGGTGGTCGGCATCGAAAGCGGCCCGGTGGTCACCCTGTACTCGGTGGAGCTCGCCCCCGGCACGCGTGCTGCACGCGTCCAGGTGATCGACGACGACATCGCGCGCGCGCTGGGCGCCCCGAACGTCCGCATCATCCCCAACATGGTGGGCCGCACCGCGATCGGCATCGAGGTGCCCAACCAAAAGAAGGAGAAGGTGCGCCTCAAGGAGCTGATGAGCGGACCGGCCGCCGAGGGCATGGCGCTGCCGATGTTCCTGGGGAAGGACAGCGCCGGCGAGCCGCTCGTCCTCGACCTGGCCAAGCAGCCGCACATGCTCATCGCCGGCACCACCGGCAGCGGCAAGAGCGTGTGCATGAACACCATCATCATGAGCTGGCTCTACACCAAGCGGCCCGACGAGCTCAAGCTCTGCCTCGTCGACCCGAAGATGGTGGAGATGGCGCAGTTCGGCGAGGTGCCGCACCTGATGGCGCCGGTGGTCACCGACATGTCGAAGGCCGCCGGCATCCTGGAATGGGCCGTGCGCCACATGGAGGAGCGGTACGAGCTCCTGAAGGCCGCGAAGGTCCGCGACATCCGCGGGTTCAACGACCTTGGCGACGAGGCGCTGCGCGCCGCCCTCGCGCCCCCGAGCGAGGAGGCCTGGATCCGCACGCCCAAGAAGCTCCCCTACATGGTGTTCGTGATCGACGAGCTGGCGGACCTCATGATGCAGCACCGCGAGGTCGAGCAGTCGATCGTGCGCATCGCCCAAAAGGCGCGCGCCGTGGGCATGCACCTGGTGCTCGCCACCCAGCGCCCGCAGGCCAACGTGGTGACCGGCCTCATCAAGAGCAACATGCCCTGCCGCGTCACGTTCCGCGTGGCCTCGGCGATGGACAGCCGCATCGTGCTCGACCAGAAGGGCGGCGAGCTGCTCCTCGGCCAGGGCGACATGCTGGTGGTGAAGAACGGCGCCAACGACGCGGTGCGCGCCCAGGGCACGCTGGTCGACGACCGCGAGGCCCGGGCCGTCACCTCGTTCCTCAAGGAGATCGCGGCACCCAGCTTCGAGCGCGTGCTGGTGGCGATCCGCGGGCCCGGCTCGGCGTCCGAGCAGCCCGGCGCGGGCGGCGCGGCCGGACCCGGCAGCGCGTCCGAGCGCGACGAGCTCTTCGAGCGCGCGGTCGAGATCATGATCGAGGAGAACCGCGGCAGCGTCAGCCTGCTCCAGCGCAAGATGGCGATCGGCTACGGCCGGGCCAGCCGCCTGGTGGACCAGATGGCCGCCGCCGGCATCCTGGGCGAGGCGCGCGGCGCCAGCCCGCGCGAGGTGCTCATCACCATGGCCGACTGGCAGCGGATGCGCGAGCTCGAGGAGGACGGCCCCCGCGAACTGACCACCGAGGAGGCGCGCCTGGCGCGCGCCGTCGACCGGGAGAGCCCGGACTTCCAGGACGCCTTCCACGGAGAGGACGACCGATGAGCGCCCACCCCATCCACCCCGAGCACCTGCGCCGCGGGCTCGACGCGGCCATCGCCGAGGCCGAGCAGGGATGGCGCGAGGGCGGCATCCCGATCGGCAGCGCCCTGCTCGACACCTCGGGCAAGGTCGTCGCCGCCGGGCACAACATGCGCGTCCAGTCGGGCGACCCGACCGCGCACGCCGAGGTCAGCTGCATCCGCAACGCCGGCCGCCGCCGCGACTGGCGGGCCCTCACCCTGGTCAGCACGCTGAGCCCCTGCCCCATGTGCTCGGGTACGGCGATCCTCTTCAAGATCCCGCGCGTCGTGATCGGCGAGCACCGCACGTTCCTCGGCGCCGAGGGCTGGATGCGCGCCAACGGCATCGAGCTCACCGTGGTCGACGACCCGCGCTGCGTGGCCCTCATGGAGCGCCTGCAGCGCGAGAAGCCCGACCTCTGGGCCGAGGACATCGGCGAATAGGAAAAACAGGCATTCCGGCGAACCGGGGCGCGCAACGCTTGCAACGCACGGGGACGCATCCGACATTCGGGGCGTCCCCGGTCGTTTCACCGCTCGACCCGGCGCAGGGGGCGCCCGGCGGGGGTGGACGGACGACCTCGAATCACGGCCGGCGGGCTGCCCGTGCGGTGTGGGCAGTCCCCGGCCAACCGGGCTTCACGCCTGCGCCGCAAGCGTCGCGCGCAGCCCCTCGTCGAACGGCACGACCACCTCGTACCCGATCGCCTCGCGCGCGGCATCGACCGACGCGCGGCTGTGCAGCACGTCGCCCGCGCGGGCCAGGCGGAACTCGCATGCAACGTTCGTCCCCAGGGTCGCCTGCATGCGCTCCACCAGCTCGAGCAGCGCGTGGCTCGTCCCGCAGGCAATGTTGAGGACGCGCGCCTCCAGCGGCCCGGCGGCCCGGCCGGCCAGCAGGTTGGCGTGCACGACGTTCGCCACGAACGTGAAGTCGCGCGTCTGGGTGCCGTCGCCGTATACGACCGGCGAAAGCCCCGCGCGCAGCCGCTCCGCGAAGATCGGCACCACCGCCGCGTACGGGGAGTCGTGCCGCTGGCGCGGGCCGAAGACGTTGAAGTAGCGCAGGCTCACCGCGTCGATGCCGTAGCAGTTCCACCACGTGCGCAGGAGCGACTCGCAGGCAAGCTTCGAGAAGGCGTAGGGCGAGAGCGGGTCCGGCCGCATGGACTCGACCTTCGGGAATCCCGGTGCCCCGCCGTAGGCGCTGCTCGAGGCCGCGTAGACCACGCGCCGCACGCGCTGGCGGCGGCAGGCCTCCAGCACGCGCATGGTGCCGGAGACGTTGGTCTCCAAGTAGTCGAGCGGCGCCTCGATGCTCTGCGGCACGCTGCCGCGCGCGGCCTGGTGGAAGACCAGTTCCGCGCCGGCGAGCGCCTCGTCGAGGGCCGCCGCATCGAGGATGCTGCCGCGCACCAGGCGCGCCCTCCCCGCATCGCCGGACAGGTTCGCCAGGCGCCCGTTCGACAGGTCGTCGAGCAGCGTGACGTCCGCCCCGAGCGCGACCAGCGCGTCCGCGAGGTGGCTCCCGATGAACCCCGCGCCGCCGGTGACCGCCACCCGGCGGCCGGCATAGGCGGCGCGGTGGGACTCGATCGCCGGATGGATCAGCGGAACGTCGCCTTGAACGCCTTGATCGCCGCGCCGAACTGGTCGTCGAGCCCCTTGAAGCTCTTCTTCTCGGCCAGCTGGTCGCGCACGGCCTTCGCCGGGCCCTGGAAGTGCTCGAGCAGGCCCTTCTCGAACGCGCTCACCTTGGCCACCGGGACGTCGTCCATGTAGCCCTTGCTGGCGGCGTAGAGCGAGATGCACTGGTCGATCACGTCGAAGGGGCCGAACTGGCCCTGCTTCAGGAGCTCCACCATGCGCGCGCCGCGGTCAAGCTGCTTCTGGCTGGCGGTGTCGAGCTCGGTGCCGAGCTGCGCGAACGCCTCCAGCTCGCGGTAGGCCGCGAGGTCGAGTCGCAGCGAGCCGGCGACTTCCTTCATCGCCTTGATCTGCGCGTTGCCGCCCACGCGGCTGACGCTGATGCCCACGTTGATGGCGGGGCGCACGCCGGCGGCGAAGAGCTCGGGCTGCAGGTAGATCTGGCCGTCGGTGATCGAGATGACGTTCGTCGGGATGTACGCCGACACGTCGCCTTCCTGCGTCTCGATGATCGGGAGCGCGGTCAGCGAGCCGCCGCCGTTCTCGTTGGAGAGCTTGGTGGCGCGCTCGAGCAGGCGGCTGTGCAGGTAGAAGACGTCGCCCGGGTACGCCTCGCGGCCCGGCGGGCGGCGCAGCAGGAGCGACAGCTCGCGGTAGGCCACGGCCTGCTTGGACAGGTCGTCGTAGACCACCAGGACGTGCTTGGGCGCCTTGCCTTCCTTGCCCTGCCACATGAAGAACTCGCCCATCGCGCAGCCCGAGTAGGGCGCGATGTACTGGAGCGGCGCAGGGGCGCTGCTGCCGGCGCACACGACGATCGTGTACTCCATCGCGCCGTTCTTGCGCAGCGTCTCGACGACGCCCGCGACGGTCGAGTCCTTCTGGCCGACCGCGACGTAGATGCACACCACCGCGTCCGGGGTGCCCCAGTACTTCTTCTGGTTGATGATGCAGTCGAGGCAGACCGCGGTCTTGCCGGTCTTGCGGTCGCCGATGACCAGCTCGCGCTGGCCGCGGCCCACCGGGATCATGCTGTCGACGGCCTTGATGCCGAACTGGAGCGGCTCCTTCACCGGCTGGCGCGCGGCGATGCCGGGGGCCACGATGTCCACCTTGCGCGACGAGGAGGCGCGGATCGCCGGGCCGCCGTCGAGGGCCACGCCCAGCGGGTCGACCACGCGGCCGAGCATCTCCATGCCCACCGGCACCTCCAGGATGCGGCCCGTGGCCTTCACGGTGTCGCCCTCGCGGATCAGGTCGGTGTCGCCGAAGAGCGCGGCGCCGACGGTGTCCTGCTCGAGGTTCATGGTCAGGCCGGTGACGGCCTTGCCGCTCTGGGTCTGGAACTCGAGCAGCTCGCCCGACATCACCTTGCCGAGGCCGTAGACGCGGGCGATGCCGTCGCCCACCTCGACCACCTGGCCCACCTCGGAGATCTCGAGCTGCGAGGCGAAGTTCTGGATTTCCTGCTTGATGACGGATGCGATCTCGTCGGTCTTGATCTTCACGGCGTGCCTTTCGGGTTCTCTTGGGTCGGTGGTCGGGTGCGGGTCGCGCGGGAGGCGCGGGTGGATCTGGTTCAGGCGACGAAGGCCCCGGCGTCGCGGCCTCCGAGGCCGCCGTCGAGGAGCGCCGCGCGCATGCGGCGGAGCTGGGCGGCGACCGAGCCGTCGATCAGCCGGTCGCCGATGCGGAGCTTCAGCCCGCCGATCATGGCGGGATCGGCGTGGAAGTGCATGACGGGCTCCTTGCCGAGCGAGCGCCGCAGGTCGGCGGCGAGCGCCTCGCGCGCGGGGCCGTCGACGCTTCCGGAGGCGGTGAACACGTCCACCTCGACGCGCCCGAAGGCCTCCTGCTCCATGGAGTCGAACGCCTCGGCGATGCCCTCCAGGGCCGCCAGGCGGCCCTTGCGGTTGAGCACCAGCATGAAGTTGAGAAGCGTGTCGGTCACCTTGCCGCCGAACATCCGGCGCAGGCTCTCGCCGCGGCGCGCGGGGTCGACGATCGGCGAGCGCAGGAACTCGGCGAACTTCCGGTCCGCGCGCGCCATCTCGGCGACCTCGCGCAGCTCGGCGCCCATCGACGCGATGCCGGCGTCGCCGCCGAGCTCGCGGGCGAGCTCGTACAGCGAGCGGGCGTAGACCTTGGCGACCTCGTCGACCTGGGTGGGCATCGGTTCCTCAGCGGCGGCCGGAGGCGAGTTCCTGGAGCGATTCCTGCACCAGGCGCTGGTTGTCCTGGTCGTTCACCTGCCGGCGCAGGATGCGCGAGGCGATGTCCGTCGCGAGCGCGGCCGACTGCGCGTGCAGCTCGGCGACCGCGGCCTTGCGCGCGGCCTCGATGTCGGCGTTGGCGCGCGAGACGCGCTCGGCCAGCTCCTGCTCGTTGCGGGCCTTCAGCTCGTCGGCGACGCGCTGCGCGTCGGCGCGGGCCTGCTTGATCATCGCCGCGGACTCCTCGCGGGCGCTGGCGAGCTGGCGCTCGAAGTCCGACTGGGCCTTCTTCGCGGCCGCGCGGGCCTCCTCGGCGGCCTTGATCTCGCCCACGATCTTGGCGTTGCGGTCGTCGAGGCCCTTGGAGACCTTGGGCCACACGAAGATCGAGAGCGCCAGGAAGACCACGCCGAAGACGGCGAAGGCGGTCGCGGCGGGCAGGATCTCGAAGGCGACCGGGTTGGATCCGCCTTCGGCGGCGGCGAGCAGGAGGGAGTGCATTCGGTGCTCCGTGGTGGTTGCCCGCGACGGGCGGGCGCCGTGAAGGGCCTCGCGCCCCTTCCGGGGCGCGAGGCCGGGTGGGTCACTTGTTGATGCCGAGCAGCGACACGACGACCGCGAACAGCGCGACGCCCTCGACGAGCGCCGCGGTCAGGATCATGTTCGTGAAGATGCGGCCGCCCATCTCGGGCTGGCGGGCGGTGCTCTCGTTGGCGGAGGCGCCGATGCGGCCGATGCCGAGGCCGGCGCCGATCACGGCGAGGCCGCCGACGATGCCGGCGCCGATGCCGACGCCCATGCCCTTGTAGTCCGCGACGGCGGCGCCCGACTGGGCGAGCGCCGGTGCGGCGGCCGAGGCGGCGGCGAGGATCGCGAGGGTGACGGTGTTCTTCATGTCTGTGTCTCCGAGTGTTGTCCCGGCGCCGTGGCGCGCCGCTTCATGCATGTCCCGCGCATCCACGAGCGCGCGGGGAAGAATCGGGTCTCCGGCCCTGGTTCAGTGTCCGTGCACGGCACCCGGCGCATGGGCCGCCGCGCTCTCCGAACCGTGGTGCTCTCCGTGGCCGTGTTCCTCGTCGTGGTGCTCGTCATGGTGGGCCATCTGGGAGATGAACACCGCCGTGAGGAACATGAAGACGAACGCCTGCAGGAAGGCGACGAAGAGCTCGAGGAAGGTGATGACGACGGCGAAGCCGCCGGCGAGCAGCGAGATGCCGCCCACCGACCACATGGCGAGGCCGGCGGTGCCGGCCATCGCGCCGAACATCATCAGGGTGGCCATCAGCGTGTGGCCGCCCACCATGTTGGCGAAGAGTCGGATGGCGAGGGCCGCGGGCTTGATGACCATGCCCAGCACCTCGACGACGAAGATGATGGGGACCACGAACCACAGGCCCTTGTTGGCCACGAGCTCGTGCCCGCCGCACAGGTGCTCGAGCGTGCCCTTGACGCCCAGCTCGCGCACCGACTGCCACTGGATGGCCAGGAACGCCCACAGCGCCAGGGCCATGTTCACCGACAGGCTCGCGGTGGCGGTGCCGCCGATCCAGAGCATCGCGCCCTTGGCCGCGGCCTTCTCCTCCTCGGTCCCGTGGCCGGACAGGCCGTGGACGATCTCCTGCAGGTCCATCAGCGGCACCAGGCCCATGAGGTTCAGGACCAGGACGAAGAAGAAGAGCGAGAGCAGGAACGGCAGCCACGCCCGCGCGAGGCGCGCGCCCATCACGGGCTCGAGCATCTGCGAGTACAGGCCCTCGACCAGCACCTCGACCACCTGCGACGAGCGGCCCTTGGTGATCCAGCGGTCGTGGCCCTGCGACTCCGGGCCGATCTTGATGCGCGAGGCGGCCACGAAGAGCCACGCCAGGACGATCACCGCGGCGACGACCAGGGAGACCACGCTGAGCTTCACGTCGGTGCCGAAGATGCCCGAGAAGGCGCTCGGCTTGTCCAGCAC
Source organism: uncultured Chitinophaga sp. (assembly GCA_964440815.1). Lineage (GTDB taxonomy): Bacteria > Planctomycetota > Phycisphaerae > Phycisphaerales > SM1A02 > UBA966. The sequence continues at coordinate 33,595 of CAYTYU010000005.1, forward strand.
GTGGTTGAGCGGGTCGGCGCCGAAGGCGAGGAGCGGGAGGGTCATCGGAGGGCGTCTCTACAGGCTTCGGTGCACGATCCGCACCACCGTCGCGGTCTCCGCCGCGAGGCATGCGAGGTAGGTCCCGACGACGGCCAAAACGGGGGTCATCCCGGCCGACGGGGCGGACCAATATACAAGGAGGCACACCCCCGGCACGACGACGAACCGGGCCAGGGTGGCCCCCAGCCAGAGCGATCCGCAGACGCTTGCCGGACGGGGCGTTGCGGACGTGAACAGGGCCGCCGAAAGGGCCGTGGCCAGCCCGGCCGCCGCCGCCCCCAACGGCATCGGCAGGGCCGCCGCGGCCGGATCCGGGGTCCAGCGGGCCCCCGCCGCGGCGGCCACGGTGCAGAGCGCCGCCACGGCCAGCACGGCCCCCAGGACCGGTCTCGGCGGGATCGCGATTTCCTGCTCCTTGGGCGGGCTCATCGGCCACCGCCCCGGCGCGCCTCGTCCAGTTCGCGGTTGGCGCGCATCGCCCCGCGGATCAGGGTGGTGAGGCCCACGGCGATGCCCGCGATGCCGCCGACCAGGAGGCCGATCGGCGGGGAATCGAGCCACCGATCGACCGCCCAGCCGATCAGCGCGCCGGCCACCACCTCGGAACTCGTCTGCATGCCCAGCCCCGCCATCCGCCAGCCGATGCTGGTTTCCGCTCGCTGCTGGGCACGGTCGGGACCTGCGGCCATCTCGACGCGCAGGCTACCGGGCCCCCGGCCGGGCTAGACTTCCCGACCCATGGCGATCCGCGACTCGGAGATCCTCGACGTCACCCCGACGAAGCTCAACCGCACGGAGAGCCTCTACGTGGTCAACGTCTTCAAGGGCCTGGGGACGACGCTGCGCCACTGCTTCCAGAACATCGGCCGCAACGGGGCCAACAAGGACACCCTGTGGGTGGTCCAGTACCCCGAGCAGCGCCGCGAGCAGCGCGACGTCGAGGACGGCGGGATCTACAAGCCCTACTTCCGCGGCGTCCACCGCCTGAACAAGGACGAGGACGGCCGCGTCCGGTGCGTGGCGTGCTTCATGTGCCAGACCGCCTGCCCGGCGCACTGCATCCACATCGTGGCCGACGAGAGCCCGTGGCCGGACCGCGAGAAGTACCCCAAGCAGTTCGACATCGACGAGCTGCGCTGCATCTACTGCGGGATGTGCGAGGAGGCGTGCCCCTGCGACGCCATCGAGCTCACTCCCGTGTACGACGTCACCGGCCTCAGCCGCCAGGAGCTCATCTTCGACAAGGCGAAGCTCCTGGAGATGTACGACCGCACGGTCGCCGACAAGCCGATGTGACCAGGGCGGCTACTTGCCGCCCTTCTGCTTCTTGATGAGGTCGCCGATCAGGCCCCCGACGGCCTCGATCGCCTTGCCGGCGCCCTGCTTCGCCGCGCGCTCGTCGAAGACCAGCTTCACGGTGCGATCGAGCTTCGCCGGCCGGCCGGCCACCTCGCCGAGCGGGCCGCGCATCGACACCTGCAGCTGGAGCGCGTCGCCGAGCCCCAGGGACATCGTGTTGAGCGCGCTGGCCACGGATCCGCCGCCGTCCTCGTTCGGCAGCAGCCCGACCACGTCGCGCGCCACGGAGCCGAGCGGGTAGTTCGCCGCGATGCGGCGCGCGTACGGCGGCGCCTTCGACAGGTCGATGTCGCCCGAGAAGATGAGGCGCGTGCGCCAGCCGTCGCCCTGCCGCTCGATGCCGATGTCGAAGTCCTTGTAGGCGAGCTGCCCCGCGCGCACGGACACCACCAGCGGGTTGATGACGCCGTCGACGGGCCGGCCCTGCGGCGCCTGGAACACCTGCAGCAGGTTGAGGACGTCGTTGTCGGGGTTGCGTTCGAGCAGCACGTTCCCGACCGTCAATCGCAGGTCGGCGTCGAGCCGCGCGCGGTTCCCGTCGAGCGGGTACGAGAGGCGGTCCATCGTGAGCCGGATCGGCATGCGGTCGTCGGCGAGGCGCACGTCGCGGAACACGGGGTTGATCGGCGCGAGGATGCGCTCGCGCAGCGGCTCGGACGGGACGAACTCCGCCACCGCGGGCTTCGCGCCCGGGATGCGCAGGAAGCCGTCCTGCATGAGGACGTCCGGAACGCGCACCGTGAGGTAGCGGCTGGTCACCGTGACGGCGCCGGTCGCCGTGCCGGCGCCCACGGACTGCACCGTCGCGTCGGCCGAGATCTCCGGGCCCACCGCCTCCTCGAGCTCGCGGCCCATGCCGGCCAGGACGCCCACCACGCGCGTCGAGGCGCGCTCGGCGCGCAGCGTGCCGTCGATCCGCAGGCGCGCGGTCGAGACGGCACCCGTCGCGTCGGCCCAGTCGGCCACCGTCGCGTCGAGCGTCACCGGCATGCGCTGACTTCCGCCCCCGGCGAGCGAGGCACGCGCACGGACCTGCGCGGGCGCCTCGCCGCCCGGCGCGTTCACGGACAGGGCGAAGCCCTCGACCGTGACGGCCTCGCCGTCCGACGGAACGAGCCGCAGCGGCTCCGCGGTCGCCTCGATCACCGCGGCCATCGTGCCGACGGCGCTGCCCACGAGGCGCAGGCGCTTGATGTCGGCCGTGGCCGCGAACGCCGAGCACTCGCGCCAAGGCGGCGCGGCGCGGTCGGCGGGCTTCGCGCCCGGCTCGTCCTTCGGCGGCGCATTCAGGATCGAAAGCACCTGCGCAGCGGGCACGTTCACCGAGACGCGGCTGTCGACCAGCTCGAGCGCGTCGCCGCGGTACGTGCCCTTGAGCGAGGCACGCAGGCGGTCGAGCGTGCTCTCGGCGTCGAAGGCGATGCCCCCGTCGCGGGACTCGGCGCGCGCGGTGACGCGTGCGCCGCTCCCGATCTCGCGCCGCACGGACTCCTCGAGGGCGAGCAGCACGCCCAGTCCGTCGCCCGAGATGCGGTCGAGCGTGACGTCGGCGCGCCACGAAGCCTGCGCGCCGGCGGCGCCCTGCGACCAGGCGGCGTTCGCCGCCAGCGGCGCGATCGCCACGGCCGTCTCGGCGCTCGGCCCGGCGGCCAGTTCCGCGCGCACGCGGGCAGCGACGCGCATCGGCGACGAAAGGCTGCCCTCGCCCTCCACGTCCAGCCCGCGCACCACCAGGTCGGTGGCGGTGCCCGCGATGCCGCCGACGGCGAGCGGTGCCGCGGTGATGCGCGCCTTGGCGGATGCGGGAAGCGCGAACGTCCACGGCACGGTGCGCGCGAGCGAGGTGCGCTCGACCTTGATCCCGACGCGCGACGGCGCGCGCAGCGCCGGGCCGGACGGGCCGGCCGCCCACGCCATGAGCGTCGGCGTGAGGGTGACGGCGGCGTCGGCGGTGACGTCGAGCGCACGCTCGGACAGGTCGGCCTCCAGGCGCACGGTGTCGCCTGCATCGGCGCGCACGGCAGCGGTGCCCTTGCCCGCAAGCATCGAGCCCGCGTAGTCGGCCGTCAGCGCATACGAGCCGCCCGAAAGCTGCCCCAGCACGTCGGCCGCGGCCGGCACCTCGCGCACGATCGTGTCGCGCACGATGGCGGGCGCCTCGACATGCACGGTGAGCGCGGCGCGCTCGATCGCCTCGCGGGACATCGACCCAAGCGACTGCGCACGGACGTCGGCGCGGATCGGCACGCCGTCGGCGGTCACCGCGACAGAGGTGCGCGCATCCTGGCCAAGACGCTCGGTCGCCACGGTCACGCGCAGGTCGGACACCGTCAGCACCCGTGCGTCGGGGCCGTCGCCGAGCCGCAGCGCGACCGGTCCGCCGCCCGCACCCCGTGCCGCCACGTCCAGGTCGCACCCGAGCGCCGCCAGGTCGAACGCCGCCGGCGCCGGCAGCGCCAGGCTGCGCACGGTGACGTCGGCCGCCATGGGCCCGTCCACCGGCACGCCGAAGGATCCAAGGAGCGCCGGATCGATCCGCGCCACGCTGATCGAACCGCCCGATGCCACGCGGATCGCCCCATCGGCGGCGACGGCACCGGCAAGCGTCGCCGCCAGCGTCGGCGTGTCCAGGCGCACCGACCACGTCGGCGCGTCGCCCGCCCCGAGTTCCGCCTCCAGCGTGCGCACCGTGTCGCCGAGGTCGCGCCGGACGTCGATGCCGGCCGACGCAGGAACGAAGGGGGCGATCAGCGCCACCGGGATCGACGACGCGCGCAGCGACCCGTGCGCGCCAAGCGCACCGCCGCGCTTCACGCGGCCCTGCGCGCGGATCGGCCGCTCTCCGCCGCCGGCGCGCGACGTCGCGTCGAGCGCCACGGACACGCCGTCCGCCACGGGTTCCGCCTGCGCCGAGAGGTTGAGCGCCACGACGTCGAGCGGCACCCGCCCGTCGCCGCCCGGGACGCGCAGGCCATCGAGCGACAGCGTCATCTCGGCGTTGAATCGCAGCTGGTCGACCGGGAATGACCCATCCGCCGACGCCGCGGGCACCGACACGTCGCGAGCCGTGAGCACCAATCGTGCGGGCGACGCCACGGTCACCTGCCCCAGCCGGTCGAGGAGCGCGGGCGCAAGCGTGGCGTCGAGTGCCACCGTCCGGAGCGTCGCGGCGCGCGTCGCCGGGTCGATCGACCCCGCCACCTGCGCCTTCACCCGCTCGCTCCGCAGCAAGATCGAGAGGTCACCGCCGGATGCATCGGCGAACGACGCGTCGAGGTCGACGCTCGGACCCACGTCCCGCGCCAGTTCAAGGCCCATGCCGCGCACGAAGCGCTCGAACGGCGCCGTCGGCACCGTGGTCGCCACGACGCGGCCGTGGATCGCCGCCAGGTCGAGCGCCACCGATCCTTCGGGCGTGAGGAGCCGGTCGATCGCCACGTCCGCCTGCACCGAGGCGGGCGATGCCCCCTCGATGGCGGCGCGCACGTCGGCCTTCACCGCGAGCGGCCCCGCGAGGTTGGCGCTCGTCACCGTGACCGTGCCCTGCCCGATGCGCATCGACAGCCCGCCGGCCGCGAAGCCGACGTCGGTCGCGCGCACCGAGACGTTCGCCGACGTTCCCTCGATCCGGCGCGTGCCGTCGGCGGCGAACAGCCCGCCGAACGTCGCGTTGACGTCGAACGATCCCTTCTGCCCGAGGTACTCGGTGTCGGCCTTCAGCGCGACGACCGCATCGCCGCCGGCCGCGGCGCGCACCTCGCCCGTCGCGCCGCGCGCGGCCGCGAACACCGTGCCATCGGGGTCGAGCACCTCGAGGCTGAGCCCCTCGAGCGCCACTCGAAGGCTTCGGATCCCCGCCGGCAGGCCGGGCGCGGCACCCGCCGAACCGCCGCGCGACGCCGCCGCACCCGTTGCGGATGCCGCTGCCGGCGCCGCGTCCGGCGCTTCCTTCGCCAGCCTCGCGATCGACAGCGACCCATCCGCCTCGCGCCGCGTCCGCACGCTCCCCGACACCCGCACGTCGAGCTCGGAAACCCCCGACGTCAAGAGCGTCCAAAGCCCCTGCTCGAGCGTGACCGACGCCGCCACCCGCGTGCCGCCGGCCGCGTCGTCGATCACCAGGTCGCGCACGCCGATCGGCCCGGACCATCCGAGCGAAAGCTCGCCCACCGACACCGTTCCGTTCACGCGCCCGGACACCGCGGAGACCAGCGTCCCACGCAGGAACCCCATGCTCACCAAGGTCGGCAGCAGCGCGACGAGCAAGACGAGCACCGCCAGCGCGGACAGGCCCACCACCAGCACGGTGCGCAGCGTTCGACGGGGACGGACGGGCGAGTCGCTCACTCGGTCAGTCTACGAACGCCGGCTTCGGCGCCGCCGCCTCGGCGCGCGGAGCCTTCCCCGATGCGCCGGAGTGCCGGAGCATCCGCTCGAGCGCGCGCCGCGCCAGTGCCTTCGCATCCGGATGCACGCGGACCACGTTCGGCGCGCGGCCCGCCGCGATGCCGTCGAGGCACCAGAGCAGGTGCTGCGGGTCGATGCGGTACATCGTGGTGCACAGGCACTGGCAGTCGCTCAGGATGCGCACATGCACGCCGCGCTCCGCGGCGGCGCGAGCCAGCCGGTTGACCAGGTGCACCTCGGTGCCGATCGCCCAGCGCGACCCGGCGGGCGCCTCCTCGATCGTGCGGATGATGTGCTCGGTCGAGCCGCTGAGGTCGGCCATGTCCACCACGTCCTGCGAGCACTCCGGGTGCACCATCACGGTGATGCCGCCGTCGGCCGCGTGCAGCGCGCGCACCTGGTCGACGTGCTCGGGGCGGAACAGCTTGTGCACGCTGCAGTGGCCCGCCCAGAGCAGGACGCGCGCGCGCCGGATCGCCTCGGGCGACAGGCCGCCGGAAGGCTTGCGCGGATCCCAGAGCGCGGTGTCCGCGCTGCGCCCGTCCGTCGCGTCGAACTCGGTCACGAAGCCCTTGCGCTTGGCGGTGTTCCGCCCCAGGTGCTGGTCGGGCAGGAAGAGGATCTTCACCTCCTCGCCGTCCGCAAGCGGCTCGTCGCCGCCGGCAAGCGCCCAGTCGAACACCTGCCCCGCGTTCGAGCTGGTGCAGCACGCGCCGCCCTTCTCGCCGACGAACGCCTTGATCGCGGCGCTCGAGTTGACGTAGGTGATCGGGATGACCCGCGTGCGCGTGCCGCGCACGGCGCGCTCGACCGACTCCCACGCCTCGACCGCCTGGTCGAACTGCGCCATGTCGGCCATCGAGCACCCGGCCGAGAGGTCCGGCAGCACCACCTGCACCGCGTCGTCGGTCAGGATGTCCGCCGTCTCGGCCATGAAGTGGACGCCGCAGAAGACGATCCACTCGCTGCCGCGGCGGCGTGCCTCGTCCGCGGCCATCTGGCTCAGCTTCAGGCTGTCGCCGGTGAGGTCGGCGTGCTGCACCACGTCGTCCTGCTGGTAGTGGTGCCCGAGCACCAGGAGCCGCGAGCCCAGCTCCGCCTTGCGCGCGCGGATCGCGGCCGACAGGTCCTCGTCGGACATGCGCAGGTATCGGTCGGGCAATGCCGGCTGCCAGAGCATCGCGAAAGTGTAGGAAGGCAGTACTTTCCGCGCGTGGCCGACGAACGCCAGACCATCGTCCGAGCGCCCGCGAAGCTGAACCTCGCGCTGTCGGTGGGCCCGCCCGGCGCCGACCGGATGCATCCGATCTCGAGCTGGATGGTCACGCTCGACTTCGCCGACGACCTGCACCTGCGCCGGCTCGACGACGGCCGCGACTCGCTCTACGCGATCGTCTGGGCACCCGACGCGCCGCGCCCCACCGACATCGACTGGCCGGTCATGAAGGACCTCGCGGTGCGCGCGCACCTGGCGCTCGAGCGCGCCGCGGGGCGCAAGCTCCCGGTGCGCATGAAGCTCGAGAAGCGCATCCCCGTGGGCGGCGGCCTCGGCGGCGGCTCGAGCGACGCGGCCGCCATGCTGCGCGGGCTCGACGAGCTCTTCGGTCTCGGCCTCGGCGCGGAGCGCCTGGCGGACATCGCGTCCGAGCTCGGAAGCGACGTGCCCTTCCTGGTGCACGGCGGCAGCGCCATCGTCGAGGGCCTCGGCGAGCGCATCGAGCGCCTGCCCGCGCTTCCCGACCTGCACGCGGTGCTCGCCTTCCCGTCGGCGCCCTGCCCCACCGGCGCGGTGTACGGCAAGTTCGACCTGATGCGGCCGGACGCGGCGCTGGTGCCCGCACGCGTGCGCGAGCTGGCCGCGATGGCCTCGCTTTCGCACGATGCGCCCTTCAACGACCTCGCCGCGCCGGCCGTCGCCGTGGAGCCGGTGCTCGAGGACGACATCGCCGAGGTCGAGCTTGCGACCGGGCGCACGGTGCACGTGAGCGGCAGCGGCAGCACGCTCTTCGTGGTCTGCGGCGGGCGGCTCGAGGCCGACCTCCTGGCGGAAGAGGTGCGCACGCGCGCCGGCCTGCCCGCGGTCGCGGCCTCGGTGCGCGGCCTCTGACGGCCCCGGCGGGGCAGGTGGGCGGCGCACCCGCCGCACTACCATCCTCGATCCTCGAGGAACGCCCCGTGAAGCGATACGACCCCACCGCCGCCCCCGCGCCCGCCTCGACCTTCGTGCCTGCGGCGCTCGACGCCACGAAGTGGGAGGTGCTGCAGCCCCTCTACGCCCAGCTCCTGGGACGCACGATCCACGACGCCGACGGCCTGGAGCGCCTGCTCCTCGACCGCAGCGAGCTCGACGCCGCGGCCGAGGAGGCCGCGGCCAACCTCTACATCGGGATGACCCGGCACACCGACGACGAGCTCGCGCGCCGGCGCTTCCTCGACTTCGTCGAGCAGGTGGAGCCCGAGCTGAAGAAGGCCGGCTTCGAGCTCGACCGCAAGGTGGTCGAGTGCCCGTTCGCCGCCAGCCTCGACCCGGCCCGCTACGGCGTGCTGCTGCGCGGCCTGCGCCGGTCGGTCGAGCTCTTCCGCGAGGCCAACGTCCCGATCGAGACCGATGTCACCAAGCTCGACCAGCAGTACAGCGAGATCAACGGCGCCATGACCGTCTCCTTCGAGGGCCAGGAGCGGACGCTGCCGCAGATGGCCAAGTACCTGGAGGAGACCGACCGCGCGCGCCGCCAGGCCAGCTGGGAAGCGGTCGCGGAGCGCCGCCTGCAGGACGCCGACCGGATCGACGACCTCTTCGACCGCATGCTCGCGCTGCGGCACCGGATCGCGCTCAATGCCGGCTTCCAGAACTTCCGCGACTACCAGCACGCGCGCATGCAGCGCTTCGACTACACGCCCGCCGACTGCGAGCGCTTCCACGAGGGCGCCGAGAAGGTCTGCGTGCCGCTGATGCGCCGCCTGAACGCCGAGCGCGCGAAGGCCCTCGGCCTGCCGAAGCTGCGCCCGTGGGACCTGAAGGTCGACCTCAAGGGGCGCGGCCCGCTGCGGCCCTTCGAGGGCGCGGACCAGCTCGTCGACCGCTCGAGCCGGGTGTTCCACGTGATGGACGCCGAGCTCGGCGCCATGTTCGACAGCATGCGCACCGGCGACTGCCTGGACCTTGAGAGCCGCAAGGGCAAGGCCCCGGGCGGCTACCAGTACCAGCGCCAGCGAAGCCGGCGGCCGTTCATCTTCATGAACGCGGCAGGCCTGCACCGCGACGTGATCACCATGGTGCACGAGGCGGGCCACGCCTTCCACAGCCTGCTCTGCGCGCACGACCCGCTGGTCGCCTACCGCGGCAGCCCCATGGAGTTCGCGGAGGTGGCCAGCATGAGCATGGAGCTCCTGACCTTCCCGCACCTCGGGGAGTTCTATTCCGCGCAGGACGCCGACCGCGCGCGCCGCGACCACCTGGAGTCGCTGTGCACGATGATCCCGTGGATCGCCACCATCGACGCCTTCCAGCACTGGATCTACCTGAACCCGACGCACACGCGCGAGCAGCGCGCCGCGGAGTGGGTGAGGCTGAACGAGCGCTTCGGCGCCGACGTCGACTGGACCGGCCACGAGGCGTCGCTGCGCTCGATGTGGCACCGGCAGCTCCACATCTTCGGGCTGCCCTTCTACTACATCGAGTACGGCATCGCCCAGCTCGGCGCCCTGCAGATGTGGCTCCAGTCGCGCCGCGACCCGCAGCGCGCGCTGGCCAACTACAAGAAGGGCCTCTCGCTCGGTGCGAGCCGGCCGCTTCCCGACCTGTTCGCGGCCTCCGGCCTGAGGTTCTCCTTCGGCCCGGAGACGATGGGCGAACTCATCGACGAGGTCGGCAAGGACCTCGCGACGCTCCCGGCCTGAGCCAGACCCAAACGACACGGAATCACACGACCATGAAGGACGTCCTCGTACTCGGTGCCGGCAAGATCGGCCGGATGGTGTGCAGCCTCCTGCAGTCCTCGGGCGACTACCGCGTCGCCGTCATGGACTCGAGCGAGCGCTCGGTCCGGGAGACGCTCGCGCTGGCCCCCGGCGCGAAGGGGCTCGCCGGCCGCTTCGACGACCAGGCGGCCATCGACCGCGGCCTCGAGGGCGCGTGGGCGGTGGTGAGCTGCGCGCCGTTCTTCTGCAACCCGATGATCGCCGAGCGCGCCAAGGCGAAGGGCGTGCACTACCTCGACCTCACCGAGGACGTCGCCGTCACCAAGAAGGTGATGGAGCTCGCGCGCGGCGCGAAGACCGCCTTCATCCCGCAGTGCGGCCTGGCACCCGGCTTCATCACCATCGCGGCCAACAGCGTCATCGAGGGGATGACCGACCTGCACGAGGTGCGCATGCGCGTAGGCGCGCTGCCGGAGTTCCCGTCGAACGCCCTGAAGTACAACCTGACCTGGTCGACCGACGGGCTGATCAACGAGTACATCCAGCCCTGCGAGGCCGTGGTGGACGGCAAGGTGGTCACGGTGCCGCCGCTCGAGGGCCTGGAGCACATGACGATCGAGGGCACCGAGTTCGAGGCGTTCAACACCTCGGGCGGGCTGGGCACCTTCGCGCTGACGCTCGAGGGGAAGGTGAAGCACCTCTCCTACAAGACGATGCGCTACCCCGGGCACAACGCGATCCTCAAGCTCCTGCTCTGGGACCTCGGGTTCCGCGAGCACCGCGACGAGCTCAAGCGCGCCTTCGAGCGCGCGCTCCCCACCACGAAGCAGGACATCGTGGCCATCTTCGTCAGTGCCGCGGGCATGGTGGACGGCACGTTCACCGAGCGCACCTACGCGCGCATCGTGCGCCACCGCGAGATCGGCGGCCACCACTGGACCGCGATCCAGATCACCACCGCCTGCGGCATCACCGCCGTGCTCGACCTGCTGCACGAGGGCAAGCTGCCCCAGCACGGCTTCGTGCGCAACGAGGACGTGTCGCTCGAGGCGTTCCTCGCCAACCGCTTCGGCCGGCACTACGCCTGAACGGTCATCGTCCCCGGCGGGGACCCTGATCCTGCATCATCGGCGGGCCCTGCCGCCCGGGCTGGCCCATCGGGCCGGGGCCTTGCTGCGGGCCAGGACCCTGCTGCGGCATCGGCCCCTGTCGCATGGCCATCTTGCGGGCCTCGTCCTTGCCGATGCCGATTCCGATCAGGAGGATCAGGAAGCCGAGCGCGACGAAGAGCCACAGCCGGATGCGGTGCACCGTCTTCTCGAGCTTGGCGAGGCGGGCGGGGCAGTCGCAGCGGCACGCGGCGGCGCAGCAGGACTCGTTGGTGGATGTCGCGGTGGTGTCGGCCATGGGTGGGATCTCCGTTGCAGGCAGTTTGCCATGATCCGCGCCGCGGGGACAATGCGCCGCCCATGGCAGCCACCCCGCCGGACAGCCCCGAGACCCCCGATGCGGAAGAATCCGCGCTCCCGGCGCCCCGGCCATTCGATTTCCGGAAGCACGGCCATGCCATGGTCGACTGGATCGCCGACTACCTCGAGCGCGTGGAGAGCTTCCCCGTGCAGTCGACGGTCGCCCCCGGCTGGGTGCGCTCGCAGCTTCCCGCGAATCCGCCGGAGCACGGCGAGCCGTGGGAGCGCATCGCGGCCGACGTCGACCGCGTCATCCTGCCCGGCATCACCCACTGGCAGAGCCCGAACTTCTTCGGCTACTTCCCGGCGAACGCCAGCGGCCCCGCGATCCTCGGCGAGCTGCTCTCGGCCGGCCTCGGCGTGCAGGGCATGCTGTGGAGCACCTCCCCCGCCTGCACCGAGCTCGAGACCCACGTCATGGACTGGCTGGCCGGCATGCTCGGCCTGCCCGCGCACTTCCGGAGCGACGGCCCCGGCGGCGGCGTGATCCAGGACACGGCAAGCAGCGCCACGCTGTGCGCGCTCATCGCCGCGCGCGAGCGCGCCACCGGATTCGCCGGCACGCGCGGCGGGCTGCAGTCGCCGGGTGGCCCGCACCTCGTCGCCTACGCCACCGCCGACGCGCACTCGAGCATCGAGAAGGACGTGCGCGTCGCGGGGCTCGGCGCCGCGAACCTGCGCACGGTGCCGATGCGCGCAGACCGCGCGATGGATCCGGTGGCCCTCGCCCGCATGATGGACGAGGACCGCGCCGCCGGCTGCCTGCCCTTCTTCTGCGTCGCGGCCGTCGGAACCACGGGGACGCACGCGGTCGACCCGCTGCCGGAACTGGGCCCGACGTGCGCCCGCCACGGCGCCTGGCTCCATGTCGACGCGGCGCACCTGGGGATCGCCGCGCTGTGCCCGGAATTCCGCGCAATCCACGCGGGGCTGGAGCACGCCGACAGCTACTGCGTCAACCCGCACAAGTGGATGCTCGTCAACTTCGACTGCGACGCCTTCTGGGTGCGCGACCGCGCCGCGCTGGTCAAGGCGCTGAGCGTGCTGCCCGAGTACCTGCGCAACTCGGCCACCGAGTCGGGCAAGGTGATCGACTACCGCGACTGGCAGGTGCCGCTCGGCCGGCGCTTCCGGGCGCTCAAGCTCTGGTTCGTGATCCGCCACGAGGGCGTCGAGGGGCTGCGCGCGCTGGTGCGCCGGCACGTGGCGCTCGCCGCGCGCCTGCGCGCACAGGTCGCGGCCGAGCCGTCGCTCGAACTCGTGCACCCGACGCCCTGGTCGCTCGTCTGCTTCCGCGCGCGCGCCGGCGACGACGCCACCGCCGCGATCATGTCCCGCGTCAACGACGGTGGCCGCGCCTTCATCACGCACACCCGCGTCGACGGACAGCTGGTGCTGCGCGTCTCGGTCGGCGCACCCACCGTGGCCGAGCGCCACGTGGACGCGCTGTGGGACCTCATCCGCGGCGCACGGTGACCATCACCACCTCGGGCGAGCAGTGGACGCGCAGCGGGAACCACGCCCCCGCGCCCACGCTCACGAAGAGGCTGCACCCCGAGCGCAGGTAGGTCCCGGCGCTCAGGCGGTGCGCGAACGACACGTTGAGCCGCGGCCGGCCCGGCACCGCCACCTGCCCGCCGTGCGTGTGGCCGCTCAGCGTGAGCGCCACGCCGGCGCGCGCCGCCGCATGGAACGCCTTGGGGTTGTGGGCAAGCAACAGGTGCGGCACCTGCGGCAGGGCGCGCACGCGCCGATCCAGCTCGCGCACCGAGCGCCCCCAGTCGACGCCGCCCACGAGGAGCGGCTCGCCGCCCTCCCCCACGGCGGCCACCTGCCCGTCGAGCACCTGCATGCCGCGCATCACGGCGAGCGATGCCAGCATGTGGCCGTCGTCGAGGTGGTCGTGGTTCCCGAGCACGAGGAACCGCCCGAGCGGTGCAGGCATCGCGCCCATCGCCGCAAGCAGCGGTTCCGCACCGTGCGAATCGAGGTCCACCACGTCGCCGGTGCAGGCCACCATGTCCGGTCGCAGCGCACCAAGGCGCTCGACCGCGTCCACCGCGCGGTCGAGCGGCATCAGGTCGCCGAGGTGGAAATCCGTCAGGTGCGCGATGCGCACGCCGTCGAATGCCCGCGGCCAGCGCGGGCAGGTCACCTCGATCGACCGCACCTCGATCGCCTGCCGGCGGTGGCGGCGCCCGAGCACCCCGAGCGTCAGCCGGTCGGCCGCGCGCGTCAGCACCACGTGGCGCAGCTTCGCGCGCAGGTAGCCGTTGCCGCGTGCCTTCGCCACCCCTAGAACCTCAGGCTCACCGCCGCGAACAGGCCGCGCAGCCCGGCGTCCACCTGCGAGTCGCCCTGCGTCAGGTCGAAGTCGAAGAGCCGGTAGCCGAACTCGACGCCGACGTTCTCCAGGAGCATGGCCGCGATCCCCACGCGGATCATCCACACGCTGCCTGCATCGGGCCAGCCGCCGCCGAAGCCCGCGTGCCCGTAGATGCGGATGTCCTGCAGCAGCGGCACGCGCCCGTCCATGCCGGCACGGATGTCGAGCCCGACGCCGCCGTAGGCCGCGCCGATGGTGCGGCCGAACGTCCCGCTGCCGCCGGCCGTGACGTTCGCCACCTCTTGCTCGTACTGGAACGCCAGGCCCCCGGCCAGCGCGAACACCTGGATGTCGGCAAGCGGCCGGCCGTTTCGCCCCATCGCCGCCTCGGCGCCCGCACGGTTGTCGCCCGGCGCACTCCAGGGCCACGGCTGGTCTGCGAAGGGCCGCCACAGCACGTAGCCCACCTCGGCACCGGCCATCCACGCGTCGTAGGAGCCGCTCACCGTGTCGCCCGCACCGACGGCCACGCCCGCGAAGCTGCCGCCCACCGAGGCGGTCGACGACCCGTTCGCGCTCACCTGGAACCCCATGCCGCCGAATCGCCAGCGGTCGACGCTGATGGCGAACTCGCCCGCGAACCCGACCCCCTGGTCCTGCACGCCCAGGTCCCCATCGAGCGCAAACTGCGTCCCGCCCATGCCGCCAGACCACGCCGTGCCAGTCAGCCGCGGCAGCCAGACGCCCACGTCCGCCGTGGCGCGGACGCCCTCCCCGAGGCCAAGAACCTTGGCCGGGTCGACCGCCGGGGCGTCCGCCGAAAGGGCGCATGCGACAATGGGCCACGGCATGCCCGAAGGTTACCCATCGCCCGGTGCCGAGCCGCCGCGGCCGCCGAAGCCCGTGCGGCCGGCGGGTGCGATGGACCTCGGCCGCGGCGCCTGGATCCGGCCCGAGCACCTGACCTGGACCTTCACCACCGCGCGCGGCCCGGGCGGCCAGCACGTCAACAAGGCAAGTACCGCCGCCGTGCTGCGCGTGCGGATCGCGGACATCGGCGGGCTTGACGCGCCGGCGGTCGAGCGGCTGCGCGACATCGCGCGCAGCGTGCTCGTCGGCGACGGGGAACTGCTCTACCGCTGCGACCTGCATCGCAGCCAGCGCATGAACCGCGACGCCTGCGAGGCGCGCCTGCGCACCATGGTCGGCCAGGCCGCGGTGCGCCCGAAGGTGCGCCGCCGCACCAAGCCAACGCGCGGCAGCATCGAGCGCCGGCTTGAGGGAAAGCGCCAGGCCTCCGAGCGCAAGCAGGGCCGACGCTGGCGCGACGAGGGCTGACAAAAAGCACGCCGCCCGCACCTTGCGGTGCGGGCGGCGGAAGGTTCAGGGGTCAACCAGCCCGCGGGTCAGCCCGCGCACTGGCCCCACGCGCCGAGCATGACGCCGAGGTCGTCGCCGTTGACGAAGCCGTCCTCGTTGAAGTCAGCCGGGCAGGTGGATCCCGAGCACTGGCCCCAGGCACCCAGGAGGATGCCGAGGTCGTCACCGTTGACGAAGTTGTCGTCATTCAGGTCAGCCGGGCAGGCAGAGCCGCCGCAACCGACCGCGGTGCCGTTGATCTCCAGCGCCCAGTTCGCGGTGAACGTGGCACCCAGGGTGGTGGGCAGCACGTACTGGGCTGCCGCATCGGCGCAGCTCAGGCGGACGTACGTGGTGAGGGGATCACCCGTCTCGGTGTTGCCCGCCGCACGCAGGCCGTAGCCCGAGGCCGGGGGCACGCCGGGCTGGCCGGGAGCCGTGTAGAGGTCCGGGCACTCCATGATCACGACCAGGTTCTGGCCTGCGGGGACGTCCTCGAGGCAGATCGGGGTCGGGAAGTTGAGCACGCCCTTGTACGCGCCGCCGGGCACCAGGACATTGAACTCGTT
Source organism: uncultured Chitinophaga sp. (assembly GCA_964440815.1). Lineage (GTDB taxonomy): Bacteria > Planctomycetota > Phycisphaerae > Phycisphaerales > SM1A02 > UBA966. The sequence continues at coordinate 49,047 of CAYTYU010000005.1, forward strand.
GACGAGCACCATGTCGCAGTTCCCGTCCGGGCACGTGCCATCGGCCGCGAACGTGTTCGTGGGAGCGCCACCGTTCGTGTCGCGGTAGATGCCGATCTTCGCCGGCAGCGGGATGTCGCTGACGAAGCTCACGCACGCCGTGTTGCCGGCATTGGCCGCACGACGCACCGAGAACACGCCCATCGACAGGCAGCTGATCTCATCCAAGATCTGGTTCGCCGGGATGACCCGGGCGAAGCGGTTGAACGTGGTGCCGCCGCCGCTGCAGTTCGGGAAGGCGGGGTTCACGGCACAGGCCACCAGGCCGTTGAACACGGTCTGCGGAGCACCGATCACCTGGGTGTCCGGGCCGGGGTCGGCGCACGTGGAGGACACGAGCGTCGGGCAGGCCGCGGGCGCGCCGGTGATGCTCAGGCGGTAGTCGTTCGACTGGCCGTCCGCACCGCAGGCGAGCTCCTGGAACGACGGCACGACCACGCAGCGGTACGTGCCGGGGGTGAGGCACGCCGAGGCAGAGATCGGGCAGAACGCCGTCGGGCTGCTCACGGCCAGGGTCTGGCCGGGGGTGCCGCCGGGGCCGGTCGTGCCGGGCACGCACGTGGCGTCGAAGATGAACACCGTGCCGGGGGCG